>PWFB01000195.1 GCA_003553695.1 Desulfonatronospira sp.
GCCTCAGACGAAAGGGATCCCAGGTGCTATCTGACTATAAACTGGCTTCTGCCGGAAACCAGCTACCCCCAGCTAAACCTTGCACTGCGTATTCTGGATTTCATCCTCACCGGAATGCCTGCCTCCCCACTGCGCCAGAGGCTCATAGAATCAGGACTGGGTGAGGACCTGGCCGGGGTGGGCCTGGAAACGGACATCCTGCAAATGTACTACTCCACGGGCATGAAAGGGGTGCCTCCGGAAAACCTGGAACAGGTGGAATCGCTTATCCAGGAGACTCTGCAAGACCTGGCCATAAACGGCATTGATCCGGAAATAGTTCAGGCAGCCATGAGCAGCGTAGAGTTCGCTTTGCGTGAAAACAACACCGGCTCCTTTCCCCGGGGCCTGGCAGTGATGTTCAGAGCGCTGAGCACTTGGCTCTACGATGAAAGCCCTTTCCCTCTGCTGGAGTTCAGTGATGTCCTGGAGCAGATCAAGCTTAGGCTCGAACAGGGAGAAAGGGTATTTGAAAACCTTCTTCAGGAACATTTCCTGGACAACCCTCATAGAACCGTGGTTCTACTAAAACCCGATTCCGAGATGGAACGCAGGATCCTGGAAACGGAAAACCAGCGCCTGGAAGAAGCCAGGAAAAAACTGGACCAGAAGCAGGTGCAGGAACTGGTGGAAAGCACCCTGAGGTTCATGAGATGGCAGGAAGAGCCCGATGACCCGGAGGAACTGGCCAGGATTCCCAGACTTACAAGAGCGGACATGGAGCCAAAGGTCCGCACCGTGCCCAGAAGGGAACAAAAGATGCAGGGAGCCACCCTGCTTCTGCACCCCCAGCCCACCTCAGGTATTTTCTACCTGGACCTGGGCATGGATCTGCATTTTCTTCCCCAGAAATACCTTTCCTATGTTCCCCTGTTTGGAAGGGCCCTTTTGGAAATAGGCACCTTCAGTCAGGACTATACAGCCCTCACCACCAGGATAAGGCAGCTCACCGGCGGCATTGTTCCGGTCCCTTTTTCCCATTCGGTGCGTGGAGCCAGAGAGAGCACCTGCCGGCTCTTTCTGCGCGGCAAATCCCTGCCGGAAAAAATCCCGTACATGTTCAAGATATTCAGGGATATTCTTACCCAGGTCAAACTGGACAACAAAGAGCGCTTCAGGCAGATGGTCCTTGAAGAAAAATCAGGCCTGGAACAGGCTCTGGTGCCTGCAGGGCACCGGGTGGTGGGCATGCGCCTCAAGGCCAGGTACTCGGAAGCTGACTGGGCCCAGGAACATATGTCCGGTGTAACCTACCTGCTGTTTCTAAGGCATCTCCTACAAAACATAGAAAACAACTGGGACCAGGTCCTTTCCCACCTGGAAGACATAAAAACCCTGCTGGTGCATAAGGGCAGCTTGCTGGTGAATATAACTGCCGAGGAAGAAGCTCTGGACCAGGGCTGTAAACACCTGCAGGACTTTCTGCAGGAGCTTCCCCTGGAAGAGCCATCCCGTCAACACTGGAAATGGAGCTGCACTCCCGGTAACGAAGCCCTTTTCATCCCGGCCAGGGTCAACTACGTGGGCCGGGCCGTGGACCTTGAAGCCGGAGCATACCGGTTTCACGGGTCATCCCTGGCAGCCACCAGGTTTTTGCGCGCCGGATGGCTCTGGGACAAGATCCGGGTCCAGGGGGGTGCTTACGGGGCCTTCAGCAGCTATGACCATTTCAACAATGTCATGGCCTTTACCTCTTACCGCGACCCCAATATTACCAACACGCTGCAGTCTTTTGAAGGCTCAGGGGCCTATCTTGCCAGTCCTGACCTGGATCCGGATGAGGTGGAAAAGGCGGTGATCGGAGCCATTGGCGAAATGGACAGCTATCAGTTGCCAGACGCCAAGGGATTTTCATCCATGATCTGCTATCTGGCCGATATTACTGACGAATATCGCCAGAATATCAGAGATGAGATACTTGGTGCCTCAGTGGAAAACTTCCGGGAATTCGGGCAGGCCCTGAACCAGGCCCTGAAAAAAGACAGGGGTGTCATAAGCATTCTTGGCGGGCAGAGCCAGATAGAAAAGCATAAGGAGGAACTGGATCTGGAAAACAGCTTCCGCCTTTTGTAAAATGTCCTTACAGCTTTTTCATTCCATGAAAACGGGGTGCAAAACACAGACATGATGCCCGGACTCTCATGACCGGAGAGCCGGGCATCATGCGCTTGTGTCCTGGCGGGCAAAAGTTATTAATAACCTATCTTACTGAATATATTATTTTCCAGCCAGGTGCCGTCCCACCATTCGGCAGGGTTCACCGGTATACCGGACACCAGAACCTCGAAATGCAGATGATCCCCAACTGCCAGGCCGGTAGTGCCGGTCCTGCCTATATTTTCCTCTCTGGCAACCTCCTGTCCTTCACTGACGTCGATGCTGCTTAGATGAGCGTAAAGAGTCTGCAGCCCCAGGCCATGATCCAGAATCACCGTCTGCCCGTATATGCCCAGATCCCCGGTAAAAACCACTTCACCTCTTTCAGCCGCCGGAACCGGAGCCTGAGCCGTGGAAGCCAGATCCACTCCCAAGTGCACCTGGCGGTCAATCTCTTCACCTTCATAATAATAAGTTCTGTGGTCCGCATAACCGGCCATGAATGCAGCTGGCTTGCGCCTCATGGGCCCTTCAAGCATGAAGTCAGTAGATGTTCTGGCCGAGATCTTTCGCACTTTATTTCGGTTCTGCTCCCTTAACTCCCGGTTTACCCTCAAAAAAACTTCCAGAAGATCATCTTCCCCCGGGAACTTGCTTTCAAACTGGGGCATCTGGGACCTCAAGAATCCATCGCTTATATTCAGCTCGGCCTGCCTGAAATTCCTGGCATTGACATGATAGTTGAAGCCCGTCCCCTGCTTGTTGCCAGCCTTGTCTTCAGCCATGACCCTGGGGGTATCCCCCTGGGGATCAGCATCATAGGCAAAGGAGAAAAGGCAGTAATAATTTCCGTCAGGTTTCTGATAAGCGGGAAAAAAATATTCACCCAGCTGCACCCCGGTCTTTTCCACTTCCTTGGACAGGGCATAGATGACCAGGCCCGCCCCGCCCTGGTTCAGATTATGTATGGAGGATACCAGTGAAATTGAAGGGGGAACGCTGTCAAAGACCATCTTCCTGGAAGCCAGGGACTCGTTTCCCCGCCCCCAGTTGACAATGGACCTGTCTACAGCCCGGACCAGAAGCTCGAATTCTCCCTGGTCCAGGGCAGGTAATTCCAGGCTTGCCTGCAGGTCGTTGACTCCTGGTTCAATCTCCTCCTGAACCGATTTTTTAACCTCTCCGTTCTGCAACACCTGCACTTCAACATATTTCAGGCCCAGTCCCGGATCATGCACCTGGATTTCAAAGGATCTCTCAGCATTAGTATGACTCACTTCAGGTTCAATGCCGATTACAGGCTCCTCCCTGTCCACGTAGTTTACATATACGTATCCCGCGCCCACTGCCAGAATCAATACCAGTACCAGCCAGAATCCTTTCTTGAATTTTAACGCCATAATATCCTCATATTATTTAAAAGTATCCAAAACCTTTTACAGGGCACTTATTTCATCTTCACTCGACAGAGACCAATTTTAAACCTCCTGATGAAAAAATCAACATCAAAGTACTAATCAAGACGGCTCAAATTATAAATTTTGTTGCTGGGCAATTTGCCGGCAGTTTAAACTTGCTATGCACTGCAGTTTCAGGTAATGAGTATAAAAAGGCTGGTAAGTGGTCCAAAATGCCCCGGAGGTGTCCATATAATCAGCCTCCCGCTGTCAAGTTTTTGTGGAGAATCTATAAGTTGGTGGCATCTAAACAGCTTTAAAAAGCCAAATTTTTAAAAGGAGGTTTTCAGGTAATGTCCCAGGAAAAAATAAAGCCCGTGGGAGAGGAACAAGGCAACAACCCCTCTTTTACTCCGGATGAGGTCAGCAATGTCAAGCAGGATATGGGCAAGATCGCCCTTGTGGTAGCAGTGCTGGCTGTATTTCTGCTGATTATTTTTTACTACACCGTCAACTCCAAGGTGCAGGAATTTTCCCAGAAGGTCGACCTTATTGAGGAAGCCAGGACCATGGTAGAAGATGTCGAAGACAAAATGGCCAGCGATATGAGCAGCTTAAAATCAGATATGCGCCAGATTACACAACAGACCGAAGGCATTGCTGACAACCTCGACAAGGCCGAAAAACAGATTGCAAAGCTTGACGAAAACATGGCCAAGATGGATGAGCGAATCGCAGAAATCGAAGACCTGCCTGACGTGGTCAGAAACATGGTCCTTGGCGGCATGCTTGAAGAAATTTCTAAAAAAGCAGAATACGTTGGCTCCCAGGTTTCCGAGGAACAAAAGGAAAAACTGGAAGAAGCCCGCAGGATCATGAATGAGGTACGTGAAGGAATGCATTAGCATCTGTCTTAAATTTCAATAGTTTGTACTTAAAAAGCCCATGTCCGCTTGCGGACATGGGCTTTTTTATTGCTGAATTGAAAATCGAAAAACTGAGCAAGGAAAACCGTCCTCCTGCTCAAAACTTTTCAATGAATCCCGCAGCAATTTTGAGCTTGTTTCGTTTTTTAAATACTTGACAGACTCTTGCACTTCCGGTTCTTATATGCTATATTAATTATAATCATTATATATATTAGTCGGTTATTTATGTACACCATAAAACTCAATTTTGCTCTGTTTTTTGACTTCAACGGGAAATTTGCGATATATCAGACAAGGAGGGGATTATGGCTAAATTGACTCTGAAAGTAGTTATACTTTTTTTCGCCCTGACACTTTTGTTGGCTCCGGCATCGTCAATGGCAGAAAACCTTATAAATATCAATACAGCTGAACAGAAGGAACTGCAAAGCCTGCAGGGAATAGGCCCGGCTCTATCAGAGAGAATCGTGGAGCACCGCGAGCGATTTCCTTTCGAGAACAAAGAGGATATCATGCAGGTATCCGGGATCGGCGAAAGCATCTATGAAAATATCAAGGATATGATTGTCGTGGATTAGATTCTCCGGCCGGTTTTCCCGTTGAAGCATTCAAGGCCTGTGGAGCGCATATGTCGTCCCAGGCCTTTTAATTTGTGCCAGGATCCCTAGAGCCCTTAATTTTTTGTGACCTCTACCCACTTATACCGAGTTCCTACACGAGAATCGCCGGGTTAACTTGATTCACAAGAGAAAATGGACCTTTTACATCTACACCCATGTCACAAGCCCCGGTCAAATCTACAAAGGCGCACATTGCCCCGCATCACTGCTGTTCGTTTCCAGGCCTGAAAAAATACTTGACAAACACCTGAACAACGATAACGATTCCTAAAAAGGAAAAATAATTATGCGCTTGACAAAACAAAGAAAAATCATACTGGAAAAACTTAGGCATTCACGCAGCCACCCTACAGCTGTCCAGGTCTATGATCAGGTCCGCAGTGAACTGCCCAATATAAGCCTTGGCACAGTTTACCGCAACCTGGATATTCTTTCCAAAGAGGGGATAATCAGCAAGATAGAGACCTGTGGGGATCAGAAAAGATTCGATGGGATCCCCGATCCTCATCTGCACATTATCTGCTCCTGTTGCGGAAAGGTCCAGGATGCCCCAAAGGAGCCGGACATTGATATGGATCAGCTGACCCGGGTGGAGACGGATTTTAAAATAACCGGGGTCAGGCTGGAACTCCTGGGTGTCTGCCCTGAATGTAATCAGGAAAACAACTGAAGTACCCCCGAAGTGTTTATCCTGAGCAATAGATCAGATTTTTCCATACTGAGAAAAATTTTGTTGATCAGTCAGACTGATGGCAACTGTGGCTTATGTTAACTATCTTTATCAAAAAACCAAAAAAACCAGGAGGTTGATGCTTATGAAATCTTTGAAAGGCACCAAAACTGAAAAAAACATCCTTACCGCTTTTGCCGGTGAATCTCAGGCGCGAAACCGTTACACCTACTTCGCCAAGCAGGCCAAAAAGGACGGTTACGTCCAGATATCCAATATTTTTGAAGAAACAGCCAATCACGAAAAAGAACACGCCAAACGACTTTTCAAGTTCCTGGAGGGCGGCGAAGTTGAAATCCAGGCTGCATACCCGGCCGGCAAAATCGGCTCCACACTTGAAAACCTCAAGGAAGCAGCTGCCGGAGAAAACCACGAACATCAGCACATGTATCCCGAGTTCGCCAAAACAGCCAGAGAGGAAGGATTTGTCGAAGTGGCCGAGGCCATGGAAGCTATAGCTGTGTCCGAACAGTTCCATGAAAACAGGTATCGCACCCTGATTGCCAACATAGAACAGGGCAAGGTGTTTAAAAAAGACCAGGAAGTAACCTGGAAGTGCCAGAATTGCGGCTACACCCACAAAAGCGCCGAGGCACCCGGGGAATGTCCTTCCTGTGTCCACCCCCAGGCTCATTTTGAGGTTCTTTGCCAGCACTGTTAAGAATACCAGAGCTTGGCACTGCTAAACCCAAAACTTTTTTCTCCACCGGCCGGAAGCAGATATACCAGTGCAAATAATGCCGTAAGCCAGGATTACAAACCATTCAATCAGCGCAGCCGGCCCTGACAGGCCCTGCCCCAGGAGTAGAAAATGGCCCAGCCTGAAGAAATGTGGCAATGCCAGATGACCAATTGTGGCTGTATTTACGACCCGGACAAAGGTGACCGGAAAAGTAAAACCCCCAAGGGAACTGCCTTTGAAGATCTTCCCGAGGGCTGGAAGTGTCCCGTTTGCGGGGCTGCTCCCAAGAACTTCCTTCCCCTGGCCGGTCCCGGGTCTGCAAAGGAAGGATAACGAATTCAAAACACCAGGCTGAGCACCAGCCATGCCTGTAATTTTTAACCAGCACTTGGAGGAAAACATGCAAAAATGGGTATGTACAATCTGTGGTTACGCCTACGATCCTGCTGCCGGTGATCCGGACAACGGGGTAGCAGCAGGCACCAGGTTCGAAGATGTGCCTGACAGCTGGGTCTGCCCGGTATGCGGAGCAGGAAAAGAGGACTTTGCCCCTGAAGGCTAAGATTTTCAAAACTGTTTACTGCTTTTTTCGGGGCAGGCATCTATTTAGCTGAATAACGCCCATGCGTCCTGGCCTTCTGGTCGGTATTCCGTTTCGAGGGCCCGGCTGTACGATTCCTGTTGCCAAAGGCGTCTAACAGAGTAAAAGCAGACTAAAAGGGTGCGCTGCAACACAACCTGGAAAGTATCCCGCTGATGGCTTCTGCGGGGCTGCTAACTCCCTATAGGGCTTCTGTGGAGGACAAATGCCTGCAATTGAAATTAAAAAGAATATTTACTGGGTCGGAGCAATAGACTGGAACCTGAAGAATTTTCACGGTTATGCCATGGCCCGCCGGGGTACCAGTTACAACGCCTACCTGGTCCTGGACGACAAGATCACCCTTTTCGACACAGTCAGTGAAAAATTCAAATGGGACCTCTACCACCAGGTCAGAAGCCTGGTAAAGCTTGAGGAAATTGACTACATAGTGGTCAATCACGTGGAACTTGATCACTCCGGGGCCCTGCCCTTCATGGTGGACAAGATTAAACCGGAGAAGATATTTTGCTCACCCATGGGTGAAAAGGCCATCCACGACCATTTTCACAACAAAGAATGGCCGCTGCAGGTGGTCAAGGACGGAGAAAGCATTTCCCTGGGCAAAAGAAACGTGACCTTCATGGAAACCAGGATGCTGCACTGGCCGGACAGTATGTTCTCCTACATCCCTGAAGACAAGCTGCTCATATCCAGTGATGCCTTCGGTCAGAACATAGCCAGCCAGAAGATATTCGACGATGAGCACGATTTGAACCTTCTTCTTTCGGAAGCCAGACACTATTATACCAACATCATCCTGCCCTTTTCGCCTCTGGTCCAGAAACTTTTGAACAAAGTGCAGGAGGCAGGACTGGAAATAGACATGATCGCCCCGGACCACGGTGTCATCTGGCGCACCCACCCGGACAGGATCCTGGAAGGCTATGCCGAATTCGCCGCACAGACCCTAAAGCCCAAGGCTGTTCTGGTATACGACACCATGTGGGGCAGCACCGAAAAGATGGTCAAGGCCGTGGCTGATGCCCTCACCGAAGAAGGCATAGATATCAGGATGATGTCTCTTAAATCCTTTCACCACAGCGATGTCATGGGCGAGTTTTCGGATGCAGCGGCCCTGGTCTGTGCCTCTCCTACCCACAATAACGGCATGCTCCCCCTCATGTCGGATTTCTTGACCTACATGAAAGGTTTAAAGCCCAAGAACCGGCTGGGAGCATCCCTAGGGTCCTACGGCTGGAGCGGGGAAGCCCCCGGGGCAATAGCCAGGGTCCTGGAGGAGGCCGGGTTTGAACTCCCGGAAAAGCCGTTGCGAACCAGGTATGTCCCCGCACATGAACAACTGGCCCAGTGCAAGGAACTGGGACGCACCCTGGCTTCGGCCATTAAAGCCAGAACTCAAGCCTAATCCATGCAGCAAAGCAGTAAAAAGCCTGCTTACCGGGAACTGAAAAAGAAAATACCAGGTCTTCTGGACCGCCAGGATATTGAGCCGGTTCTTTCGGAACTTAAGCAATACCCAGCGCAGAAACTTCTGGGGGCTTTATATTCAGCTCTTTTAAGCCCCCGGAAGCTTATAAAATGGCATTCTGTCACAGCCATCGGGGCAACAGCAAGCAGAATTGCTCAATCCGACCTGGAACAGGCCCGCATTGTCATGCGCCGCTTCATGTGGACCCTCAACGACGAGTCCGGCGGCATAGGATGGGGGTCGCCGGAATGCATGGGGGAAATCATGGCCCGCCACCAGGGCCTGGCTCTGGAGTATCGCCGCATTTTATTCTCCTACCTGGCCCAGGGAGACACTGGCAGTGACAACTATCTGGAATACCTTCCCCTTCGCCGGGGAGCTTTCTGGGGCCTGGCCAGGCTGGCCCAGGGTGATCCGGTACTGGCCAGGGAAGGTAGTTTTCAGGTCCTGAAGGCCTTGAGGCAGGAAAATGATCCGGAAATCCTGGCCCTTATCTGCCTGTATCTGCGTCTCAGCCGCCGCAGCCCGGACGAGTTTCCCCGGCCCGACCCGGGCAACGGCACCCTGGAGATTTACTGGGACCAGAAGCTTCAATCACTTCCCGCCAGGGAGCTCTGCCTGGTGTAATTCGGCCGGCGTATCAATCATATCTGTAAAACAAACCCCCAAGCCCGAACAAATGCTAAACAAGGCCTACATACCCCTCTTAAGACCGCACCAGTACATCAAGAACCTGTTTGTGTTCGCTCCGCTTTTCTTTTCCTTTCGTTTCCTGGAAGCCGAACCCCTGTTCAGGACCTTTACAGCCTTTGCCGCATTCTGCCTGGTGGCCAGCAGTGTTTATATCTTCAACGACATAAAGGACATTGCTGAAGACAGCAGGCACCCGTTAAAAAAGCATCGACCCCTGCCAAGGGGCC
The DNA here is from genome assembly GCA_003553695.1 of Desulfonatronospira sp. Lineage (GTDB taxonomy): Bacteria > Desulfobacterota > Desulfovibrionia > Desulfovibrionales > Desulfonatronovibrionaceae > Desulfonatronospira. The sequence goes on from PWFB01000195.1 coordinate 9,487, forward strand.
TGATTTCCATATCCAGGGCATATATCTGCATGGCTGTTCTGTTGATTGCCGGCCTGGGCCTGGGCCTTGCTCTTGACTGGAGAATATTTTTCATTCTGGCCGGGTATTCTCTGCTGAACACCTTTTACACAGTAAAATTAAAACACGTAGCTGTCCTGGACGTATTCATCATAGGCATTGGTTTCGTACTCAGGATATTCGCCGGTGCAATGGCCGCCGGGGTGCTGGCCTCCATGTGGATAGTGCTCATGACTTTTTTGCTGGCACTGTTCCTGGCCCTGGCCAAGCGCCGGGACGATGTGCTTCTGTCCGGGGAAGGCAGGGATGTGCGCAAGTGCATTGACGGCTACAATCTGGAGTTCGTCAACGTCTCCATGATCATCATGGCTGCCGTGACCCTGGTCAGTTATATCATGTACACCATATCCCCGGAAGTCCAGGACCGTTTCGATTCCAGACACCTGTACCTGAGCGCTGTCTTTGTTCTAATGGGGATCATGCGTTACCTGCAGATAGTGTTTGTCCACCAGGGAGGCGGCAATCCCACCCGGGTTATGCTTGAAGACCGCTTTATGCAGACAACCGTGGCCTGCTGGCTGCTGTTTTTTCTAATCCTTGCCCTGACATGACCACAGCATTCTTATACGCCGTGTTTGCCCTGACTGCCATTCTGGTCAATCTGGGTACGCAAATGCTCAGCTTCAGCCTGTACCAGGGTGCCCTGGATCTATACCTGGCCCTGGCCTGCGGCACATTCACCGGGCTGTTGACCAAGTACCTCTTGGACAAGAGGTATATTTTCAGATACATTGCCCGGGACTTATACGATGACACCAGGAAATTTTTCCTTTATTCCTGCATGGGGTTGTTTACCACCCTGATATTCTGGGGCACTGAAATCGGATTTCACCATCTTTTTGAATTTCCCCAGGCCAAGTACGTGGGAGGGGCACTGGGCCTTACCATCGGCTATATTCTCAAGTACAGGCTGGACAAAAAGTGGGTTTTTGCTGCCGGGAGATAATATTGGCCCGGGCGTGAGATGCTTTCTTTGATGGAGATAAAAAAGCTTGCTGGTATCCAACTGGAACAACTATCCCCGGGTAGAAGCCGCTCTGGCCGACTTCAGATCCCAGGATGAGGCCCTAAGCATTCTTGAAGAAGCAAATAAATGCATACCCCGGGGTCTGGGCCGCTCTTACGGGGATTGCTCCCTGGGTGCTGACATCATCTCCACCCCCGGCTTCAAACGCTTAATTCACCTTGATCCCCAAAAAGGCACCCTGGAATGCGAGTCCGGGACCAGCCTGGACCAGATACTTTCGGTCATTATCCCCCATGGCTGGTTTTTGCCAGTTACCCCGGGCACCAGCCGCATAACCTTGGGGGGGGCCATTTCCAGTGACGTGCACGGCAAGAACCACCACCTGCATGGCGCCTTCGGCCGGCACGTGCTGGATCTGCGTCTTTTGACTCCACAGGGCCAGGTCCTGGAGTGCTCCAGAAATGAAAACCCGGAGATTTTCCAGGCTGTGTGCGGCGGCATGGGGCTTCTGGGCCTGATACTCTCGGCCAGGATAAGCCTTATGCCCCTGGAATCCGTATTTATCCGCCAGAAAACCATCCCGGCTGCAGACCTGGACCAGCTCATGGGGCTCTTTGAAAGCTACCACCAGAGCACTTACACAGTAGCCTGGATGGATTGCCTGAAAAGCGGCAGAAACCTGGGTCGGGGCCTTTTCATGCACGGGGAACACTGCCGGGCAGGTGAAGCTTCCCGCAGGGGGCTTACCCACCCGGACAGCAAAGTCTTGAGCTTACCTTTCAACCTGCCTTTCAGGGCGTTGTCCCCATTGGGGATCAAGGCCTTCAACAGCCTCTATTTTTATCGCAAATCCAGGCGCACCGGCTACCAATTTTCAAACATCGCCTCCTTTTTCTATCCCCTGGATGTTATTGACAACTGGAACCTGCTTTACGGTAAAAAAGGCTTTCTGCAGTACCAGTTTGTTCTGCCCAGCCGCAATTCCCGGGAAGGCCTGCAAAAAATCCTGCAGCATATAAATTCCTTTGGCCAGCCACCCTATCTTGCTGTGCTGAAACTCCTTGGCCCCGGGGAAGGCCCTTTGTCCTTTGCCCAATACGGCTACACCCTGGCCCTGGACTTTCCGATGCGTCCCGGAGTCTTTTCCCTGTTAAAAGCCCTGGACCGGGTGGTGCAAAAACTTGGGGGCAGAATCTACCTGGCCAAGGATGCCAGGATGCAAAAACACATGTTCTGGCAAGGCTATCCCAGGGCAAAGGAATTTTTAGAACTCAAAAAAAAGCTTGACCCGGAAAACAAATTAAGTTCCCTGCAGTCCAGGAGGCTTGGATTATGTCAAAACCAGTACTGATCCTGGGGGCCGGCTCGGACATGGCTAAAGCCCTGGCCCACGAGCTGGGCGCGGCAGGTCATGATCTATACCTGGCCGGACGAAACCTGGAAGAACTGCAGAAAGACGCCCGGGACCTGGAAATCAGATACGGCATCAAGGCCCGGGGAGTATATTTCGATGCCCTGGATTTCGCCTCCCATGAAAATTTCTATGACGGGCTGGAGACAAGGCCTTATGGAGTGGTCCTGGCCTTCGGAATCCTGGGGGATGAATCCCTGGCCCGCAGCTCCCGCGAACAGTGGGAAAAAATCATTCATACCAACTATACCGGGTGCGTAAGCATCCTCACTGTGGCCGCCAACCGCCTGGAACAGGCAAAAGAAGGTTTTGTGGCGGGGATAAGCTCGGTGGCCGGCGACCGCGGCCGGGCTGCCAACTATGTATACGGCAGCGCCAAGGCCGGTCTGAGCACCTTTTTAAGCGGCCTTAGAAACAGGCTGCACGGATCCGGAGTGCGGGTGATCACTGTAAAGCCCGGATTTGTCAGGACCAGGATGACCAGGGACCTGGACCTGCCTTCCCGGCTCACAGCCACTCCGGAACAGGCAGCCAAAGATATTTTTCGGGCCATCACCAAAAAGAGGGATATAGTCTATACCCGGTGGGTCTGGCGCTGGATCATGCTGGTGATAAAAGGCATTCCCGAGAAAATATTCAAGCGCATGTCCATATAGTCAGTGAATACTTCCTGCCCCTTTTCGAAATGGATAAAAAGTCACTTCTTACCCATTTCGAGTCAAACGCGAAATGAGTAGAAAATGAACTACATCCAGGCCAGAGACTTTTTTTATTTCTCCCTGTTCCTGTCCCTGCCGTTAAAGCTTATCCTTGCCGGTACACTTCCCCTGACCGGTGACGAAGCCTATTTTGTAATCTGGGCTCAACACCTGGCCCCGGGTTATTATGACCACCCCCCGCTTATCGGCTGGCTGATCCACCTGTGCATGCTGATCTCCGGACACGAGATCCTGGTACGCCTGCCTTCCATCCTGGCCAGCTATGTCCTGGTCTGGGGAGTATACAGCATCCTCAGCGAACATGACCGCACCAAAGCCTTACTGGCCGCATCCACCCTTCTCTTTACCCCGGTGTTTCTAATGGGGGTCCTGGTCACCACTGACACCGCCCTTATCCTGTCCATGTTTTTATCCGTACTGGCCCTGCACCGGGCTGAAACCAGAAACAGCCATCTGCTTTATTTTCTCTCGGGCATACTGCTGGGGCTGGCCTTTCTATCCAAATATTTTGCCGCCCTTATGCTTGTGGCCTATGTTTTGTATTTTTTTACCAGAGGCATTAAAGCATTGCCCCGACTGGGACTTGTCCTTATGGGCTGCCTGCCCCTGGCGGCATTCAACCTGTACTGGAACTACACACACTGCTGGGTGAACATCATGTTCAATTTCTTTAGCAGGGGAGGCGATGCCCAGCTAAGCCCCCTGCAGCCTCTTATCCTCGTGGTAATTCTGGCCTGGGTGATTTCCCCGGTTCTACTAGTCCAGCTTTTCAGACACCGCAGCCAGGTGGCAGGCAGAATACGCAAGAAAGGACACGTGCTTTTCGCCTTTGCCGCTCTGGTCCCCCTGGCAATATTCTTCGCCGCTTCCCTGTTTTATTCCGTGGGCGCGCACTGGATCCTGGGCTTTGTGCCTTTCCTGTATGTGCTCTACGCCGCATTGCCGGGAAATTCCCTGGCCCTGGGCCGTAAATTCATGCTGGGTTATGCCCTGCTGCATATTGTGCTGATCACAGCCGCCCTGCTTGTGCCTCTGGAAATAATCAAGGATAGACCAGGGCTTTACCGGGATGCAGTCTTTTACCTGCGCCCGGCCCAGGTTGCAGAAAAGCTGGAGCCCTTCAGGGCCGATTATTACGCCACGCCCAGCTATTCCCGATCAGCTGTGCTCTCTTACTATTCCGGACACTATTGGGGGGTTCTTGGCACAGGGTCCAGGTATGGGCGGGAGGATGACCGCATAACCGACTTCAGGGAACTTGACGGCAGGGACATCCTGTTTCTTTCCCGGGATGATGAGCTGAACAAGGATCGGCTGAGCCCCTATTTTGAACAACTGGAACCCGGGCGGATTCAGGTCCGGGAAACGTCATTCGCGGTGGCACTGGGCCGGGAGTTTGACTTTTCGGCTTACCGCAGCGAAGTACTGACACAGGTAAGAAAGAGTTACTACGACATACCTGAATTTCTGCCCCTTGGCCGGTGTTTCTTCCATGAACGCTACTTTCCATGATATTCAGAAATGAAGTGTCAAAAAGTGTATAGCGAGTTTTTACATCCAGTTTGCCGAACCCCCGGACCACTGGAACACATATCATCATGGTGAACAGTTACACTTTCCTGGTCAGCCCATGTTTCTTTAGTTTGTACTGCAGGGTACGCCTGCTCATGCCCAGAGTCCGGGCCGTGCTTTCCCGGTGCCCGTTGTTGGCCTTGAGTGCTTTTTCCAGAGTCTCCTTTTCAGCGTTTCCCAGTCCTTCCTCCCATGTATTTTCATGGGCGGCATTACCGTCTCCATCTCCTGCGGCTATACTCTCCGGCAGGTCACCTGCATCCAGGACATCGCTTCTGCATAGAATTATGGCCCTCTCCATCACGTTCTCCAGTTCCCGGACATTACCAGGCCAGTGATAACGCTTAAGGGCCTGCAGAAAATTATTGTTTATGCCCCGCACCTGCTTGCGATTTTTTTCCCCCAGGATTTCTACAAAATGATTCACCAGAAAGGGCAGATCCTCCATTCTTTCCCGCAGGGGAGGAACTGTGAGCTCCACCACGTTCAGCCGATAATACAGATCCTGCCTGAAATTACCCTGCCTGACCTCATGCAGCAGGTCCTTGTTGGTGGCTGCCACAAAGCGCACATCCACCGGGATTTCCTGCGTACCGCCAAGGGGCTGGACCACTTTTTCCTGCAAAGCCCTCAAAAGCTTGGCCTGCAACTGCAGGGGAAATTCTCCTATCTCGTCCAGAAACAGGGTGCCATTCTCCGCCAGCTGGAATTTGCCCGGTTTATCCTTTGCTGCACCGGTAAAAGCCCCTTTTCTGTACCCGAAAAGTTCGCTCTCCAGCAGTTCCGGGGGCAGAGCTGCACAGTTTATGCTCACAAGGGGGCCTTCTCTTCTGGGACCGGCCTGATGCAGAGCCCTGGCCACCAGCTCTTTCCCCGTTCCGGATTCTCCCATTATAAGTACGTTGGCTTCGCTTGGTCCAACCTGATGCACCAGGTCCATGACCCTGTGCATGGCGGGACTCTGCCCGATGATCGGCGTTTTTTCCTGTACACCCTTGAAACCTTTTCCGGGCCGGGTATTGTCGCGCAACAGCCTGGAATAATCCAGGGCCATCTGGATAACGGATTTTAGTTCATCAATATCAGCAGGTTTGGTCAGGTAGTCGAAGGCTCCCTGCTTCATGGCATCCACTGCAGAACCCACGCTGCCGAATGCCGTGAGCATAACCACCTGCACACCGGAGTGCAGCCTGTGAATGCGATCCAGGACCTGCATTCCGTCCATGCCGGGCATCTTGATGTCCAGAAGCACCACGTCTATATCCTGCTGCTCCAGCATATCCAGGCACTGCAGTCCATTGCCGGCTTCCAGCACCTCAAAACCCTGGTCCTGCATCACGGCCTTGACCATCATCCTGTGTCCGGACTCGTCGTCCACCACCAAAAGCCTCGGCTTTTGAGACATGCTAACTGTCCCCCTCTCTCTCCATATCAGGCTTGACAAAACCCTTGGCATCACTCTTTTCCCTACCGTCCGGCAACCAGAGAACAACCCTGGTTCCCTGCCCTTCCACGGAATCAATTTCTATGTCCCCGGAGTGATCCCGGATAATCCTGTGCACAATGGCCAGTCCCAGCCCGCTTCCCTTTTCCCGGGCCGAAAAAAATGGCTCCAGGGCCTTTTCCCGCGTGGAAGCATCCATGCCGCAACCCTTGTCCAGCACATCAATACGCACCCGGCCCTTTTCCCGGGAAGCTGCCAGACTTATCTCCCCGCCTGGACTGGAAGCCTGAAGGCTGTTGAGCACCAGGTTCAACACCGCCTGTTTCAGGAGGTCCCTGTCAGCCTTTAGTGCTACTTCACCCGGCTCAAGCAGCAGCTGAACATCTCTGAATCCCAGATCCATTTCCAGAAGTGCCCGGACCTCCTGAAAAAGCTCTGTCAGATTCACCTCTTCAGGTTGCAGGGATCTGGGACGGGCAAGATACATGAGGTCGTTTATAACCCGGTTCAGGCGGTCGGCCTCGGACACCATGGTCCGGGCATATTCTGATGCCGGGTCATCCCTGGAAAATTTCCGCTGGAAATACTGGGCAAACCCCTTGAGCGAGCTCAAGGGGTTACGTATCTCATGAGCCAGCCCGGCTGCAAACCGCCCCACCGCAGCCAGCCGCCTGGAGTGCTCCAGACTGCTTTCCAGTTGGCGCATGCGGGTCCTGTCCCGAAGCAGCACAAGAAAATCCTCTTCTTCCCGGATGGGCAGGATCAATACCTCCAGGGTCCTGTCCCCGATTTCCAGCTCATCCCAGCCTGATTTTTGCTCCAGGTCGATTTCCAGGGGCAGAACCTGGCTCAGTCTGCTGCCAACCATACTTTTGTCCAGGCCCAGCAACTCCTGGGCGGCTGGATTAGCCGCAGTGACCTCCATCCGGGAGTTCACACTGATAAGCCCGTCCGGCATATTATCCAGCAGCCTGGAATGAAAGCTGCTCAAACGCACAAACTGTTTTTCCTGCTCCTTTCTGCGCACATACCCCCAGGCCAGCAGGCCGATGATGAACACCGCGCTGAAAGTAAAAGCGGCCTGAACTGTTATTGTTCTCTTATATCCGCTGTAGGCCTCCAGGTGACCGGACATATCCAGAGCGATAAACAAACTTCCATAGCCACCTTCCTCATCATCCTCCGGGATCATCATCCTGCCCCGCATATGTCCCATACGTCTGGAGGGAAAACCCTGTATGAACACCTGCTGTCCATCAAGTACCAGTTCAGTGCTCCAGACCTCCCTGGATGCCCTCTCCAGCATCTCCGGCCCGGGGGCGAAATCCTTCGGCAGGATTTCGCGGCTGGTATAAAGCTCTTCTCCAGCCGGACCATAAAGGCCCAGAAAAACAACACCCCCGTCCTGTATAAGCTCCTTTAAAAGGTCCTCCGCCGCCGGGATAAAGCCCTGGTCATCACCCCATCTCCGGCTGCCCATACCCCGCATGGCTCCGCGGTAGAGGTTTGCCTCCACCCCCCGGCCTATGGACTGGGCGCTAAGGGCCATATGTTCTCTTACCTGCTCCTGCTGTTGTCGCAGATTCTGCCAGGTGAGAAAAAAAAGTCCTGCGC
>PWFB01000037.1 GCA_003553695.1 Desulfonatronospira sp.
GTTGCGGATGAGCCCCATCATCCCCTTCATGGAGACACTGACCCCGGTGGCTGAATGAGACTTGGCCACAGGAGCGGCAATCAATACATCCGCATCCAGAACATCGCGCATGACCTCGGTGCTTCGAAAACTTTCACCTTCAGGAATGGACACCTCCCGGAAGAAACGGGCGGCACCAAAGGTCTCTACCCGGGTATTGGGGATATGTGCACAGGCATCCCGTATGCCTGAGAGCTCCATGCATCTCTGGGCCGACTGCAGGGTATTGTCCAGGACCAAGACCCTGGATGCCCCGGCATCCACGCACATCTCAGCCAGTGCTTTGACCACCTGGGGATGTGTATTGGTGGCCCGGTCCGGGGTATGGGCAAAGCTCATGTTGGGCTTTATCACCACCTTGTCCCCGGAAGTGACGAATGAAGACATGCCGCCCATAAGCTCCACACAGGCCCTGGCTGCCTCAGCCGGCCCGCCTCTGGCCACGCCGATATCCGGGCTGTTTCCTGCCCTGGAAACATTCGCCTGACCCAGCACTCCAAGGCCGGAAAAAGCCACTGCAGCCGCCAGGCCCGCCTGACTTTTCAAAAAATACCTGCGCGACAAGGAAGACTCAGGCAACAACTTCTCATGGTTCAACAACTTGTTCTTTCTATTCATAGCTCCTCCGGCAATCTGAAAAAATTCAAGTTACAATAAAAACCGATAAAAAATGTTTAGATTGATGTAACTATTCAGCACCTGCGGACGAATAGCCAGGGTCCGGGGGTTCGGCAAACTGGGCGTAAACTGTCTGAGCGACGTAGGCAGAGTTAATCAAAACCGTTAAGCATCCAACTTAATTCAAAGTATAATATAATCGAATATTTTCTAACTGAAAAAAGTTGAAGAGGTTTTGATTTACGCTGCCTTGGAGCGAGTTTTTACGTCCTGTTTGCCGAATTTCCGGACAACTGGAACTCATTATCATAATGGTGAACAGTTACAGATTGATTAATAATCATGCAGCTATGTCTTAGCAAGAACTATTATTATTAATAAGGGATGTTAAGGCCCGGAAGGTAAGGCATATTGGTCAAGGAGATATATCCTGAAATACAGGCAGGCACATATGTGCCCCTGCGGGCCAGGGGCACTGGATTGTTGTGTAGCAGGCCGTTTCCAGGGCCTGGCAGTGCCAGGATCGGGGTCGGGGGGAAATCGTAAGGCTATGTCATGTGAAATACTCCTCGATTTTTTAATTCTGACCCCTGTACCGACCCCGACAAAAGCATTGTCACATTAATTTAGTAAACCACCCTTCTTACCCCGTCAATTTCCAGGAGCTTCTCCTGCATCTCTGGAGTTGGTTTTTCCTGGATGGTATATATGGTCTGGGCCAGCCCGGCCAGACGTCTGGAATTATTTTCCTGGATATTAATCCCCATATCTCCGAAGGCTGTGCCGAACTTGCCGAACATTCCGGGCTTGTCCTCGTGGGTAATGAAAACGGTGTAAAGATCAATGCCTTCATCGATTACCGTCTCACCCACGTTGACTGACTGCCTGAAGTCACCATACTTGAGGTACCTGGAAACCACATCGGCGATTTCCATCCCTGTCTTGCTGGCGGCACTGGCCGTGGAAGCCCCTAAGTGAGCGCTCAAAACAATATTGTCCAGTTCGGCCAGTTTACTGGTAAAGGGCTCGCCTTCACGCTTGGGCTCCTTTTCGTAGCAGTCAAGGGCCGCTCCGGCAATTCTGCCGTTTTTAAGGGCATGGTAAAGGGCGTTTTCCTCCACATTTACCCCCCTGGATGCATTAATCAGAAAAGCGCTGGATTTCATGCGCTCCAGTTCAGGCTCTCTTATCAGAGTGTGGGTACCGCCGGTATTGATGCTTACAAAATCGGCATGGTCCAGCACCTCTTCCATGGAATCCATATAATCCACTTCAGAATCCATCCAGCGCTGCATATCAAAGCCTATGACCTTCATGTCCAGGTCCTTGGCCTTGGTGGCTACAGCCTGCCCTATACGCCCGCATCCGATGAGGCCCAGAGTCTTGCCCTGCAGTTCCACTCCTTTAAAGCGGGCCTTGTGCCAGGTGCCCGATTTCAGCGTATGATGGGCAAAGGGAACCTTGCGGGCAATGGCGAACATGAGTCCGATTACATGCTCAGCTGTGGCATTGATATTGCCGTGGGGGGCGAATTTAACCACTACGCCGCATTCCTTTGCGGCCTGCAGGTCGATGTTGTCCGTGCCTACTCCTCCGCGGCCGATTATCTTCAGCTTGCCCCGCCTGGTGGTGGCTGCCTCGATAAGTTCTCTGTTCACCTTGGTTGCGCTGCGCACCAGAAGGGCGTCAAAATCCGGCAGATCTCCCAGCAGGTCATCATGGTCACGCTTTTCCGTGTCCACGCTGAAACCTTCTCGGCGCAGAAAATTGACAGCTTCATCCACCAGCCCGTCATTTGCCAGAATCCTCATAAAATTTGACCTCCTTTGCCGGAACCTTTGAAAGGCACCTGTTTTTTAAGCCTGCAGTATGCCTTTGAGAGTCTGCAGATATCCATTCAGCATATCCATATTCATGTCCCCCATGTGGCCTATACGGAAAACCGCTCTTTTCCCGGCCTGTTCCAGGGAGTCATTGAGTTTCCCGTAACCCGGGTCAAAGAGATATCCTTTCTCCCGTAGAGTCTCCTTGATTTCCTTGAGCCTGGCCGCTGTCATGCTTTCAGGAACGCGCACGCAGGTAACAGTCGGAGAACGGCAGCCTTCGGGAGCAAAGAGCTCAAAGCCTTCAAGTCCGGAGACGAATTCGTGTACAGCATCGCGCATCCGGATATGTCTTTTGAAACGATTCTCCACTCCTTCCTGATTCACAATATATTCCATCTGCATATACATCTGGTTGGCCAGAGTGCAGTTGGGAGTGGTCAGGGTCTGAAACTTTCTGGCCCTGGGAAGCTGGGCCAGAATATCGGAGATTAAACCCCGGTTGGAGACCTTTTCCGCCTTGGGCACCGCTTCCGGACTTACAAAAGCTGCTCCGAACCCGGCCGGCAACCCCAGGCTTTTCTGGGTGGAGGCTATATACATTGCACACCCCGTACCCTGGATATGGCTGGGGGAACCTCCGAATATGCTGATTCCATCCACCAGGGCCAGGGCCCCGGACCTGCGGATGACCTCGCAGGCCGCCTTGATATCGTTGGTCACACCCGTAGAGGTTTCATTGTGGGTCAGAGAAACCACCGCCGGTTTGTGCTCATTCAGCGCCTCCTGCAGCCTGGATGTATCTATGCAGGAGCCTGGATCAAACTTCAGCTGGACCGCATCCTTGCCATTGACCACGGCAAGCTTATGGTACAGATCACCGAATGCCCCTACGGACACATTGAGCACTTTTTCTGAGTCGGCCACCAGGGATCTGATGGAGGCCTCCATGGCAGTGGTGCCGCTGCCGTTGAAAATTATCACCTCGTAATCATCCGGTGCTCCGGCCAGAATTTTGAGGTTTTTCATTATGGGTTCAAAACGCTTGCGGTTCTCTGCATCCCTGTGGCCGAACTCCGGCCAGAGTCCGGCCTGGCGCACCTCTGGGCGGACATAAATAGGACCGGTGATAAAAAGCTGCAACTCGGGAAACGGACTTTGCATCAACTTCTCCTCCTGATTGATTTTAACACTGATTAAAACTGACAAGACCATGCCGTTATTATTACGGCCAAGCCCGCGAAGGCAAGCATGTAAATCGGACAGGGTCTGAAAAAATTAAGGCATCAAGGGTAATGCAACTTGAAAAGGCTCTTCAGGTGGGCATCACAAGGCGGCAATGGCATAATAAAAAGATTTTCTGCTCCTTTGAAAAAAAATTCATAGAAAAATGACTAGACTGGATGGAGAAAAATGTCAAATTATATCTCAAAACTCCAGACGCTGAGCTTGCAGGGTTTGTCAATACTTGCTTGAAAGTAACTATTCACCACCTGCGGACGAAAAGCCAGGGTCCGGGGATTCGGCAAACTGGGCGTAAACTGTCTGAGCGACGTAGGCAGCGTTAATCAAAACCGTTAAACACCTAACTTAATTCAA
>PWFB01000105.1 GCA_003553695.1 Desulfonatronospira sp.
GCGCTCAAGCTGGATGATATAGTTCTGTCCCACTTCGGGAATGGACATAAGTATTTTTTCCACCTGCATGGGGTAGATGTTTACCCCCTTGATGACGATCATGTCGTCGGAGCGTCCGGTGATGCGGTCTATACGCCTGTGGCTGCGCCCGCAGGGGCATTCTCCGGGTATAAAACGGGTAAGGTCCCGGGTGCGGTAGCGCAGGATGGGCATTCCTTCCCGGGTGAGTGTGGTCAGGACCAGCTCCCCGGTCTGGCCCTGGGGAACAGGCTCCAGGGTCTCGGGGTCGATTATTTCCGCCAGGTAAGCATCCTCCCACAGGTGCATGCCGGTCTGATACTCGCACTCGAAGGCAACTCCGGGGCCGTTCATTTCGGACAGGCCGTAGGAGTTGTAGGCTTTTGCCCCGTAAATTTCCTGGATTCTGCTCCTTATTTCCTCGCTGTGGGGCTCGGCCCCGATGAGCATGATGCGCAGGTGCATGGAGCGCGGATCCACACCCAGGTCGTCAAATACCGAGCCCAGGTGCAGGGCGTACGATGGAATAATATGGGCCACGCTTACCTTGTAGTCCCCCAGCATCTTGATCTGGCGCTTGCTGTTCCCGGCGCCGGCGGGAATGGTCAGGCAGCCCAGCCTCTCTGCGCCGTAATGTATGCCCAGGCCCCCGGTGAAAAGGCCGTATCCGCTCATGTTCTGGAAGACGTCGCTGGAGCGGACCCCGGCGCAGTGCATGGATCTGGCCACCAGGTCGGCCCATACGTTGAGGTCGTTCTGAGTGTGCAGAATTACTGTGGAGGACCCGGTTGTTCCTGAAGAGGCGTGCAGGCGGACCATTTTGTCTTTGGGCATGGCCAGAAAGCCGAAAGGGTATTGCTGGCGCAGGTCTTCCTTGGTGGTAAAAGGGAGCCTGGAGATGTCCTTGTGGGAATTTATATCCGGGACCTTCACGCGGGCCCGGGCAAGGCTGTTGCGGTAGAAATTGGAGGCAGTGGCCTGGTGAACCGTATTCTTAAGCCTTATGGCCTGCAGATTTTCGATTTCATTTCTATCAAGGACTTCGTGCCTGTCAAAGACTTGCATACTCCTCCCCGGTTTATGATCGCTGTTATTAATGGGTGCCGGCATGGCGGTTCAGGGCATGTGGCTGACATTAATGGAAATATTTTGGTTTAATGTTGCACACCAGGCTAAAACGTCTGGGTTTCTTCTTCGGAAGGGGACGGGACATGGGTCAGGTTTTCAAAGGCGGTAAAGCGGTCCAGGTATGAAAGTTCCACGGTTCCTACAGGACCGTTTCTCTGCTTGCCTATGATGACCTCGGCCACGTTCCGGCGCGGATTATCCTCCTTGGGATTGTATACACCGTCACGGTACAGAAACAGGATGACATCCGCATCCTGTTCGATTGCCCCGGATTCGCGCAGGTCGGACAGAACAGGGCGTTTGTTGGTCCTGTCCTCGACCTTGCGGTTGAGCTGGGACAGGGCCACCACAGGGACGTTTAACTCCTTGGCCAGCGCTTTGAGGGACCTGGATATCTCGGAGATCTCCTGCTCCCGGGAGTCGATGAATCTTCCGGCCCGCATGAGCTGCAGGTAATCCACAACCACCTGGTCCAGGCCTTTCTCGGACTTGAGTCTGCGGCTCCTGGCCCGCATTTCCATGGAGGACAGGGCAGGGGTGTCATCTATATATATGGGAGCCCTGGACAGGGCCTGGGCGGCTTGATGCAGCCGGGCCCAGTCCTCGTCGCTTAAAAACCCCGTCCGGAGGTTTTTAAGGTCCACCTTGCCCCAGGAGCAGAGCATGCGCATCATGAGCTGCTCCATGGACATTTCCAGAGAAAATATGGCTGTTTTCACCCCGTGGGCTACTGCTGAGCGCATGGCTGTGTTGAGAGCGAAGGCGGTCTTGCCCATGCTGGGTCTGCCGGCGCAGATAATAAGGTCTGTGGGTTGAAAACCGGCGGTGATTTCATCCAGCTTGTGATAACCCGTAGGCACCCCGGTTACCAGTTCCTTGCGCTCCACCCTCTGCTCCAGGAGCTTATAAACTTCATCCACCAGGTCTCTTGTGGATTTGAAAACCGGTTTTGTCTTGGATTCGCTGATGGCGAATATACTCTGCTCAGAGTTGTCCAGAAGCTGGCTTATTTCGCTGGCCGGTTCGAAGCTCTGGGCGATAATGTCTGTAGCGGCCTGTATCAGATGCCTGCGTACAGACTTTTCCTTAACTATCTGGGCGTAAAAATGCACGTTGGCCGAGGCAGCCACGGCTTCGGTAAGGGAAGCCAGGTAAACGGCCCCGCCGATAGTCTCCAACTGGGAGTTTTTTTCCAGTTCCTCGTGCACGGTGACCAGGTCCACTGGAATGTTCCTGCGGTAGAGCTCCTGGAAGGTCCTGAACACTATGCGGTGCGCCGGAGAATAAAAGTCCTCCTCGCTCAAAAGGTCCACCAGGGTATGCAGGACCTCGTTGGATAAAAAAACCCCGCCCAGAACCGCCTGTTCGGCTTCCAGGTTCTGGGGGGGCATTCTTTTTACCAGGTCCGAGGAAACTTTTCCCAGGGAATGGCTCAGGTCCTGGCCGGATCCCTGGGAAGCACCTTTGCCCTTATAGGATCTGCCAGGACCGGACTTAGCACTGCCCTCAGGATTCTTCCCCGGATTGCCCGGTGTTTTGTTCGCTGTCATGTCTTACAATGCTGACCTTTACTTTGGCCTGGATGTCATGGTGAAGTTTTACGCTGATTTCGTATTCTCCCAGGCTCCTGATGGGGTTGTCCAGCACTATCTTGCGCTTGTCGATGTCGATACCCTGCTGGGAAAGGGTATCGGCAATCATGGCTGTGGTGACCGAACCATAAAGCTTGTCGTGCTCGCCCACGCGCACGGGGATAACCACTTGGGCCTCTTCCAGCTTTTCACCGAGGCTCTTGGCCTCGCGGCGGATGGAGTCCATCTTTTCCTGCAGGCGCTTTCTCTCCTGCTCGAAGATGTTCAGGTTTGCCTTGGTAGCCGGGTAGGCCAGTCTTTGAGGGATTAAATAGTTGCGGGCATATCCTGGTTTGACTTTGACCACTTCCCCCAGCCGGCCCAGGTTGTCCACGTCTGCTCTTAATATCAGCTGCATCTTTATTTCTCCTAAGTTGTCTTTTTCTTGACGTCTGTACTGTGAGTTGCAGTGTAATACAACAGAGCCATCTGCCTGGACTTTTTGATTTCAGTGGTCAGCGCCCTCTGGTGTTTGGCGCAGTTCCCGGTGATCCTGCGGGCAATGATTTTACCCCGGTCAGTAATGAAATCCTTGAGCATTTCAACGTTTTTGTAGTCCAGGATATTTTCCTTGGAGGCGCAGAAACGGCAGAATTTCTTCCGGGGAGCAAATTTCTTGTATACCATGTTTATTCTTCCTCCTGAACCTTTTCCTGGGGCAGTTTTACCGTTAAAAACTTAAACACGCCGTCTGCAATGCGGATATTGCGCTCAAACTCCGAGACCTGGGCAGCCGGGAGAGAGTACTCCATGCGGATGTAACGGCCGCGGGTCTGTTTTTTGACGGGGTAGGCCAGGGTCTTCAGTCCCCAGTCGTCATTCTTGATCACCTGGCCGCCGTTTTTCTCCAGGACGCCGGAGAATTTCTCCAGCAGTGCATTGCTGCCGTCTAAACCAAGCTCCGGGTTCAGCAACAGAAGTGTTTCGTATCTTGCCTGCATCAGTATAACTCCTTTTGGTCAGTCGGCCCTCATTATAAGAGAGCAAGGCTTGATGGTTGACAGTTGTGCCCATGGGTCATGCAAATATCTGCACATAAAAAGGCATGGGCTGACTTGATCTGCGTCGACATAAACATGAAACTATATTTGTATGGTAAAATCATGTCAAGCGCAGAAATCGGTCCAGTTCAGTCATGAACTCCGAAATGAGATCCCTTCCCCTGACTTTACGCACAATTTCCCCCTTGCGAAAAATAATGCCGCAATCCCGGCCGCCGGCCAGGCCAATATCAGCCTCCCTGGCCTCACCGGGACCATTGACCACGCAGCCCATAACAGCCACTGTAAA
>PWFB01000063.1 GCA_003553695.1 Desulfonatronospira sp.
AAAAGATGGGGAAAAGCTCACCAGGGCGGATATTATCTCTTTTTGCAAGCATAAGCTGGCCAGTTTCAAGGTTCCAAAGCAGGTAGAATTCCGGGAGGAACTGCCCAAGACCATAGTGGGCAAGGTGCTGCGCCGGGCACTGCGGGAGGAGGAAATGGCCAGGAGGCAGGGCAGGGATGAAAACAGCTGATATATGGAATGCTTCAGCGGGATAAAGTGCCCTATGTTTTGTACCAAATGCAGTTACACCTCTTTTGACCATCTGACCAGTTGTCCCAAGTGCGGGTACGACTGGGGTGCCCAGCGCAGGATTTTCAATTTAGAGTGGATACAGGCCCCGGGGGATGCCTGGATGCTTTCCAGTCAGGATAATGAGAGCGCGGAACCGGAAGTCTTCGGGGATTTTGTCCGGGAAGAGGGCGGGGTGGAAGTTTCCGGCCGGACAGTAGAGGAGGATATTTACCAGCCAGTGAAAAGTCATGACATAGAAAATGTTCCGGAGTACAGTCAAGATATGAGTAGAGAACCGGATTTCGATGTTTTAAAGGATCCCGGTGCTTCGAGTACCGGAAAAGGTGCAAGAAGGGAAGACGAGATAGAGTTTCCAGATCTGGAAATAAGTTATCCGGACAGCAATAAAAAATAAAACTTGACGTGTTTGCCTGAATATATTTATATTTATTTCTTTACGCGCCCGTAGCTCAGCTGGATAGAGTGCCTGACTACGAATCAGTAGGTCGCAGGTTCGAATCCTGCCGGGCGCACCATAAATTTCAAGGGGTTAGGCGATAGTCTGACCCCTTCTTTTTGTCCTGCCTCTCCTTTTTTGTTCTGTGGTTCACCGGGAGTGGCGGCGTGCAGAGAGCAGGCTTTATGCCGGGCAGGCCTTATTGCAATCAGTCCTTGGGGCAGGCAAAAAAACGGTCCAGCTGGAAGCAGGCAATGGCAAAGATAATCAGGTGGTCCCCTGCTTTTAATACCGTGTCTCCGTCCGGGATGATGACTTCATCCCCTCTGACTATGGTCCCGATGAGCAGGCCCCTGGGAAAGTCCGCATCGGCGATTCTCTGGCCCACAACGCATGCAGATTCCGGCAGGATCACTTCCATCACTTCAGCGGCTTCTTCCTTGAGCAAAGACAGGGAGACGACATCTTCACGTCTGGTGAAGCGCAGGATCTGGGCCGCAGTTATGAGATGCGGGTTTATGGTTTCCTCTACTCCAACGGTTTCGTAAGTAGAGGCATAACTGATCCTGGTGAGTTCGGAAATGATCTTGTGAACCCCCAGTTTCTGCCCCATGATGGAAGCGACGATATTGGTCCGGTCGTCCTCAGTGGCCGCCACCAGGATATCTGCCTCAGCAATTTCTTCTTCATTGAAATATGAAACCTCGGTGCCGTCTCCCTGAAGGACTGTGGTCCTGCTCAGTTTCCTGTTGAGCTCATCTACCCTCTCTGCATCTTTTTCAATGATCTTGACCAGGAAGGAGTTCTGCTTGTCGGATTCCAGGATGGAAGCCAGAGAGTATCCGATGACCCCTCCGCCAAGTATGATCACCCGGTTTATCCGTTTAGGCTCATGGTGCAGCAGCTGGCTGGCCTTGCGCATCACGTCGGATTTTCCGATAAGGTATACCTTGTCCCCGATCTGAATTTTGTTCCTGCCTCCAGGCAGGACAAACCCACCGTCGGGTCTTTTGATGCCCACGACAATACAGCCCCTGGGCAAAGACAGTTCCTGAAGGGTTTGATCCACCAGCCTGGCTTCACTGGTTACCGTGGTGGCAACCATCATGGCTTTTCCTCTGGCAAAATGCTCCACTTCAACGGCTTCGGGAAAGTTGATGGTCTTGGCTATTTCCTGGGCCACAGCCTTTTCAGGACTGATGATCATGTCTATGCCTACCTGCTTATGGATCAGGCCCCGGGTATCCACATCAATGCTTCCGGCGCTTTCGGGATCGCGAACCCTGGCAACAGTGAAGCTCACCTCAAACTTCTTGGCGATCATGCAGGCAATGATGTTCACCTCATCAGACCCGGTAACAGCTATGAGCATTTCAGCATTCTTGATTTTGGCTTTGTTGAGAACATCAAGGTTGGCGCCGTTGCCGATAATGACCGTCATGTCCAGTTCTTCGCCCAGTTGTTCGGCTCTATGACGGTCCTTTTCCACAACTGCAATTTTCTGCTGCTTATGGGCCAGGTTCAAGGCCAGTTCGCGGCCTACATCCCCCCCGCCGATAATTACTATATGCATAACAGGTCTCCTCCCAGGAGGCTTATATTTTCGGCGGACCAGGGTGTCAACGGCAAGGTGAGGTTATACCTTCTTTTTTTTCATCCTGCTCCCGAATCTGCGATCGATCCTGTCAGCCAGAGCAGGAGCCTTGCGGAACAGATAAACGCCAATGGTTGCAGAGCCCACTATGTAGATTCCCAGGAAAACACGCAGGATCGGCTCGGCAAGGGCCGCTATGACCACTGAGAATTCTCCCCGGGGAACCAGGGAAAAGGCCGCCCTGATTGCTCCCTTGAAAGAAAGGCCGTAGATCCTGCCTCCCCAGTATCCAACGATAAGCTTGCCCGCCACAGCCCAGAAAATCAAAACAACCAGGGCGACAGGAGAAACAACCCCTGTACCCAGAGTAATGGTTGTGCCGAACCAGAAAAAGAAAAAAGGCAGGCTCAGGTCTTTGAGGGGGACAATGATTTTGCCCATTTCCCTGGAAGTGCCGGTTTCCGAAAGTATTACCCCGGCCAGGAAGGCGCCAAGAAGCTTGGAGAGGTCCAGGGCTTCAGCCAGACCGGCAAAGATCAGTGCTATGGAAACAGCGAAAAGGGGCATGAATTCCCTGGTCATATATCTCTGAACAAACACGTCCAGCCTTCGGAATCCGTAATAGGCCATGAGGATGGAAGCTGCGGTGATGATCACCACCTTGATGAAGATCAGGGCAATGGCACCCGGGGTGACTACACCGTGCAGAGTCAGTCCCACCAGGAATGAGACCAGGACCGGGGCAGCCAGGTCTTCGAAAATCAGGAGGGCCAGCTTGAACTCTCCTTCCGGAGTGTTTGTGCGCTTGGTATCCTCCAGCATTTTCACCGTGATGGAGGAACTGGTGGCGTAAGCCACTCCACCGATAATCAGTGCGGCCAGAATATCAAAGCCGAATAGATAGGCCAGCAGGAAACTGCCGCCGAAGTTGATCCCAATGTCCATGGCTCCGACTTTCCATATGCGGCGGGAAATATTCACCAGCCTGGCCAGAGGGAAGTGCAGTCCGAGAAGGAAAAAGAGCAGAACAATTCCTATCCGGGCGATCTGGTCAACTATATCCAGTTCCCTGGGGGTGAACAGGCCGGCCAGGGCAACTCCCAGAATAATATAGGCCAGCAGTGAAGGAAATTTCAGCCGCTGAAAAATATAGCTGACCAGGAAAAACATGAGGAGCATCGCTCCTCCAAGGAGAAACAGATTTTCAGTAAAATCCATGCAAAAGTCCCCAGATGACAAACTTGTGTGACATCAACATGTTTAAATAATTAGACTGAAATGGTAGTTGCTTAGAAGCTAAACTGTACTTCTGTATTTTAAGAGAGGGATGTCAGACTTGTCAAATTTACCGGGTTGACAGGGTGTTGGAAATAATTTGATTGTTTATCCAGCTGGTTATACAGCAATACATACCATCAGTATATTATTTCCTCCAGCAGGCAATATGGTTTACTTTTCTTCTTTCAGATTTTTCATTGCCTGCCCCGATATCCAGGCACACTGCCTGGTGGCGGACGGTGCCGCCCCGCCAGCAACTGTCCTGTACCTCGGGTTGACCCGCAGCCTTTATGAATTTAGTAGTTACAATGTTTGAATGAACTGATCCTCAACATGACTAAATGTAAAATTTCTAACAAAGGCAGGTTACAGCATGGAATCCAAAGAACTCTATAAAACCATTTACAAGATCGCCAGGGTAGTCAATTCTTCACTGGAACCAAGAGAGGTCCTGGGGCAGATTGTGGAACAGGTCACCAAGGCCATGAACGCC
>PWFB01000181.1 GCA_003553695.1 Desulfonatronospira sp.
CCAGGGACCACCTGGAGATTCTAATCCAGCGCCAGCGCTGGACCGCTCTTCTGACCACCCTGGGGGTGCTCACCCTGGGCCTGGTGCTTTCATCCTGGTTCGCCACCACTGTCACCAGACGCCTGAACAAGCTGCGCTGGTCCGCTGAAGAAGTGGTACAGGGCAACCTGGACATCCAGACCAGTGCCGAACAGCGCAGACACTGCTGGGAAATAATGCAGTGCGGCAAAGAGGACTGCCCCGCCTACGCAGACACAAGGCGGCGCTGCTGGTATATTCCGGGGACCTTTTGCGACGACTGCCAGAACATAGGCCACCGGCAGAAACTGGAAAAATGCCGTAAATGCAGGGTGTACAGACAGATGGTAGGGGATGAAATCCAGGACCTGTCCGAGGCCTTCGATGTCATGGCCCTGACTGTAAAAAACCACATCAGTGAACTGATAGAACGGGAAAAGACCATTGTCCAGCAGCAGGGTCTTCTTAAAACCATAATGAACGTCACTCCGGACTTTATTACCCTGCAGGACAGAAACCTCAAGTATCAGTTTGCCAGCAAGGCCTTCTGCGACTATTTCGATCTCAGGGAAGAAGACATCCTGGGCAGGACGGACTTTGAACTCTTTCCTGAAGAACAGGCGGACAATAATTATCACGAAGACCGCCAGATCCTGTCCACAGGCAGGCCCCTTTCCAAGGAGGTTTCCCTGAGCAGACAGGGGCGGGAAATATGGATGCACGTGCTCAAAGTACCGGTTTACGACCAGGAGAAAAATATTGTTGGATTGCTGCTCACCGCCCGGGATATAACTATGCTCAAAAAATACCAGGAGCAGCTTATCCAGTCCCAGAAAATGGAAGATCTGGGGCGTCTGGCCGGAGGGGTGGCCCATGAGATAAATACCCCTCTGGGGATTATCCTGGGATATACCCAGCTGCTTCTGGAAGAGGTGGAAAAAGACGAGTGGGCGGAGGACTTAAAGACCATAGAAAAACAGACCAAGATCTGCCGCAAAATAGTTGCCGACCTTCTGGGCTTTTCAAGGTATTCACAGTCAACCTCACAGCAGGTGGACATGAACAGATCCCTGGAAGAAGTCATCAAACTGGTGGAGCATGTCCTGTCCCTGAGCCATATCAGGATCTACAAATCCCTGGATCCCAATATCCCCCCCTTTGTCGGCGACCATGAGCGCCTGAAGCAGGTCTGGCTCAATCTCATAAACAACGCTGCAGACGCCATAGGCCAGGACGGGGTGGTATACGTCAAGTCCAAACTGTGTGCCCACAGGCAGAGAATTATTATCAGCATTGCCGATACCGGCGGCGGCATAGAAGAAGAGGCCCTGAGCAAGATCTTCGACCCCTTCTTCACCACCAAGAGCGTGGGCAAAGGCACCGGGCTGGGACTGTCGGTGTCCTTCGGAATTATCAAGGACCATGGCGGGGATATATCGGCGCTGAGCCCCCCGCCTGTGGAATACCTGCCCCGGGATTTTCCCAGGTCACCGAGTTACGGCCCGGGTACAGTATTTATCGTGGAACTGCCCCTGGAAGGAAAAACCCTTGAAAAGGAGAACGAAGATGGCAGTAATTGCAGTACTTGACGATGTCCAGGACGCCACCATTCTGGTGCAGAGGATCATGGGACGCAAAGGACATACAGTACATCCCTTTACCGAGGAGGACGATTTTTTCGCCCATCTCAGGGAAAACCACGTGGACCTGGCCATACTGGACATCAAACTCAAAAAGATGAACGGGGTGGATGTCCTGGAGGAAGCCAAAAAGATAAACCCCGGCCTCAAGGTGATCATGCTCACGGGATATCCCACCCTGGAAACAGCCCAGAGGGCAATGCAGCTGGGAGCGGACGAGTATCTGGTCAAGCCCATAGACAAGCACGAACTCGAGGAAAAGGTGGCCCAGGTACTGGGCGGTGAGGCACAGGGGCCCGGCTGATGTGGCTTACCCAGCTCCTTGGCTACTGGTCCAGGCAGGTCTTTGCCCCCGGGGCCCAGCTGCGCCGAAAATACCAGTACTTCAGGGACCTGCTGGCCCAGGACAGGCAATGCCTGGAAAAAATGGCCGAAATCGAGGAAATCCATTACCGTGGCCTGCACTGTGATTACGCCCTGGTGGCCAGGCTGTGCAGAGAACTGCTGCGGGACGTGGACCTGCTGGTCAAGAGCCTGGTGGCCCTGAATCCGCTGCGCTACAGGGTGCTTAGAGACTACAGAAAAAAGGTCGCCTTTTACGTGGAGTTGGCTCTCGACGTGCAGCCCGGCCCGGATGAACGCCCCTGGTTTCTGAACCTGGACTCCCGGCAAGCCAGCCGGGAACTTCTGGGAGGCAAGGCCTACAACCTGGCCCTGATCAGTAAAAAAGGCTTTCCTGTTCCCCGGGGGTTTTGCATCACCACCCGGGCCTTCAACCACTTTTTAAACGCAAACAGCCTGCGTTCCCGCATAAACGAAATCCTTGGGAAAATCTGCCTGGACTCGGCAGACCTGGAAGAATACTCCAGGCAGCTGCAACAGCTTGTCCTGGATGCAGAAATCCCCCAGGACCTGTACCTGGCCCTCCAGGACAGGCTCCAGGAGATGCCTCAAGTCAGACTGGCCTTTCGTTCCAGTGCCTTTGGAGAGGACAGTGAGCTAAGCTTTGCCGGGCAGTACGTAAGCCTTTTAAATGTGGACCGTGAAAACTGGGTCCAGGCCTACAAGGAAGTCCTGGCCGGAAAATACTCCCCCCGGGCCTTGAGCTACCGCATAAGAGCCGGTTTCCCGGACGAGCTACTGTCCATGGCCGTGCTGGTGCTGGAAATGCTGCCGGCCCGGGAAAGCGGGGTGGTCTACACTACCGATGTGAATCATCCCGGACACATGGGCATCTACACTGTTTCCGGGATGGGAGACAAGCTGGTGGGCGGGGAAACCAGGGCCAGGGAATATTTTCTGGAAAAAGACAAAGAACCTGCTTCCTCCCGGGAGCATCCAGCCTACCTGCCAGGGCTGCACCGCTTTGCCCTGGAGCTGGAGAATTATTTTGAATTTCCCCAGGACATCGAATGGGTAGCAGACCAGCAGGACCGGGTCACCCTGGTCCAGACCCGTCCTTTTCACAGTGCCCGCGAAGGCGAAAAAGGTTCTGACCCTGATCTGCCGGTCTTGTGCAAAGGTCAATGGGCCTCTCCGGGCATGGCCCAGGGCCGGATTTTCAGGCTGCTCTCCCGGGAAAACATTCCCCTTATCCCCCAGGAGTCAATCGTGGTTACCCCCGGCCTCTATCCTGAACTTACAGCGGTGCTGGACAGGATAAACGCACTTATAGGCCTGGAAGGCAGTGCGGCCAGTCACCTGGCCACTGTTGCCAGAGAAGAGGCAGTGCCGGCGGTTATTAATGTAGATAGAGACATGTCGCAGTGGCAAGACGGCCTCTGGGTCACTGTGGACGGGTTTCGCGGTACTGTACATGAGGGACGGTCCCAGGCGGCAGAATCCGCTCCCATGGAAAGGCGGACCTGGATGGGAGAAAAGATGCACACAGTGCTTAAAAGCCTCTCCACCCTGAACCTTAAAGACGCCCAGTCAGAAGATTTTACCCCACAGAACTGCCGCTCCGTGCATGATCTCATCAGGTTCACCCATGAAATGGGAGTTCGTGAAATGTTCTCTCTGTCCGGGTCCAGGGGCAAAGGCCTGGGCAGCTCCAGAATCCTTGAGCTTGATATTCCTCTGTCCTTTCGTGTCCTGGACCTGGAAGAGGGGCTGCATCCTTCAGCGGACGGACAGGAGCGCATCACCCTGGACCAGGTGGCCAGCAAACCCTTTCAGGCACTGTTTCAGGGCTTGACCTGGAAAAGCATCAAGTGGGACCATAGCACCTGGCATTTCGACTGGCAGGAATTCGACCGAATGAGCGCAGGCATCTTCGACCCGGCCAAGTCCGCTGCCCTCAGCAGCTATGCCCTGGTGGCCAGGGATTACATGCATGCCCAGATCCGCTTTGGTTACCATTTTGCAGTGGTGGACTCCCTCATGAG
>PWFB01000043.1 GCA_003553695.1 Desulfonatronospira sp.
GCAAACAGACCTTTGCCCGGGTTTAAGCCGGCACCCATTGGGGCAAAGGGCGCACTCAATTTCGGAGTTGTTCACACTGCTGAACCAGGAAGCCTCGCTGGGGCTGGTAAAGCCCATCCGGGCTGTCTGGGGCTGATCATTAGCCGGGGGCGCAGTCTGGGCCATTACCCTGGAGGAAGCCGCGGCAAGGCCTGCAGCGCAGAGTGAGCAGGCCCCCAGAGCGCTTTTAATGAATTTATTCCGGCTGATTTTTAACTTGCTCAGTTGGTTATTCATAAGACCTCCCTGCAGCCAGAAGGACTGCAAAGGCTGTAAGGTTGGCCAGAGCCGCCAGTATGCAGCAGGCCACAATTCCAAATAAAGGGGCTACCAGGACGCTGGCCAGGATAGCCCCCAGGCAGGCCCCCAAAAGCTCGGCACCGTAAATTTTTCCAGCGGCATGTTCTGCACGGCGGCTAAGGGCCATACTGCATGCGGCTGCCAGGGGGAAATTGACCCCGTTTATCATCCCTGCTGAAAAGGTTATCCCTGAAAACAGGGCAAATACTGCGGCAGGGGACTGAATGCCCGATGCAAGAGGTAAAATAATACCCATCAGAGCAGCCAGACCTCCCATAGCCGCCTGGACAAGCATGAGGATGCTCAGACTGGATTTTCTCTGCACCAGGCGCTGGGTGACATATGCACCCAGCGCCAGCCCCAGCATGAACATTCCCACTATCAGGCCGATTAATTCATACACAAAACCATAAATGTTCTGGAAGGCAAAAAGCAGGGCTACCTGCAGAACCATTGTGCAAAGACCTGTACTGAAAGCAGTTCCTGTGACAGCAAGTGAAGTATCCATGCGCCTGCCCAGGCGGGAACCGGTAAGGCGCAGAGTCAGGACCCAGATGACAGGCAAGGCCATCAGGGGCAGTATCCACCTTTTTTGTACCTGCAAAAGCCTTTTGAGATACTCCCCCGAGTCTTTCCTGGTCAGTTCACTCCAGTACATCAGGGTGTAGTAGTAAGCTATGGGCCTGAAGTCGGAGTTGATAAAAAAATCGTCTTCAACTGAGGGCAACTCCTCTTGTTCATAAACCTGCTGCAGCACTGGACCAGGTGATATGGGCACTGCAGGCGGACCTTCCAGATGGGCTCCAGGAGTTCTTCCGTGGTGACGTACCACCCAGTTCACCCTTCTCAACTGAGACTCTTCCAGCAGGACCTGGAAGTGCACCCCGGAAAATCCATCGGTTTGAATGTTTCTATTTTGGTAGCGCTTCTGAAGTTCTACCGGGTCCACTGAAACCTGATGCGGATCATCAGACGCAAAATAAAACATAAACCTGTCTCCGGCAACAAGTACCCGGGAAAAAGTATCATCCAGGGTGTGAAATAGTGCCGTGTTGCGGTTGGCTATAGCTGTGCCCCGCAGGTCCGGCGTGGAGGCCGTGCCGGCTACCAGGACTCCCCTGGGGTTGAGTGATCTCCTGGCTTCCTCAAAGAATTCCCTGGTATAGAACCGGTTCATGGCCGCAGTGGTGGGATCAGGGCTGTCCACAATGATCATGTCGTACTTCTGGGCGGCCCTTTTAACGAAAAGGCGGGCATCGGTGTACATGAGATTCACCCTGGGGTCGTCCAACACCTCAAGAGACCCGGGGTGAACGTGAGCAGCAGCGGTCTGGACGAGTTTTTTATCCAGTTCGATGTAATCAACCTTCTGCACCGGGTGTTTGATGATTTCGGCCAGGGTTCCCCGCAGTCCCCCACCTATGAGCAGTACACGTTCCGGGGCCTGATGCTGGACCATGGCCAGGTGGGCAAAGCTTACCGCTTCCTGCCCCTCCAGGCCGGGAACAAGGGTTTCAGGTCCGGCTGTGCTGAAAACCAGGTGTCCGCTCTGGAAAAAACTGTACTGGTCCTGGCGTTTTAAAACCGCGATATTGCCGAGCCTGGATTCGTGGGTGTCCACCAGCTGGTGCTGCGGTGCGGCTTGTTTCCATTGAACCTGATGGGCCCAGCGGTCCAGGTGATCCAGGGAGAAAAAAAGCAAAACCGCGGCTGCCAGGACTACAGGAACTGCTGCCAGGGCACGGGGCCTTAAGCTGGGGCGCACAGGCACTATGAGCATCACCGCAGCCAGCATAAGTCCGGCAACAAGCATGGAGGACTGAAAGGGGTTTAAAAGGTGAACCAGGACAAAGGTAAATAATATGCCCCCGAGCATGTTTCCTGTGGCCTCGCCCACGTAAGTCTTGCCTGCTCCTGTGGTGTCCAGGCTTTTGTCCTTTTCCCGCCATACCCTGGACAGGAACACAAACTGCGAGCCTGTCAAAAGGCAGACGGGTGCTGTGACAATAAAGCAGGAGAGCAGCATCTCTGGCAGGGTCAGGTATGCCCCGGGCAGGACGTCAAAGAAGCCGCGCAGGGTTCTGATGGTCAGGATGGTCAGGGGCAGCAGAAGAAGCACTGCTGCTGCAGTGGTTTTCAAAAGAAACACGGGGCGGCCCCAGCGGTTCACCACCCGGGCCCCCAGGCGACTGCCCAGGCCCACCCAGGCCAGCCAGGCGGACAGGATAATTCCGATGGACAGCTCATTGCCGTGAAAGACCATTAAGAGTTCCCGCAGAATAAGAACCTGGCCGATCTGGGAGATCACCCCCAGCATGAGTACGGATATGAGGTGGTATGGGGTACTTTGTTCCATGGCTGCCTATCCGTCGGGTTTTTTCTGACCGGGAGGTTTTTCTACAGCTTCATTTTGTGAGTAATATTGCCCGAGGTGTTCTTTGCCTGCAACCTGGATTTTATGACAAACAGACCTTGTTTCTGTCCAGGGGAGTTTGCAGAAGCAGCCATTTTTGGCTGCCGGCCCTCTGTGTTGTCAGGGGCCGGCAGGCAGGAGGGTGGAGGAGGTCGAAGGCAACAAGGTGGTTGCCATCGGGAGAAAAAGTATACTTAAAAAACTACATACCGGTCGCACTCGCCGACCATTTCGGCATTGCGGGCCTGGGTGGCGAAATCCCTGAAGCTTACTCCGGGAACTTCCCCGGAAAGCTCGTTGGCCCGAAAGCTTACATCGCACACTGATATGCGGTTGGCCTTGCCCACCAGTCTGGCAAAATCAGGGTCCTGCGTCAGCATAACACTTTTCCCGGTGAAAAAGAGCTGGGTTTCCAGGCCTTTCTTATAGGCTGCCTCCACCAGGTTTATTACCTGGTCCAGGTACTGGTCCTTGCGCACCAGTATGCCAAGCTTTTTTTCACCGGATGCACCCTGCTGTGTATCATTGCTCATAACAGATAATCCTCCCTACTCTGAAAATAGTTTTTCAGCCTTGCTGAGCACCTTGCCGCGGATGCTTTCTTCCATGGAATACTTGAGAATCAGCAGGCTCACTGCTTCTCTTAAAAGTTCGGCCTCGTCCTTGTTTCTGTTTTCTTCCAGCTGTCCCAGGGCTTCGAATATCTCCTGAACATCAGGGTTTAGAGTTGTGCTGATCTCCCTGGAAGACACATCAGATTTCCTGAAGGAATCGCTCTTATCAGGAGTTTTTTCAGGGTCCACCCTGGGAAGCCGCTGCAGAAGGTCGTAGCACTCCATTATTTTTTCCATGCAGTGCTGCCGGAAATACCAGGCCCCCAGGGACTTGACTATGTTCCTGGCAGCCTCGATCTGATCCGGGGGAAGATTTTCCTTTGTCACGACCTTTTTGGCGGATTCCAGGGCGCTGTCATAGCAGTTGCAGCGCTGAGAAACCATGGCCGAAGCCAGATCCTTGTCCATATCCATTTTCAACTCCTTGGGCTTTGGCGGAGCAGATGCCGCCGACACCTAGAACCAAAGGGTATAAAATTATGTTTAAGTCTTTCCTACCACCAGCAGATGATCTTGTCGGCCTCAAAGATCTGCTCCACGAGTTTATCCCAGTCCGTGCCGGGCTTGAATGTTTCTACCGTCCGGCAGGTGTTGTCCCTGCAGTCGGCATCCACGATATACCTGGTAAGTTCATCCGGTTCAGATTTTAAAATGTGCAACGTATTCA
>PWFB01000164.1 GCA_003553695.1 Desulfonatronospira sp.
AAGTGGGCCTTTTTCTGCAGGCCAGAAGCCAGGGTCTGGGCCATATCCCCCTTGAGCCCCTGCGGCTCACGGTCAATTTCAGATCCCAGGCCGGGATAGTAAACTGGGCCAACCAGGCCTTCCCCCGGGTCCTGCCCCAGGTGGAAGACCAGATGACCGGAAGCGTACCCTACTCCGCCTCCCATGCCTCCCTGCCCTCCCTGGAGGGTCCGGCTGTAAACATACATCCTTTTTTTGATGCAGATTACCAGCCAGAAAGCAGCCGGGTGGTCTCCCTGATCCAGCAGGCCAGGCAGGAAGACCCCCGGGGCACCGTGGCCATCCTGGTGCGAAGCCGGCCCCACCTGCAGGCCATACTCCCGGACCTGCGCCAGAGGGGTCTTGAGTACCAGGCAGTGGAAATCGACCCCCTTAGCAGCCGCCCCGTAATCCAGGACCTGTGCTCCCTGGCCGGGGTCCTGACCCACCCCGGGCACAACCTGGCCTGGCTGGCGGTCCTGCGCGCCCCCTGGTGCGGTCTGGAGCTTAAGGATATGGCCGTCCTGGCCGAGGATAAAAATGCCCTTATTTTAAACCGCATCCAGGACCAGGATCTTTTATCCCGCCTGAGTCCCCGGGGCCGCAAGCGCCTGGACAGGGTCCGGGAGATCTTGTTGCAGTTTCTGGGGCAAAGGCAGCGCAGCGGGCTGCGCAAACAGGTTGAGTCCTGCTGGAAGGTCCTGGGAGGGCCGGACTGCCTGCACTCTGAAAGCCAGCTCAGGGACGCGGAAGTTTTTTTCCGGCTGCTGCAAGAGCGCCTGGAACATGCTCCGCACAGGGTCGTTGACGAACTGGAAAACGCCGTGGCCGGTCTTTTTGCAGGACCGGACACCTCCGCAGGCCAGAACCTGCAGGTGATGACCATCCACAAGGCCAAGGGGCTGGAGTTTGACACCGTGATCCTCCCCGGCCTGGGACGGCCCCCGGGATCCGATGAACACCAGCTCCTGGTCTGGATGGAGCGCGCTTCCACCAAGGGCCGCACCGACCTGCTCATGGCCCCCAGGACCGCCACCGGGCAGGAAAAAGACCCGGTTTACGCCTATATCCAGCGCCTCATGGCCCGCAAGACCCGCCATGAGGACGGCAGGCTTTTGTACGTGGCCTGCACCAGGGCCAGGAAGCGGCTGCACCTCCTGGGCCATACCCGGCTGACGGAAAAGGGGTTGCCGTCAAAGCCGGCGGGAGGCTCCCTGCTGGAATCCCTGTGGCCGGCGGTCCAGGAGGAGTTTGAAGAGGCTGCTCAAAATTTCCGGGAAGATGCCGCAGAAGATGACCCTCCCGCACAGGGAAGGATACTTTACCGCCTGCACCCGGACTGGCAGCCTCCCCTGATTTCTGCAGGGCTTAAGCCCCTTTCAGACCCCCGGCCGGACCCCGGAGAGGAAAGCATTGTCTTTGACTGGGCCGGGGAAACCATCCGCCTGGCCGGCACCTGCGTACACCGCTGGATGCTGGTAATGGCCGGGGAGGGAATCAACAAATGGAGCATGCACAAGATCCGGGGGCTCAAGCCTGTCTTTGCCCGTCAGCTGCGGGAACTGGGCCTTATGGAGGAAAACCTGGAACAAGGGGTGGACCTGGTGCAGCAGGCCCTGGAAAACCCCCTGAACCATGATATCGGGCGCTGGATCCTGGGACCCTGGCCGGGAGCGCGCAATGAATTCGCCCTGAGCGGGCTGGACAATGGCCGGGAGGTGGCCGTGTCCATGGACCGGACCTTTGTGGATGATACCGGCCTGCGCTGGATAATAGACTACAAGATCAGCCGGCATTCAGGCGGGGACGTGCAGGGTTTTCTGGATCGGGAGCAGGCCCGCTACCGGGAACGCATGCAGACCTATGCCCGGCTCATGCAGGCCGCCAAACCAGGGCCTGTAGAGCTTGGACTCTATTTTCCCCTGCTCAGGCAGTGGAGGCACTGGCCTGCAGGATCTTTCCCGGGCCCATCCCGTCACAGATGAGGGAGGATTGCGTTACAGCCCGAAGGGTAACCCATCTACCTGACAGGAATACAGGGCCGTACTTATGCCCTCAAAAGCTGGAAGCCAGCAGTAAAAATCATTTGATCTTGGCCGGCTGGAGCAATCAGGGGATCTATGGCCCTGCGAATGATTTCCCTTTGTTCTTTTCCTGAATTCCTGGAAATTATGGCCAGTTCGGCACGCTGCTTGTCGGTCAGACATATTTGAGTTCTTATCATACCGGCCTTCCATAATGTGTACCTGAAACATGTACATCAATTACTGGATCAATCAAGGCCAACTAAAAGCTCAGCCGCTGATGATTTGTCAGACCTTGCACAAGGCCCTTGAACCGATAACTGTTGCTTCAAGCATCTGCATCATGCACTTTTTCGATGGTCACAATGCCGAGAAATCCGTCCACAGTTAGTTTGTCTCCAGTATGAATCGCAATGATGGCCTCCGGCACCCCGGTGACGCACGGGATCCCGTATTCACGGGCAATTATGGCCCCATGGATCAGCATCCCGCCGCGTCTTTCAACAATTGCCGCGGCCATAGGGACTACCAGGGTCATGTTGGGATCAATGGCGTCACATACCAGCACCTCTCCATGCAGAAAACCACCCAGATCATCCCGGTTGCGGATCACCCTGGCGTTTCCGGAGCCCAATCCCGGGCCTGCCGGCTGACCGACCATCTGGCGGGCCTGCAGCTCAACCCTGTAAGGTGTCTCCTGAACCGGGGTTTCAAAATCAGGCTGATATTCCGGATCGTTCAGAGACCTGGCAATTGCATCGATTGTTTCCGGAGAATCCAGGCGGGCGATATGGATTCCAAGCCGCTTCTTTCCGGTTTCAGCAGCGCGTTTCATTTCCCTTTCAATCCGCCCGAGAAACATATTGTCATCATCGCGCAGGCGATAGCTTGCCCGGGCCAGATCAAGCAGCTCTTCAGCATGAATCCGTTCTTCCGCGGCAAACCTGTCCAGAAATGCGCCTTCCAGTTCCATGCGGGTCTTGCCCGCGCTCTTTTGTTGAGGGTTGGCTTCAGACATCTCAAGAATAATGGATACCAGAATCTCAGGCACCACTTCCCTGCGGCCTGTAAGCGAATATTCGGTTTCCATATCCCGAAGAAAAAACTGCTGGGCTTTTTTGATAAAACCTGAATCCACGTCCAAATATTTTCCGGTTTTCAGATTATGTTTCAATTCCGGATTTTCCCGCACAGTGGCGGCCAGCTCCGCAAGGTGCCGGTTTCTTTCAATGCTCTGTAACTCCGAAGTTTCCAGCAGCCGGACAAACTCATACGGATCTTCCGGTCGCATGGTGTCTGTATAATACTGTCCGAACAACCGCATTCCGTGGGCAAAGGGGATGAACTCATCCCAGTAAATTTTTTTCCAGTTCTGAAAAATCTGAATACGCCTTTCAATTTCTCCAGCCAGTTTCTGATCCGGCAGGTTCTCAAGGTGTTCACCGGCCAGGGCATCAGCCTCCCGGATCATTCGGACCACAAGATCCTGCTCAATCCGGATACGCAGTTTCTTGAGATTTTCCAGACTCCTGCGCAGACTGAGATACCATCCCCGATCATCATTTTCCGGTTTTTGGATTCCGGTAGAAATGGGCCTGGATTGCAGCACATACAGGCTACTGCCCTTAAAAGTCCACTCCATGTCCTGGGGATAATCAAACAATCTTTCAGAAGCCATGGCCTGCTCAAAAACCGCCTTGATACCCTCCGCATCCAGAGGGGGAATGCTGGATTTCTGGGCTGGCAACTCTTTGACAACAGCGCCCCCGGGACCGGGGATCATCCAGTTTTTCCTTTCCGCAGGCATATGAGACAACACTTTTCCGTTTTTCATATCCAGAATCCAGCGGTCCGGTTCAATGAACCCGTCCACCAGGCCCTGATTCAGGCCATGCACCGCTTCGATGATGCTTTCATTCTTATTTGCAGGGTTGCGTGTAAAAATAACCCCGGAGCGGTCGCTATTGATCATCTCCTGAACAAGGAC
>PWFB01000087.1 GCA_003553695.1 Desulfonatronospira sp.
CAATGTCTCTTATTTCAACACGGTTGACCTTTACTCCCCACTTGTTGCCAGCCTCGTCCATAGTGGCCTGCAAGCGGTCATTGATCTGTTGTCTGGACTCAAAGATCTGGTCCAGCTCCATGCGTCCTATCTCAGAGCGAAGAGAGGTCTGGGCAAGGGTCTGTATTGCAAGCACAAGGTTTTCAGCACCGTATATGGCTGATTGCGCGTCCATAATCTGATAGTACAACACTCCATCTATTTGAACACCCACGTTGTCCTTGGTGATGACCTGCTGTTTAGGAAAATCCAGTACCACCTCCCGCAGATCAATCCTTTTTTCTGTCCGTATGAGCTTTTGCTCATTTTCATAACGAACTATTGTGATGGGCCTATGCCGGTCCACAACAGGAATGATCAGATTCAGGCCGGCCTCGATTGTGCGGTGGTAGCGGCCGAGTCTTTCTATGACCATTGCGTGCTTCTGAGGTACAATGACCAGCCCTTTAACAATAAGTACAACAAAAGTTATTGCTATGAGCAGGATCAACAAGCTGGCGGCTTCTCCCATGATTTATTCTCCCAGGTTATATGTCAGTCAGTATTTTTACTGTCGTAAGTGCCGGTCCTTGCAGCCGGACGTACAACAGCAGTCACACCCTCAAAGCGGACGATGTTGACAGCACTTCCGCTCTCGAGGCCTCCATTACCATCCTCCATGCGTACAGGATAACTGTCGCCCAGAACGTTGATTCTGGGCTTGCCTGTGCTGTCAATATGGATCTGAAATGATCTGCCTCTGATCCTTGGGTCTTCGACTCCATGTAAAAGCTGTCCCGGAGTAGTTCTGCGAAGTATTTTAAGCGCCACAGGCACTATAATAAAGCCAGACAGGGCAGCTGAAAGAATCTGCCATTCCCAGGAAATACCTGCCAGAGCACAGACCATCCCTATGAGTGCCATGATGCCCAGAGCAAGCAGTATCCCGCTGGCCCCGCCGAAAAGAATGACGTCTACGAGTACCAGGATCAGGGCTGTAAAAAGCCATAACATCCAGTCCATTCAAGCTTCCTATAGTCAGTATCAACCACCGGCATAGCCGATGGCTTGCTTAGCCCAAAAGGGCGTTGTTACTTGCAACCCTTAGCTGGAGATCACCAGCATGGCTTTGTCGTAAGTCAATGGGGGCAATACCGATAATCAGACCATCTTCTGCAAACAAAAACGAAACCTACCCATCAGGGCGCGAAAACGGGTTCTTTCCTTCCACCGAGTTGATGCACTCAAGCCTATGAGCAATCTTGTCACCATCTCCAGCATCGTAGCTGTACTTGTCGGGAAGGTAAAAGGTAAAGCCATCCGCTCGGCATATCCAGTAATCTGCAGTTCTGCAATAACTTTATAGGGTTAATCTCCCGTATCCTAAGGAAAAAGTCAAACATCTCCATCTGCTACCCAGACGGGAGCTGGATAAAAAATTAGAGGTGAGATTCGACAGATATGTAAGCACAAAGCAATGAATTTCAAGCTCGGATAAGCTATGAAGCACTTGCTCCGCCAATGACCAAAAAGGTAAGGACAACACGGTATTCGCGCAGGGCTGCAACAGGGTGTGCCGCATGGCGGGCCGGGAGCAGGGCACTTACAGCCTGGATCATGCTTCAGACTTAGCTGAGGTGAACTTGAGGTTTACCTCTGGTAGCAGGCAGATTACCAAGGAAGGAATACTCATGCCGTAGGCTGAGCTAACATTATTCTTACTTACAGCCATCAAGTGATATCTGAACATATAGCAACTGCTGAAAAAGGTTATGCAAAAAAATGTTGGTTCCTGGGGATTGGTTTCAGACGATTAATGTTTTCTGCTTCAGGGCTGTTCATGACATGCCAGAGGTCCCAATTCTGTTGCAGGCCAAGCCAAAAGTCCGGGGACATGCCCAGCACCCGGGAAAGCCGCAAAGCCGTATCCGGCGTTACTGAACGCTTACCCTTAATAATTTCGTTGAGCCGAGGATAAGAAACGCCAAGACAGCGAGCCAGTTCTACTTGAGTAAGCCTAAGTGGCTTAACGAATTCCTCAAAAAGCATCTCCCCTGGATGTGTCGGCGGACGATTCCTAGGCAACCGCCTCCCGGCATCAGTGGTAATCTGTGATTTCGATTTCATATGCATCGCCTTCCTCCCATATAAAACAAATTCGATATTGTAAGCCCATGGACCTGCGCTTCATAAACTGTTGGGACATACAAAAGGCCTCCTTGACAACCAGCATTTAATTAGTTATATACGCAAATACTAAATTGATTGAATAAAGGATCAGTTATGGCCAATCCCCAGGAACTTGCAGATATGTTCAAAGTGCTGGCAACGCCTGCCAGAGTACGTATTTTGCAGATACTTAAAAATGACTGTCTTTGCGTGAACGCGCTGGCCAGGGAGCTAAAAATCACTCCCGCCAGTGTATCACAGCACTTGCGGGTCCTGCGGGACAGCGGGCTGGTACGGGGCAGAAAACACGGTTATTATGTGCACTATGAGGTAGACCTGGAAAACCTGCACAGGTGGAAAACTTCGGCACAACTGTTTTTAACCGCCCCACTGGATAGAATGCCTGAGCTGAAGAGTAAAACTTCAAACCAGAAAAATAAGGAGGTCAACCATGGGATGTGATTGCCAGAAATGCGAGTTTCCGCAAAAACTTAAAGACAGGCCGGAAGACTGCACCCCTGAGCAGATCAGGGAGTGTCACGGAGAGTCCAGAGAACAAGAGACAGAAAGCAAAAACCAGGATAGTTGAACAGCAGACTTAAGGCCGGGTCAACCTACATGGCCCGGCCTTATTTATTGTCCTGAAAAATACAGCAACCATTAACATGCTGACCGGTCTTGCCCGGCCTGACCCGGACTGTTTATTCCGGTAAGCAGCCTGCCATATTTTCTGCAGCCGGTGTCCTTTGCTCTGCCTCCCACCTATGGCGTGGACATCCTGCACTGGAGCTTTCTGGGCCAGAGCACTATGCTGCCCGTCGCCCTGAACTTTGGCATTTTGCTGGTTTTTTGCGCAGTGCTGTTTATCTTCAGTCTGCGCAATGTCCAAAAGCGCTGGATTGTCTGAGGTCGGTTCAGAACCAGAGGAAGGTGATTGAAGAGACAGGGTTCTACAACTATTCACTGGATTTTTGGGAGAATAATTACTCTGGGATTAGCCCTGAGAGGATTTCAAACCTTGCTGATATGCACTCGCAAATAAAGATCGCCCGGTTGCTCCCCCGGGCTCCCTTCCAGGCCCTTCCCTCTAACCCGCAGGACCGTGCCCTCCCTGGTGCTCGGCGGAACCTTGACTTCCAGCTTCACGCGCCTGTCTCCCCTGGTATAGGCCAGGTTCAGCTCCGTTCCCAACCGGGCTTCTTCCGGTGCAATGGTTACGTTGTAGCACAGATCTTTTTCCTGTTTTTGTTCGAGACTGTTTTGTTCTGGAGCCTTCTTCCCGGATTCCAGGAAGATATCCCGTACCTTGCGACTGAGTTTTTTGAAAAAGCCTTCCTTGGATTTTGGGGGCTTCGCCCGGTCTAGATCCAGGTAACGCCCTTCGTCTCCCAGCCTGGGGCCGTTCCCCCCAAATGTCTGGTGTCTCCTGGCGCCTCCAGAGGTAAAGATGAACACACCCCCAGTAAAACGCCCACTTCCGCCTCCGGGAAAAAACATATTGTTCATGAATTCGCGATCGAAACGCACTCCGTGCCTTGCGAATTCTCTTTCCATTTCCCGAAATATTCTGCTGGTTTCAGGATTGTTGAAAAGGTCCCGAAAAATTTGCTCAAAGGGATCAGCAGTAAAATCCTGCCCGGCCTGTTCCCGTTGCTGGAAATTATAATCCCCGCCGTAACGGCGTAGCTTGTCGTGTTCCTTTCTTTTCTGGGGATCAACGAGAATGCCGTAGGCTTCCGTGATCTCTTTAAACTTGTTTTCCGCCTGCTCCCTTTGCTCGGTATTCCGATCCGGGTGGTATTCAAAGGCCAGCTTGCGATAGGCTTTCTTGATCTCATCC
>PWFB01000007.1 GCA_003553695.1 Desulfonatronospira sp.
ATATAGTTGAAGATGTTCTGGCTGAAAAAACTTGAAGAGGTTTTGATTTACGCTGCCTTGGAGCGAGTTTTTACGTCCTGTTTGCCGAATTTCCGGACCACTGTAGCTCATTTAATTATGGTGAACAGTTATAAAAAAAGGAGCTTAACATGAAAGAAGGATTGATACTTTTTTTGAAAGTTATGGCTGTACCTGTAATTGCCATAACTGCTGTTCTTATTCTTATATTTATAAATTGATATTTGTTATCAGATAATACATGAAGTAACAAATTGATTGTAACTACTCGCCATGATATTAAGTTTAAGTATGTGTTCAGCTCTTTTAAGGAAAGCATGGAGACAGGCTCTTCCGTGACCCATTTATCCAAAAATGAGTTAGTTGATGCACAAAATAATGCTTAAGTGGGTCTCGGAGGGCCTGCCTTCATGCCATATGCAAAGGGCTAAACAGATACAACTTTAATAACTGCAATTGCTAAGTCAGCAATAAGGCATGCTGAAGATCTGCATGCCAACGAAGTAGATAAATCTAAAATAGACAACACTTTATTTAACCAAAATATATGAATTAATGCATAGAATATTTTTTAAATATATTTTTACCGTTGTAGTGGTTACTGGATTGTTGTTTTTGCATACCAATGATTCCAGAGCCCAACCACTTGATTTTTCCAGTTTTTTAATAGATACTCAGGAAGACTATCTTGTTGCCATGTTTTCCATTGATATCGAGGAGTTTGAAAAAATTCAGGAAGCACTGCATGATGGAAAAAAGATCAGCATGATCTGTACAATCAGGTTGCAAAGACACAGGACCCTTTTCTGGAATAAAAATATCCAGGAAAAGACCATCGAGATCGGTATGGAAAAAGATCTTTTGTCAGAAGAATACATGATCAAATTTCCCGACAAGACATACACCTTGAAAAATATGCAAGAGGACAGCTTTGACACTATTTTTAAAAATATAAACATAAAGCTTGCTCCGCTGAAAGAGCTCATACCTGAAAGAAAGTACAGGCTGCACATTGGAATAAGGGTTATTAACAGGGATGTTCCTCAATGGATAAAATCCACACTGTTTTTTTTGTCCTGGGATGTAGTTCCCCAAGTACTCTACGAGAAGGAGTTTTCATTTTAATCTGGTTAAGGGAAGAATAGTTTTATTTTTCCCCTTTTTTGAGTCTATTAAATATAAATGTGGTTAAAGAGAATTCAAGCACCAGGGTTTTAAAGGTGAGCCAGAACACAATCGAAGTTGCAGGCCCGGATCCCAGGGAAAAACTCAGAAGGCGCAGGGAGATTTATATTGCCCTGGCAGCAGTGGGACTTATGGGTTTGCTCACCTGGATAGAGCTGCATTTTTTCGGGGTGGAGTCCTACCTTTTTCTGGCCTTTTTCAATCTCAACATTATTCTTCTGGTCCTGGTCCTCTTTCTGGTTATTCGCAATGTATTCAAGCTGGTTATTGAACGCAGACGCAAGGTCCTGGGCTCAAAACTAAGAACCCGCCTGGTAATGACTTTTATAACCCTGTCAATCGTACCCACTCTTTTAATGTTTTTCATTGCAGTACGTTTTGTGCATACATCGGTGGACTACTGGTTTCAGGAGCAGGTCGGCCAGTCCATGCAGCAGGCCCTGGAAGTAGGCCAGGTGTTTTATGCCTCGGTCAAGCAGGGTCTGGAAGTGCGCTCGGAAATCACTCTGGACCAGATTCGTTCTCAGCAGTACCTGTGGGGTGGACCCGGCATGAGCAATTTTCTGGAGAATAAAAAGGAGGTTGAACATGATCTGAGCCTGATGGGAATTGTCAGCCCATCTCTGAGAGAGCAGAACTGGTTTGCGGATGAGGAATGGAAAACTTACT
Organism: Desulfonatronospira sp.; assembly: GCA_003553695.1. Taxonomy (GTDB): domain Bacteria; phylum Desulfobacterota; class Desulfovibrionia; order Desulfovibrionales; family Desulfonatronovibrionaceae; genus Desulfonatronospira. The sequence goes on from PWFB01000007.1 coordinate 1,873, forward strand.
GGCCGGAAATCAGACAGGATATCCCCTGGGATGAGCTTCTTGAAAATCCTGAGTACTGGACAGGCATGTGGCCCAGTCAAGAATCCGGCGACCTTGTGGTGGGCATTATGCCAGTAGATCAGGCCAGGACAGGCTTTCTGGTTATGGGACAGACAATGGATCCGGGTTTATTGTTCAGGCTGGACGGAATAGTGCAGGGCATTGAAGAGTACCGCAAGCTGGAAACCATCAAAAATCCCATGAAAACCGCCTTGTATACTATCCTTGGAATCATTACCCTGCTGATTATTTTTGGCTCCACCTGGTTCGGGTTCAAGCTTTCCAGGGAAATATCAGCTCCGGTGCAGGCCCTGGCCGAGGGCACAGAGAGGGTGGCCAGGGGAGATCTGGGGGTACGTCTTCAGGATCAGTCCGATGACGAACTGGGGTTGCTGGTTCAGTCTTTCAACAAGATGGCCAGGGATCTGGAAAAGAGTCAGAACAGTCTTACCCAGGCCAACATGCGTCTGGCCAGTCAAAACCAGGAACTGGAGTCCAGGGGCAGGTACATGCATGCTGTCCTGGATAATATTACTGCAGGGGTCATATCCATAGATCATGAAGGCAGGATCACCACGGTAAACAAGGCCGCGGAATACATTCTGGGCATAGACAGCAGAAAAGTGCTGGGTCGGTATCCCCTGGACCTGGTTGGGGGAGATTACAGCAGCCTGATTCATGAAGTCTTGAACCAGCTGCATGATCTTCCGGAATCCCAGTGGCAGAGACAGTTGAATCTGGAGGTAAAGGGACGCATTGTCAAAATATTGGTGAATGCAGTTATCCTGCGGGGCGATCAGGGGGACGATTATGGCATCGTGGCCGTATTTGAAGACATTACCGAGCTGGAAAAGATGCAGAGACTGGCAGCATGGAGAGAAGTGGCCAGGCGTATCGCCCACGAGATCAAGAATCCTCTCACTCCCATCAAACTTTCGGCCCAGAGACTGGAAAAGAAGTTCGCTTCCAAGGTAAGAGATCCATCCTTCGAGCAGAGTACGCAACTTATCATCAGGCAGGTAGAAAACCTGCAGCAGATGGTCAGGGAATTTTCCACCTTTGCCAAGCTTCCTGAGGTCAGGCCGATGCCGGACTGCCTGGACAGCCTGGTGCAGGAGGTGGTGTCCATGTTTGAACAGAGCCACAGGCATATCAAATGGGAGCTGACCGTTGTGTCCAATATCCCCAAGTTCAGTTTTGATCGTGAAGCCATGAAAAGAGTTTTCCTGAACATTTTTTTAAATGCGGTGGAAGCAATTGATAAAAAAAGCGAGGGCTTGGTCTGTGTGGACATGGACTATGATGCCCAGCTCAACAGGGTTTTTGTGCAGGTGGCGGACAACGGACCGGGCCTGAGTTCCGAGGAAAGGGCCAGGCTTTTTGAACCTTACTATTCCAGCAAAAAAGAAGGTACCGGCCTGGGGCTGGCCATAGCCAAATCAATAGTATCTGATCACGGGGGATATGTCCGGGTAAAAAGCAACCAGCCACAGGGTACTGTCTTTGTAGTAGAATTGCCGGCGCGAAATCCTGACAAGATAAGCTTAACCTGATACAGAAGTCTATCTGGAGAATGCTGGTTTTGATCAGCCCAGGATTTGTGAGTGTTCTGACGGTACGGATGATTTTATTATTTTTCCTTTTTTAAAATGCGAGCTTAAGTGGAGGATATTTTCCGGGCACTTCAGGTATTGGGAGCACAAGAAGATACATTCATTCCTTGTGTATGATCCCACAACCATGGTATTTAATGAGGAGGGTCTGAAAAAGGCATACATAATAGACAAAGAACCGGTTCATATACTTTCCTCTTCAAGCTCTGAGGATTAAATTAGCGGTTTCTGGCCGGGACAGTTTTTGTTCCAGTGAATGTACCCTGATTAAGTTCTACAAAGACCGGACAGCATATTTATCCATCCCTGGCTGCCGGAATAAAGGTTCAGTAACAGGGCTTGCAAATATTTTCACAACAGGAGCAAACGTCAAGAAAAATGCGCATCATTTCTGGAAGCTTCAAAGGGAAAATCCTCAAAACCGGATCAGGTCCGGGATACCGCCCTGCAACCGGCAAGGTCAGAGAAGCAGTTTTCTCCATGTTCCAGGGAGAAAT
>PWFB01000206.1 GCA_003553695.1 Desulfonatronospira sp.
GCAGGTCTGCGGTGCAGGCCCTGAAGGAAGACAGGCACGGCCTGGCTTCCAGGCTAAAGGTGCTGGCCTTTGAGATTGAAAGCCCCCAGAACCTGCCCTCCTGGGCGGCAGGGGTGCGCGGGGTGCCCACCTTTATAATATTCAAAGACGGTAAGGAGGTGGAGAGACTGGTAGCCACCGGAAGAGACGATATTGTGGCCAGGCTTTCAGAGTGGATCAAGGCTAATGCCTGATCAACTGGAATGAAACATTTTCCTGGTGAAAAAATGGTCTGTCCAGCCTGATAACTGGCTGCTTCAAGGCAACTTACGGGCTTTACAAAAGGGAAGGAAAAAGATCGGCCAGTATCAGGCGCTCCAGGATGGTCAGGGCTGCCAGGGCGTAAATCCCGGCCAGCAGGTCGTCCACCATGACCGAGTATCCGCCCGGAAACCACTTTTCCGAGCTTCTGACCGGCCAGGGTTTAAGAATATCAAAGAGCCTGAACAGAAAAAAGCCGGCTGCCAGGAGAAATATTCCCGACGAGGCCAGAAACAGGAAAGTCACCCATTGCCCCAGGACCTCGTCTATTACGGCCTGGCCGGGATCTTTCCGTCGGAAATGAGCTTCAGCCGCAGAGCAGGCCCAGGAGCCCAGCAGAAAAAGTGCAGCCAGGATAAGTATCTGCACCGTAAGGCTGAAGGGTAGAAAAATCCAGGGAGCGGCAATGACTGCCGCCAGGGACCCCCAGGTGCCGGGAGCTACGGGCAGATAACCAATTGGGCCCAGGGTGGCCAGGTTTTTGCCCAGGCTTTGCAGCAAATGATTTGCTGTGTTCATGACTCTTCCTGGTTGTGCACCCTTATGGCGCCAAGGTTTAAAAGGGCCTGCATGACTCTGTCCAGGGGCAGGCCCACCACGTTGGTGTAGGAGCCGGTGACAGCCTTTACCAGAAAGGCGCCCACGCCCTGAATGGCATAGGCCCCGGCCTTGTCCAGGGGTTCACCTGTTTTTATATAAGCTTTCAAAACCTCCAGTCCGGCGGGAATCATTTCCACCCGGCTGAGCACGCTGAAGCTGTCCTGGACCTGCCTGAAGTCCCATCTCAGGCAAACACCGGTTATGACCTGGTGGACATTTCCCTGCAGGCGCTCAAGCATTTCCAGGGCATGTTCCCTGGAACCGGGCTTGCCCATGACCTCCTCTTCCAGGACCACTATGGTATCGGCTCCCAGTACGACGTTGTCCGGATTTTTTTCAGCAATAATCCGGCATTTTTCCCGGGACATTTCCAGGGCGTAGTTCTCAGGGTCCTGCCCGGACTTGATGGGCGGCTCTTTGAAGTCGGCAGGAACCACCCGGAAATCCAGGCCCAGGGTCGCAAGGAGCATCTGCCGGCGCGGAGAGGCCGAGGCCAGAATTATTTCCCCGGACGCGCGGAATGGTCCCTGTGCAAACAAGTGATAGTCAGTGATATATATTCTCCTTTGTTTTTGAATAACCGGCGTATTAATCAGTTTGGGCGGTAAAATCAAGGACACTCAAAAGCGGTGAGATGTTTTGACTTTTCAGGGGTACTGGCTGTAAATTATGTACATGAAATACAGAAGCAAAGCCTGCAGAAGGGCGCTCATATTATGTCTGTTTCTGTGGATGCTTGTCCTGGCTTCCTGCGCTCCCAGGCAGGAGGGCATGGTCCGGGACCTGCAGGTGCTGCCCCAGAGCAGTGCCCATTATATCCCGGAGATGTCCAGGGAGCTTTTTTCTGCGGAAAAACAAGACGAGCTTTACCGGGATTTCCGGGAAGCGTATTTCGGTCCCTGGACCCGTTGGGAGCCAAAATTCGAGGCGGAAAACGTGTTCTGGGGTTTTGATTTTATCCGGGAGCGCGAAGTTTATGCTGAAAACTATCTGCCTTTGACCACGGAAAGGTTTCGCCGCATGCTCACGAATTCGGATATATCCGGGTATCCTTCCAGGCACAAGCGGGCTGTTACCGTGGATAACGCCAGCATGCGCGCCCTGCCTTCAGGCAGGCCTGTTTTCCTGGACCCGCAGACCCCGGGAGAAGGCTTTCCTTTCGATTACCTGCAAAACAGCCTGGTTCCGGCCGCCACCCCGGTGCTCATTACCCATGCCACCCGGGACGGAGACTGGGCCATGGTGGAGACCGACTACGCCGCCGGATGGATGCGCTGGTCTGAACTGGCTCTGGTGGATGATGACTTTGTACAAAAGTTCAAGTCCGGGGCTCTTGTGGGCCTGGTGCGAGACGAAGTTCCGGTTTATACCGCTGCCGGCAGGCATGTTTTTTCCGGCCGGGTGGGTATGCTCCTGCCGGAAGATAAGGACCACGGGCTGGAAAACGGACACGGGTTTATGGTCCCTGTGCGGGATAAACACGGACAGGCCGCACTGGTAGAGGGAAGAACCCGAAGCGGGGTGCTGCAGAAATTTCCAGTGCGCCCCACCGGGGATAATTTTGCCGGGATGATGGATTCCATGCTGGGGCAGGCTTACGGCTGGGGAGGCATGTACGAAAACCGCGACTGCTCCGCCCTGTTGCAGGATCTGTTCAGGATGTTCGGCATATTTCTGCCCCGCAACTCGGCCCAGCAGAAAGATTTCAATGAACCTGTCTCCCTGGAGGGTCTTTCCCGGGAAAAAAAGCTGGGACAAATCCTGGACCAGGGCAGGCCGCTTTTAAGCATCCTGTACATGCCGGGGCATGTAATGCTTTACCTGGGACAGGATCCAGAGTCGCAGATGCCGGTGGTTTATCATTCCATGTGGGGCTTAAGGACCAGCCGGGTCTGGCATTCCGAGCCGGGCAGGCACATAATAGGCCGCACCGTCATTACTTCCCTGGAGCCCGGGCGGGAAATGCGGAACCTGGCCCGTCCTGAAGGGCTGTTAATAAACCGGATAACCCATATGACCACTGTGGTGGATTAGACATTCAGGGATTGGGGGATTGTTGGAGAAAGGCATGGGGCATGGGGCATAGGGCATGGGGAAGAGTAAGAAAAGGCAGGAGTGATGGAGGCAGAAGTTTGCAGGTATGCTCATATGGGAATGGAGGATTATGGGATTAAAGGGGTGAGGATTGATACTGCATAGAAACTTATATCTGTGCAGGAGGGATGCGGCATGCCTTGACTTTTCCTGGTGCAATGTCCATGAATTAGGATGGAAATCAGAATTCTCGGTCCTAACGACAATCAAGGAGGTAGAATATGGACTACAAAGCCTGGGTAGTGGTGGCGGACAGTTCACAGGCAAGGATTTTTGGAGCCAATTCCCGCGGAGGCGGTCTCACCGAACTGGAAAGGTTCGATCATCCCGAGTCGCGCATGAAAGACCAGGATCTTCAGTCGGATAAGGCTGGACGTATGTATTCCATGCAGGGAGAATTCAGGACAACTGCAGAACAGACACCGGCCCGCAAGCTGGAAGCTGAACGTTTTGCCCAGAAGCTGGCGGATCACCTGGAAAAAAGCCAGCACAAAAATAAATTTGAACGGCTGATCATTGCTGCTGCCCCTTCATTTCTGGGAATGCTCAGAAACAGCCTCAAGGACACCACCCGAAAGACCTTGAGCAATGAACTGGACAAGGACCTGTGCCGGGTGGAAAAACCGGAAGAAATCAGAAAGCGCCTGCCTGAATACCTCTGGTAAGCCCTGCAAAGCATGGAGCATGGGGCATGGAGAAAAGTCCATGCCCCATGCTCTTTTTTAAAGCCGTTATTCTTTTTTTCCCTCAACTATGGCGTACACGGTTTCACCGGAAACCTCGTCATTCTGCATCAAGGATTCGGCCAGTTCATCCATGGCCTGCCTGCGGGAGGATAAAACCTCGTTTGCCCGCTCGTAAGCCTTTTTCAGAATGGCTTCCACTTCCTGGTCAATCTTCTGGGCGGTGGATTCGCTGTATTCCCTGGTTTTGCCCAGGTCCTCCCCCAGGAAGACCTCCTTGCCCGGCCCGCCCGGCGCCATATGCTCGAAGGCCTCGCTCATTCCCCATTCCATAACCA
>PWFB01000142.1 GCA_003553695.1 Desulfonatronospira sp.
CGGCCTGAGGTTCCGGCCATAACCGCCTCTGCCAGCTTAAGCTTTTCCTGGTCCAGCCTTTTTTTCATCTGCCGGATCTCCCACTGCCTGAACATTCGAGTAAAATTCCAGCCTATCTCGCTTACAATAAGACGCCAGCCCACCAGAAACAGTTGCCAGGGATTAAGCTCAAAGTTGCGTACCAGCCAATCCTTTTGTACCTGTAAGCTCATGTGAATACTCCATATGGTTTGAGTTGTGGGTTGGTGGGTTATGGAATACGGGCTAATAGAGAAATATTGTCCGGGCCTCACCGGGAGGATCCAGGCCCATCTGCTTTTGATCCCAGGTTCTTTCCATATCCACGGATCTAATGCGGATGACCGCCTCTTTGCCCCCGGATAGATGCATGTCCAGCCTGGAGAAATAAAACAGGCCGTTTTCCTGCTCAAAACCCTTGAGCTCCACATGCCATCCATTGCCCTCGATCCTGTCCAGACTTCCGTCCTGCTCCAGTACAACGCTCGTTATGTTTTCGTCCTCAAAGTAATATTTCCACATATTCCCGTGGGATTCAACCCGGTGATACTCCCGGGGGACAAGATGCTGAAAATCCCCCAGAAGTACAAGACTGGTCTCCCTCAGATCCATGGGTGTGGGAAAACCCAGAAGGGTCGCCCCTCTGCTTCCGTCGTGATGTATGTAGCGGGTGTTTTCTCCTGGATTGTAGGCTTCCCATCTGAGCTCATCCTCCAGCCACATGGAAACAGTCTGGCCGAAACCGGCAGAGATATCCATGCGTACCGGATAGCCTGCAAACCCCCATATCATCGCCTGCACTCTGCGCTGCTGATCCGGGGTGGAATAGTTCACGCTGGCCTGGATATAAAACTCCTGGTCCTCCTGAAAACTCGTGCTTTGAGCCCAGAAATCCTGCCATACCATCTCCGGAGGCCTCTCTACAGGGACACGCTTGGGAGCGCAGGAAAAAACAAGAAATGTGACTGACAGAAGGCATAAAATGCAATAGTAAAATTTCATGGATCTGCCTTTGCTGACTCGTTTTCAGGCATCTCCTTGACTCTTGCCCTTTGTTCCCTGAGGTGTTCCGGATTTTCAGGGTCAAGTTCCAGGGCCTTTTCATAACCCAGCAGAGCATGTTCACGTTTCCCCAGGGCCTTGGCTATATCCCCGTAATGCTCCCAGATCACAGCCTCGTCATCCACCTGTTCCACTGCAGCCAGAATCTCCTTCCAGGCCTCTTCATACCTTCCCTGCCGGTAATATACCCAGGCAAGTGAATCAATATAATAGCCATTGCCCGGATCCAGTTCCAGGGCCCTCTTGATGAGGATCATGGCCCGGTCCAGATCCCTGTCCTGTTCGGCCAGAGTGTAGCCCACGTAGTTGAGGGCCTTGTGATGCTCCTGGTCCAGGGCGATGATCTCTTCCATTATGAGCATGGACTTTTCTGTTTTGTCGCTTTTATCCAGGACTACACCCTTGCGAAACAGAAGATCAGTCTGCCCGGGCCATTTTTCCAGGGCGTTTTCCAGAACTTTCCTGGCCTCGGAGTATTTTTCCATGGCTTCCAGAACAATGGCTTCAAACAGGTAAACCCTGTCCTCTCCGGGATGAATCTCCTGCCCCTTCCGGGACAGCTCCAGGGCTTCCTGGTAGTCATGTTCATAAAAAAGGATCTGCACCTTAAAGGTAAGGGCCTGCAGATGATAGGGATCATTTTTGGGGACCCTGGAGAGGTAATCCAGGGCCAGCTTTGGATCGTCCCGGCCTTCATAGGCAATCAGGGCAAGGTAGAAATAAACGGTCTCCGGGTAATCAGGCTCATCCATGATGTCCTGTAAAAGAACATCTGCATGCTCGTAAAACTCGTTGCGGATAAACTGGTTTACCATGTCCAGCTGAAACTGGACTTCCTGGGGGCCTTCCCGGAACATGGCCATGGCCCTCTCAGGATCGTTTAAAAGGAGATTGAGCTCCACAATGCGAAGAATCAGGTCCGGACTTCTCTCGCCCATCTGAAGCAGTTGCTGATAAGTACGTTCGGCCTGGAGGTAATCCCTTTCCTGTTCATAAATAAAGGCCTTTTCCGCCCAGGCCTGCAAAAAGCCCGGGCGGCTCTGAACCGCCTTCTGCAGATGACCCACAGCCGCTGACTTTTCACCCAGCTCGCTCTTGGCCCGGCCCATATAATAATGCATTTCCGCAGTCATCTCCTCCGGGGAGACCTCCTGCAAAAGATCCACCGCTGCAGCATGATCGCCCATTTCTATATAAAATGCAGCCAGGTCTTCGTAAACATCAAGGTCTTGGGGCATCAGGTCCTTGTATTTTTCCAGGGCCTTTACAGCCCCGGACCTGTCACCCTTAATCAGGTAAAACTCGGCCAGCTGAAAATAAAGAACCGGGGTCCGGGGATAGACACCCGTGGCTTTCTTTAGAACTTCCAGGGCCTTCTGTTCTTCGCCCTGTCGCAGATAAGCCCTGGCCAGATCCTGGTACAGGCGCACCGAAGGTCCCAGCACCAGAGCCTTCTCCAGGGCCAGTGCCGCCTTTTGGTGCTCTCCGGCTGCCTGATAATCCAGGGACTTAAGGTAATGATAAGTCACCTGGGCCTGCGGAGACAGTTCCCAGCTCTCCTCTGCCTGTTCCACCTGCTGGGACTTGGGGGCGCAGGCAGAAACCAGGAGAGCCAGCAGAAGCATTGTTAACTTTTTCTTCATTTATCCGGACCCTGTCACTGTCTGTTGCTGCAACCCTTCAGTATAACGCTCCTTGAGGCTCCTGTACAGGAATTTGCCCATTTCCAGGCCGCACTGAATGAACTCCGGGCCGTAAAGACGACCCGTGGGTGTCCTGAAGGTCTCCTGTATCTCCTGAATATACAACAATCCATTGGGAAACCTTTTGATGATATCTTCCAGGGACCATTCCTCACAGGAGCATATTTCCCAGAGGGTGGTGACAAAATTGTCCGGTCCCCAGCGAAATTTGTCTGCATCATATAGTACATCGCTTAAAAGTTCCTGCTTTTGATGAGCAGGTTCCAGGACCTCCCTGAACGCTTCGTGATTACTCACGGCAAATGCAAGGTCATCCCTTTCCTCCGGAGAAAGAGGATAGTGCTGCAGGATTATTCTTGAAAATTCCGCTCCCTTGCGGGCATGATCGCTTTCATGCCGGCTGATATCGTGCAGAAGACCGGCCATCTGGGCCAGAAGGGTAATGCGCTTGCTTGTCTTTACATCCAGCCATGATCTGGTTTCGATGAGTGCAAGCGCCCCGGCGTCGATACTGACCTTCTTGCAATGCTCTATGCCGTGTCCGAATTCATCGTTTAGAAACGGCACCACATCCTCGCGCAGGCGGTGAATAAGTGGATGGCTGAAGAAAACTTCCCTGGAATAATCATATTCCCTGCTGTAGCGAGTGTAAAAACGCAGATCGTATTTGCCGGCCATAATTCTGGCCTGTTCCCGGATCTCCTGGAGCTCCCTAAGCATCCTCGATCCACTCCCTGGAAAAGTCTTCTATATTTTCCTGAATATGGGACTTTATTTTGCTGAGCAGCCTGGCCTCTATCTGGCGGACCCTTTCCCTGGTGATCCCGTATTTTTCACCGATCTCGCGCAGGGTGACCGGGCTTTCCGCCAGCAGCCGCATTTCAATAATATCCCTTTCCTTGTCACTGAGCCTGGGCATCAGCTCCTTTATGTTCTGCTGCAGAAGCTGGGCAGTTTCCCCCTGCAGAAGTATCTCTTCGGCCCCGTCCCCCAGGGCCGGGATAACATTCATGGGGGTCACATCCGAGTCTTCGTTATATGGCATGTCCAGGGAAAGATCATGCTGGCCCAGGCGCTGGCCCATTTCCACTACGTCGGTTTCGGAGACATCCAGGCTCTGGGATATGGCATCCGCATCCGCGGTTATCCCCAGGGATTCCAGCCTCTGCTTCTCCTTGCTCAGATTGTAGAAAAGCTTGCGCTGGGCCTGAGTGGTGCCCACCTTGA
>PWFB01000180.1 GCA_003553695.1 Desulfonatronospira sp.
CGGGGGCTTTGCAAACTGGGCGTAAACTGTCTGAGCGACGTAGGAAGCGTTAATCAAAACCGTTCAATACCGAATTTGATTCAAAGCATCTTATAGGAAATATTCTGACTATCAAACCCGTTTATAGGTTTTGATTTACGCTTCCTTGGAGTGAGTTTTTACGTCCTGTTTGCAAAGTTCACGGACCCTGGTGAATAGTTACACTCAAACAATGATTTTAAAAAATATGTTTAAACTGAAAATCAAATCCGGCCAGGACGAAAAAGAGACCCTGGAATCCCTTTTATACGAACACATCTCCTGGGGATGGGAGGAAGACGAGCTTTCTGACCAGACCTGTGAGTTGAGCATCTATTTTCACCAGGAAAATGCCGGTTTCCGGTTTAAAGAACTGACCCTGTCCGTGTGCCCGAATATAGAGATCTTGGAAGAAAATGTCCCGGTTCAAGACTGGAACAATGCCTGGAAGGACTTTTTCACCCCCATTGAGGTGGATCAGAGATTTGTGGTTCTGCCGGACTGGCTGCAGCATGAAAAACAGGCTAGTGTCCCCATAATCATCACCCCCAAAATGGCTTTCGGAACGGGGCATCACGCCACAACACACCTCTGTCTGCAGGCTGTATCCCGTCTATGGGACCTGGGGTACCTGAAAAGCGGACAAAACTTCCTGGACCTGGGGACCGGATCCGGCATCCTGGGAATTGCCTGCGCCAGGCTGGGTATGAGCGGCCTGGGGCTGGACATAGATCCTGTGGCCGTGGAAAATGCTCTGGAAAACACACAGATAAACAGAGTCAGGGAAATGTTTCAAGTGCGGGAGGGGGACCTGTCGGTTCTTGGTCCTGAGCAGAAATTCAACCTGGTCCTGGGCAACATACTTTCCTCCACCCTGAAACAACTGGCACCCAATATAATCCGGCACCTGGACGATACCGGTGTGCTTATCCTGTCCGGGATCCTGACGGAACAGGCCTCAGGCGTGGAAGAAAGATACAAGGCTCTGGGCCTGGGCCGTCCGGCCCGCCTCAATATGCAGGAATGGTCGGCCCTGATCTGGGCCGGGGGGAAAAACAGCCGTGAGCAGCTCAACCTTGTTGATGCACTTTTATGAAACCCTGCTTGCTTCCCTGGGGCCAAGCCGCTGGTGGCCCGGAGAGACCCCCTTTGAGGTCTGTGTCGGGGCTGTCCTCACCCAGAACACCAACTGGTCCAATGTTCAAAAGGCCATTGACAACCTGAAAAGCCGTGATCTGCTGTACCCCGAAAAAATGGCTTCCCTGGAGGAACAGGTTCTGGCTGAACTCATCAGGCCCTCGGGCTATTTCAGGATCAAGGCCCGCAGGCTCAAGAACCTGCTGGAATTGCTGCGGCTTGAATGCGCATACGATTTGTCTGTTTTAGGGCTTCGGGATATGCAGCAGTTGCGAAGCAAGCTTTTGCAGGTAAAAGGCATAGGACCGGAAACAGCAGACAGCATACTGCTGTATGCCCTGGAAAAACCAAGCTTTGTTGTGGATACCTATACCAGGCGTATACTCAACAGACATTTTCTGGTACATGAAGATATCGATTATCACGAACTAAGAGATTTTTTCATGGACCGCTTGCCCCTGGATGTGGCAATATACAACGAATATCACGCCCTGCTGGTGCGAACCGGTAAAGAGTGGTGCCGAAAGAATAACCCCCGGTGCGACGAATGTCCTCTGGGATCGTATTTGTAAGACCAGGGTGATAACTATTTATCTCTTAGACAGAAACCTTTTTCCGGGATTCCTGGATGCTGTTAACAAAGCTCCAGCCGGTATAAAAAAACCAGCGGATATTTTTCCAGGCTTTTCTCTGCTGGTCCTTTTACTGCTGTGTTTTGTCCTGCTTCCCCAGCCTGTAACGGCCTCTCCTCCCGAGGATATTGAATCCGAGATTGAAAGCCGCAGGGAAGAAGTCAGCCAACACAAACGCACCCTGGAGCGCCTCAGTTCCAGGGAGAGAGAGGTCTACTCCAGCCTTGCCGAAACTGAAGACAGGCTGGACGAGATTTCACAGCAACTGCAGAGCCAGGAAAAAAAGCTGGCTGAACTGCAGAGCAGGGAGGCCAGGATCTTCCTGGAATACCAGGATCTGAGCCGGGAAAGGGACATGACCAGGACCAGAGCTCAGGAGATTCTGGCTGATCTGTGGCCCATATACCTGGAAAGCCGCAGTCAGGGACTGGCCGAGATGCAGGACTGGGCTGAAATGGACCGTCAGGTTCAATGGTTGAGAACCATCCACTATGAAATGGGCATCACCCTGGCCCGGCTTCAGGATCAGACCAGAGAGGTCACGTCCAGTCTGGCTGAACTGCAGAGCGCCAAGGAGGAATTTGAAGAGCAGCTTGGAAATGTCAATGACCTTAAAGACCGGCTGCTGGAAAAAAAACTGGATTTTGTCCGTGAACTTCAGGACATCAGGGCTGAAAAACTGGCCAGGGAAGAGATGGTGGAGGAAATCATGGATGTTATCGAATCCTTGAATTACCGTATAAAGGTTGTTACCGAAAGAGACTTCGAGGAGCTCAAAGGTCATCTTCCCTGGCCCGCCAGGGGGGAGGTCAAGGCTTCCTACAACCCTTCCGACAGCCCCCCGCGCAACGGCATGAGCATATCCCTGGAGGAGAACGCACCAGTCAGGGCCATTTCATGGGGAAAAGTCGTGCATAATGCTACCTTGCGCGGCTTCGGCAGAGTGGTTATTATCTTTCATGGAGATGATTACTACTCACTTTATGCCTACCTGTCCCGAAGCAACGTCGCCTTAGGCCAGGATGTAGAACAGGGTGAAACCATCGGCAAAGCCGGTTATTACCCGGAAATAAATACTCATGGCATATATTTTGAATTGCGTTTAAAACAAAAAGCAATTAATCCTGCTGACTGGCTGAGCAAGTCATGATCATTCTTCCAGCCTGCAGCGCCATTTTCCAAACAATATTCTGGAGGCAATAATGCGAATAAATCACCTTTTAGGTACAATTGCAATTCTGCTGCTCCTTACTGTTGCCCCCTGGACCAGCCAGGCCAGGGACAACGAGATGGACAGCCTGAAAATGTTCAGTGAGGTACTGCATCTCATCGAGGACCATTATGTTGAAGAAAAAGACCGGAAGGACCTTATACGGGGAGCCATCCAGGGCATGCTGCGCAACCTTGATCCCCACTCTTCCTACGTGGACCTGGACCAGCTCAAAATGATGCAGGAGGATTTTGAAGGCAAGTTTGGAGGCATAGGCATTCAGATAGGGATACGGGACGGAAACCTTGTGGTAATCTCACCCATAGAAGGCACCCCCGCCTACGAAGCAGGCCTTGAGCCCGGGGATATAATTATGGAAATTGAGGGGGAATCCACCCAGGACATGGCCCTGACCGACGCAGTCAGCAAAATACGCGGTCCCAAGGGAGAACCCGTGGAGCTGACCATCCTTTCTGAAGACGCCCAGAGTCCTGAAAAGATTACCATAGTACGCGACGACATCCCTGTACATTCGGTAAGAAGCCAGGAACTGGAATCCGGCTACCTGCACCTGCGCATCACTGACTTCAAGGCCACCACCACCGACGACCTCAAGGAAGAAATACGGAAGTACTCTTACGAAAAAGATATCAAGGGTATTATCCTGGACCTTAGAAACAACCCCGGAGGCCTGCTGGATCAGGCGGTTTCAGTCTCGGACATTTTCCTGGATGACGGGCTCATCGTCTATACCCAGGGAAGGGAAGAAGCCCAGCGCAAGGATTATACAGCCAGCAGCAGCGCCGAGGACGTCACTTCGCCCATGGTGGTCCTGATAAACGCCGGCTCAGCCTCCGGCTCGGAAATCGTGGCCGGGGCCCTGCAGGACAGAAACCGCGCCCTGCTGCTGGGAGAGCCCACCTTCGGCAAGGGCTCGGTGCAAAGCATCCTGCCTGTGGCTGACGGCTCTGCCGTCAAGCTGACCATAGCCAACTACTATACTCCCGACGGACGCTCCATTGAGGCCGAAGGCGTAATTCCGGACATTACTATTCCCCGTCACACTGATGCAATAAAGGAGGATGAACAGCAACATCAGGAGATGCAGGAATCCATGATGCAGTTTCACATTGATCAGCCCGATGAAAGACCGGATCAGGAAGAACGCTATTCCGAGGAAGTGCAGAAACTTCTGGATGAGGACAACCAGCTGCGCATGGCCCTGGAACTTCTGCGTTCCATGCCCAGAATACAGGAACTGAGCTACAATTAACACCAAAGAACACATGGCCTCCTCGTCCGGAAAGAAAAAAAACAAATCCCAAAAGCCTGCCGCACCCCGCAAAAAATCCGGGTTCCGATACTTATTCTGGGGTGCGGCAACAGGCATTACCCTGGTGTCCCTGCTTGGAATCCTGTTGCTTCCTCCTAAAGAACACCCTGCAGATACCGGGTCAACAGCCCCTGCCCATAACGCACAGCCGGATGTCTCCAGTTCTGTTGACTACAGTGAAGCCCTGAGCCCAGCCAGGAGCAGGTTCAGCTTCGAAGAAAAAGTGGGCGCCGGCTTTGAGCAGAGGGTGTGGGAGGCTGACATGGCCATCTTGAACGTGCTGGACATGATGGACCTGGACCGTGATCATATCCTGCGCAAGCGCATGGAAAACCGCTTCTTTTACGGCACCCCCTACAATTTTCAGGAAATGCACATCTATACCGCTGACAGGCAGGAACAGTTCATCCAGAACCTGAAAAAAGTCCTGAACAGCTTTGTTGCCAACGCGGAAGTCAAACCCCTGGACTCTGAACACCGGGAGTGGACCATCAGCATTTCCGGACATGCCACTCATGTTTTGCACCTGGGCATTCAAAAGCCGGACAGACAGGCGGGAACAGGCAACCTGGTCATCATTATAGACGACCTGGGAGAATGCCTGGATTTTCCCCGAAAACTGGCTGAGCTTGATTTTCCGGTAACATACTCCATTCTTCCCTACCTGCCCAAGACTGATGAGGTGGCCAGGTTTGCATCCAAAAAAGGATATGAGGTCATGCTGCACATGCCCATGGAGCCGGAAGCTTACCACAGGGGCGTGGAGCCGGGCCCGGGAGCTCTTTTTGTAGAGATGACCACCCGGGAAGTAAGACGTCAGATGGTGCACAGCCTGGAGCAGATGCCTCAGGCCACGGGATTAAACAATCACATGGGATCTGCCTTTACCAGGCACTACGAGGGCATGAAAATAGTTTTTGAGGAGCTTGAAAAAAGGGACATGTTCTTTCTGGACAGTGTAACCACTCCAGACAGTGTTGCCCCCCGTCTTGCCCGGGAAACAGGCCTGGATTTTGTGCAGCGCCATGTTTTTCTGGACAATGTACGAAACAGCCAGGCCATCATCCACCAGCTGCAGAAGGCAGAGCAAATGGCTTCCAGGAACGGGATGGCCGTGGCCATCGGTCACCCCTATCTGGAAACACTTGAAGCTCTGCAAGAATGGAGCAAAAACAGGGACGCCAGGGTAAACCTGGCCAGTGTGGACGACCTGATACTGCAGCAGAGAATCCGCGCCGTTTCTTCCACCCGGGACGATCAGACAGCCAGTACCAACTGAGGCACTAATTTAAGAAAAGGTAAAAAACAAAAGGAGCAGAAATGACTCAGAGGACCCTTTCCATCATCAAGCCGGATGCGGTACAAAGAAACCTGCAGGGAGCCATCCTGAAAATGATTCAGGACAGCGGCCTGAAAATCGTGGCCATGAAAATGCTGCGCCTGAGCAAGGATGAAGCCCGGGGTTTTTACGCTGTACATCAGGACAAGCCTTTTTTTGACAGCCTTACCCACTACATGTCTTCGGGCCCCATAGTCGTCAGCATCCTGGAAGGTGATAAAGCCATTGACAAATACCGGGAAATCATGGGCGCAACCAACCCGGCCAATGCCCACGAAGGCACCATACGCAAGGCCTATGCCCTGGATATTGAAAAAAACTCCGTACACGGCTCTGATGCCCCGGAAACCGCACAGGAGGAAATATTCTACTTTTTCAGCAAGATGGAGATGGTGGGTTAAATGACTGCGCGTCTGGGAATTATCGGTACAGGCAATATGGGCGGGGCCATGGTCCAGGGACTTGCTGCCCGCCAAGACCTTGAACTGCATGGCTATGACCCGGACCAGGCATGCCTGGAGCGCCTGGCCGGTGCATGCGGCTTGAGACAACAGCCCGGACCCGCGGACCTTGCCAGTGAATGCGATTATGTAGTGCTGGCGGTCAAACCCGGCCTGGTGCCAGCTGTGGCGGCGGAAATCGCCCCGGCACTGGATAAGTCCAAATGCCTCATCTCAGTGGCTGCCGGAGTCAGAACCAAAGACCTGGTCTTCTGGAGCAACCAGGCCTGTCCAGTGGCCAGGGTAATGCCCAATACTCCGGCCCTGGTGGGGCGCGGAGTGTTTGCCCTCTGCCTGGAAGACGAAAATCTCTCCCGGGAACAGGCCGGGTTCATTCAAGGTATTTTTCAGGATCTGGGCCAGGTGCACCTTCTGCCGGAGAAATCCTTTGACTCCTTTACCGCCCTTATCGGGTCCGGTCCCGCCTATGTCTACTATTTCATGGAAAGCATGGTGGATGCCGGGGTGTATATGGGGCTTGGCAGAGCCCAGGCTACGGAAATGGTCCTGGAACTATTTGCCGGTTCGGCCCATATGGCCCAACAGGAAGGCTGCCACATCACCCAGCTGAAAGAGATGGTCACTTCCCCCGGGGGCACCACCATAGCCGGACTGGGAGCTTTGGAGAAAAGAGCGGTCAAGGCCTCGGTCCTGGAAGCGGTACGGGAAGCCGCCCGCCGCAGCAGGGAACTTGGCGGCGAATAAAATCCCCGACCCTGATCTTGTTTGATCTTCAACTCATGGCGGCCAGATGGTTCACCGGACCATGCCCCCTTCCCAGGGGAAAGCTTTTTTCCAGGGCCAGCTGCAGATAATCCCTGCCCTTCTCCACTGCTTCCCGCATATCCATTCCCAGGGCCAGGCTGGCTGTTATGGCAGCCGAAAGGGTGCATCCGGTCCCGTGATTGCTGTTTGTCTGCACCCTTGCCCTTATAATGGCCAGGGGTTCTTCCCCTTGCATTCCCAGCCAGTCGGTGACCTCATGCGTCTGACTGAAATGCCCGCCCTTTAAAAGCACGGCCTCTGCCCCCATATCCTGCAGCCTGCCTATGGCCTCCAAAATATCATTTCTGGAACTTATCCGGGTCATACCCGTCAATAGCTCTGCTTCAGGTCGATTTGGGGTGATAAGATCAGACAAAGGCAGGATTTCATCTCTGAGGGCCTGCACAGCCTGGTCCTGCAGGAGCTTGTGCCCGCTCTGGCTTACGCAGACCGGGTCCACAACCAGGGGAAAGTCCACGCCTTTCAGAGACCGGGCCAATGCGGAAATAATCTCGGCGGAAAAAAGCATACCCGTCTTGGCCGCACGCACAGGAAAATCATCCAGGACGCTTTGCAGCTGCAGGGCCACAAAATCCGGTTCAGGGGCGAAAACACCCTGTACCCCTGTGGTGTTCTGGGCGGTCAGGGCCGTAACCACCGACAGCCCGTAAACCCTGTGCATGGCAAAGGTCTTGAGATCCGCCTGGATCCCGGCTCCTCCGCCGGGATCTGATCCCGCAATGGTCAATGCGCAGGGAAGGGATGTAATCATTGATTGTGTATCTTTTTTTCAATTTTGGCCCAGGTATCCTTGAGAGAAACAGTCCTGTTGAAAACAAGACTCTGGGGATGACTCTCCGGGTCCAGGCAAAAATACCCCAGCCTTTCAAACTGCAGAAAGTCTCCGGGGCTCAGCTCTTTAACCGCCGGCTCCATCATGCAGTCATGCATCTCCTGCAAAGAGTCCGGGTTTAACGTGTCATTCAGGCCAAGACCCTTTTTTTCATCCTGCAGGGGATTGGGCCGGGAAAAAAGGCGGTCATATATGCGCACCCGGGACTTGACCGCGTGATCCGACGATACCCAGTGCAGAGTCCCCTTGACCTTGCGCCCGTCCGGGGCGTCCCCGCCCCTGGTCTGTGGATCGTAGGTACAGCGGATCTCCTGGATCTCGCCAGTCTGCGGGTCTTTGACCACCTCCCGGCAGGTAATAAAATAGGCATACCTGAGCCGGACCTCCCGGCCCGGGGCCAGCCGGAAATACTTTTTCGGGGGGTCCTCCCGGAAATCGTCAGCCTCGATATAGATCTCTCCGGAAAAAGGGATGTATCGGGTGCCCATGCTCTCGTCTTCAGGGTTGTTGATGGCTTCCAGCTCTTCCGAACCCTGCCCGGGATAATTGGTTATGACCACCTTGACCGGGTTTAATACCCCCATGTACCTGGGAGCCCGCCTGTTCAGGTCTTCGCGGATGCAGTACTCCAGAAGGGACATGTCCACCACGTTGTCGCTTTTGGCCACACCGATAAGATCGCAGAACTTGCGGATGGAACCAGGTGTATAACCGCGGCGTCTGAGCCCGGATATTGTGGGCATCCGGGGATCATCCCAGCCCTGTACGTGACCTCCCTGCACCAGCTGGGTAAGCTTGCGCTTGCTCATTACCGTGTAGTTAAGACTGAGCCGGGCAAACTCTATCTGCTGTGGATGACATGCAACTCCAAGCTTTTCCAGAAACCAGTCGTACAAAGGGCGGTGATCCTGAAATTCCAGAGAGCACAGGGAATGAGTGATACCCTCAATGGAATCCGACAGGCAGTGGGCGTAGTCGTATGTGGGGTAGATGCACCAGTCATCACCGGTGCGGTGATGACTGGCCTTTAGGATGCGGTAGATGACCGGGTCGCGCATATTGATATTGGCAGAAGCCATATCGATTTTGGCCCGCAGGACATGAGTTCCTTCTGCAAAGCTTCCCTTTTTCATTTCCTGAAAAAGGTCCAGATTTTCCTGCACGCTGCGCTCCCTGTAGGGGCTGTTCTGGCCCGGCTGGGTAAGGGTTCCCCGGTAACGGCGGATTTCGTCAGGCCCCAGGCTGCACACATAGGCCTGACCCTGCTCAATGAGCTGCAGTGCATACCTGTAAAAATCCGGGAAATAATCCGAGGCATGGTAGAGATGCTCTCCCCAGTGGTAGCCCAGCCACTTTACGTCCTCTATGATGGAGTGTACGTATTCCGGGTCTTCCTTCCTGGGGTTGGTGTCGTCAAAACGCAGGTGGCAGCGTCCTCCGTACTTCTTTGCCAGTCCGAAATTGAGGCAGATGGATTTGGCATGGCCGATGTGCAGATAACCGTTGGGCTCGGGGGGAAATCTGGTCACCACGGTCTCGTGCCTGCCGCTTTGAAGATCCTTTTGGATTATATCCTGAATAAAATGGGACGCATTTGGTGTATCCATATAATTTAAAGTCCCCTGGTTCCACGTTTCAATGAAAAATTTTCGTGACCGCTCACACGATATTTAACCCCTAATAGAACACTTGTCCATTCCAGGCTATCTGCTTGAGAGCACAATTTCCTGCCGGCAAAAACTTGCGGCATGAATAAATCCAGACCGCACAACAATCGGTTCCGGGGGCTGGCCGCTTACCCGGGCGGATTACTTGCTGCAGGGTTCCTGAAGCATTTTTTGAGCCTTTACATTCCTCATCCTCTTCTGCCAGGCTTGTCCTGGCGTACCTGTCTTCTGCTTGCGTGAAACCGGGTTTCCTTTCAGGATGTTTTACTGGGGTCCTCTATCTTCTTATCTCTATTCCGCAATGCGCATGACTTCCTGCACTTCCGGCAGCTTGTGCAGCTTTTCAATGGTTGAGTACAGGTGATGGGAATCCTGGACCATGATGGTGAAGACTATCTCGGTCTTGCCGTCCACGTTGGACTTGAAGGTGCCTGCGTCAATGTTTACGTCCTCCTTGGTCAAAAGTCCGCTTATTTTGGCCAGAACGCCCTTGCGGTTCTGGCAAAGCATCTTGATCTTGGCCGGAAAATCCTTGTCCGTCTCCCCGGCCCAGGACACCTCCAGCTTTCGCTCCGGCTCCATTTCCTGGCAGTTGGCACAATCCGCGGTATGTATGGTCACCCCCCTTCCCCGGCTGATGTAGCCCACAATGGGGTCTCCGGGAAGGGGGTTGCAGCATTTGGCGAACCTCACCAGCACATCTCCCACCCCTTTAATCTGCACCCCTTCCTTTTTTGCCACCTGAGGGGCCGGTTTTTCCTCGGGCTTTTCCTGGTGATCAACGGTTTCCCCCTTGGGCGGGTGCTGTTCCTCCCGGGGCAAAAGCCTGTTCAGCACCTGCCTGGGAGTTATACGGGCATAACCGACTGCTGAAAGCAGATCGTCAACGGATTTATAGGAAAAATCGGCAGCTATGGGCTGAAGCTGCCCCTGCTTCAAGACCTTGTTGATATTAATCCCCAGCTTGCGGCCCTCTTTTTCCAGGACCTCTTTGGCCAGGGCGATGCTCTGCTGGCGTTCCTCGTTGCGGATCCACTGCTTGATCCTGGTGCGGGCCTTGGCGGTTTTCACCAGCCTGAGCCAGTCCCGGCTGGGATGGCGATGGGGGTCGGTAATGATCTCTACGGTGTCCCCGTTTTTTAGTGCGGTATTCAAGGGTACAAGTTTTCCGTTGACTTTGGCTCCGGCACATCGATCCCCAACTTCGGTGTGGATCATATAGGCAAAATCAATGGGAGTGGCACCTTCGGGCAGTTCCTTGACCTCCCCGCGGGGCGTAAATACATAAACCTCGTCCTCAAAAAGATCAAAGCGCAAAGAGGCCATGAACTCCCTGGGGTCCTTGAGTTCTTCCTGCCAGTCCAGGATCTGCCTGAGCCAGGAAAACCTTTCTGCGTCCTTGTCCTTGAACCGGTTTTTGCCGTCCTCCTTGTAGCGCCAGTGAGAAGCCACCCCCAGCTCCGCCATTTTGTGCATTTCCTCGGTGCGGATCTGGATCTCGATTCGCTCCCCTTCTGGACCGATGACGGTGGTATGCAGGCTCTGGTACATATTGGCCTTGGGCATGGAAATATAATCCTTGAACCTGCCGGGTACCGGTTTCCAGATGGAATGCACCAGGCCCAGCACGGCATAACAGTCCTTTACGCTCTGCACCAGCACCCTGAAAGCGATGATGTCGAAAACCTGGTCCAGGCTGAGCCCCTGCTGGACCATCTTGTGGTAGATGCTGTAGACATGCTTCATGCGTCCCGAAACACGGCCCTGAATGGAATTCTGCTGGAGCATCTCTTCAATGTTTTTGCAGACCTTGTGGATATATTGCTCGCCCACGACCTTCTGCTGGTTCACCCCTTCCTGAATCTGAAAATAGACATCGGGCTTCATGTATTTGAGGCTCAGGTCCTCCAGCTGGATCTTGAGCCGGTAAAGGCCCAGCCTGTTGGCCAGGGGGGCATATATATCCATGGTTTCCTGGGCAACGGCCTTCTGTTTCAGGGAACTCTGGTGCTCCAGGGTCTTCATGTTGTGCAGGCGGTCGGCGAGTTTGACCAGGATGACCCGGATATCGTCGGCCATGGCCAGAATCATCTTGCGGATATTCTCCGCCTGGGCCTCCTCCTTGGAGTCAAAGCTCATCTTGCCAATCTTGGTCACGCCCTTGACAATCCTGGCCACTTCGTCCCCGAACTGATCCCGGACTTCCTCCAGGCTGGCCTTGGTGTCCTCCACCGTATCGTGCAGAAGCCCCGCGGCAATGGTGTCGGCATCCAGGTGCAGGTCCGCCAGCATGTCCGATACTTCCAGGGGGTGGGAAAGGTATGGTTCACCGCTCAGGCGTATCTGCCCGGCATGGGCGGAAGCGGAAAAAACATACGCCTTCTGTATAAGGGCCTGGTCCGGCCCGGAAAGGTAACTGGAAACCTTGTCCAGTATTTCGTTAATTCTTACCATATTTACGAACCATGAGAAAAATATCGGCCCTGTCGCTCATCTTGCCGGCAATATGTTCAGCTCTCTCCCCGAAGCCGCAGAAAAGATCCAGGTGCCTGCCCCGGATGGCTCCACCTGTATCCTGGGAGGTTACCGGACCCCGGATACGGGTCTTCTGACCCTGATACTCAGGCAGTTCTGCATCCATTATCATGAGCGAACCCCAGGGTATGAGCTCCGGGTCGCTGGCCACGCTGACCCAGGGGGTCAGGATCTGCCCCGTGGAACCCCTGGGACCTTCATCATCCAGATGAAAAAAGATATAACTGGGATTTTCAGCCATGAGCTCATGTTTGATCTCCGGATTTTCCTGGAGCACGGCCCGGATGGACTGCATGCTCACCTCGTCCTGCTTAAGAAAGCCGAGCTGTACCAGGACTCTGCCCAGGGCCACGTACTGGCGGCCGTTTCTGTCCGCGTACAAAACGTGCTCGTACTCGCCGTCGGGATACTGAAGCCTCCCCGATCCCTGGATGTGCAGAAAAAAGAGGTCAACGGGGTCCTTTACCCAGGCTATCTCCAGCCCTCGTCCGGCCAGTGCGTCTTCCAGCTCTATCTCTTCCCTGCTGTAATATGGCTTTATCTCCCCGCTCTCCAGCCTGTAAAAAAGCCTCTGGCCTTCCCAGCGGGGGTGAAACTGACCCAGATCAACCCTCTGCAGATCACAGGGTCTGCCGTATACCGGATGCCGGAAATCCTCGTTTTTTTCCCTGGAAGCCTTAAGCTTGGGTTCATAATAGCCGGTGAGAAGTACATCCGGATTTACCGCGTAAAAATCGAAATAATGCTTAAGCAGTTCAGGGTTGCGGTCAATATCCGGCAAAAGCAGGATAAAAAGCTTCAGTGTTTCTTTTATCTCCAGCCAGGTCAAGCAAAGCTCGGGCTCGCATACAGCCTTCCGGTCTTTATCCCTGGTCCTGACGTAGGCAAGGCTTTTTTCCAGGGCCGGGGCCAGGTCTTTCCAGCTGTCAAGACCCTGCTCTCTGAGATCTTGCTGCAAAAGCTCCACGACTTTACTTCCTTCCACCGGAGAAAACAGAGGGGGGATATCCACGGGCTCCGGTTCCAGGACAGGCTCTTCCGGGGTACATCCCCAGACAAGAAGCACCATAAGCCCCGGGATCATCACCCGGCTGCAAAACCCTGAAAACCAGCCCGGGCAAAAAACCTGCATTTCCCTAAAACCTGGCATAATGACCCGGCTCCTTTTCGATATTTACGTCAAAAAACTTGCCCAGACCATACTCCCTGCGCCGGAAAAACTGCTCCGGGCTGGGTCCAATAATCTGCAATTCAGGATATTTCTTCTGCACTTCCAGGGCAATATGCATCTCCTTGGTGCAGCCGGTGGAAAATGTTGCATCCTTTCCGGCCCATACCGGGGGGACACGTTCTCCCAGCAGCTCAAAGCTCTTTTCAATATCGCGCACGCTCTGAAATCTCCAGACGTCTATGAGGCCGCTGCGCTGCACAATCTCCCACATGTACATGAGATCGTCGCCGTCCATGCCCGGCTCGAAATGCTCCGCCGGATTTATTATCAGGGATTCGGACATGCGGTTGCGCATGTATTCCACAAAGGTGTTGAGAATCTTGATGGCGGTTTTGGTCTGCCCGGGGATGCTGCCGATGATGGCACTGTAGAAAAGCACCCTCTGGCCGTTCATCCTGGCCTGAAACATCTGCTTTTTGATTTCCTCGGCCTTGGACACTATCTCTTTTTCAGTGATCTTTCTTATCCTGGGACTTTTTTCCTTGAAATAAAACCGGACCTGATTGGCGCTGTCCCGGTAGAGACAGAGGATATCCCTGGTGAAGAGATGAGAATTTTCAATTATTCTGCGGTAATTGCCCTGGCCCTTGGCAATGACCAGGTCAGACTCTTTCCATGCCCTGGCAAAAGTAACACTGGTGCGGTAAAGGTTCAGCCGCTCCCTTGTGCCGTCGGATATAACCAGCAGGCTGTTTTCCCTCTGACTTTTAAGCAGCTCGTTCTTGGATGCCTGGCTGTGGGCCTGGAAGCTGGCATTGTTCATGGCCTGAGACAGAATGTCATCGTTTTCTCTGTCCCAGTAGGTGGGGTGATCGTAGTAGAAACCCTCTTTCAGGGCCAGGATCACCCTGTGCCCCTGTCTGATAAGGGTATTTACCGCCTGCAGGTCGAATATGATGCCCCCGCTGCCGCTGGGCAGATAGAGAATCTTCAGTCGGTCTTTTCCGTCAGGCCCGAAAAGTTTGCTCATAATCTCCTCGAAGCCTTTCCAGGGCCGGCCAAGTTCCCGGTCAAGCTCCTCCCTGCAGGGATGAAAATCTTTTTCCTGCCATAGACTTTTCCAGGTGGACAGACAGAAGAAACGCTTGAGCTCAAGAAGATCCAGCTGCCACCTGAGGTCCTGAATCCTTTCGCATTTCATGGTGGATTCAGGACAGGAACTTATAAACCTGAAAAAACTCGGGGTGTGCATGAAATCCTGCGCCCTGCGGTTGTATTCCTGCTTGATGTCCCTGTACGGGTCCTGGAGCATGTTCTGACTTAAAAAAATATCCAGCATGCGCTTGTGCAGCCTGGAAGGGATCATGAACGGGGACTTGAGCACCTTGCTGAATATATGCCGGCACAGGGACAAGACCTTTTTCCGCACAAAACGGTCCCCGGAATAATCCCTGATGAGCAGGACCAGCCTCTTCCAGGTCTGCAGGTATTCCTTCTGCAGCTCGGGACTCATCCTGGTCTGCAAAAGATTGGCGAACATCCAGTCTGTGCATGGAGCAAAAAGCTGGCCTTCATCGATGTCCACCATGAACCGCAGCTGCTCAGCCGAGGCATTGACCCTGGGGTTCACCAGGTGCTCGATGTTGTTTTCCAGCATGAAGTGCAGAAGCCAGGCATCCAGGTGCGGATCCTGGCCGTAGTATACACTGGAAACGGATGAGATGTGCGGCAGCTTTGCCACCCTTACCCCCTGATGAAAAACTTTTTGTACCTGAGCTTGTTTATAAAACCCTCATCGCGGCACATGAGCAGCTGCAGGTCTACATGGTACCTTTTGACTCTCAGCTCATCACCCGGTTTTAGGACAAAACCGGTCTGTCCGTCTACAGTCAGGTAGGCTTCCTGGGTGGAGTTGCCGATGCGCAGCAGCAGAGACTCCGAGGCGGGCATAACCAGGGGTTTGAAGTCGTGCAGGAAAACGCATACCGGAGTCAAAATCATTGCCTGCATTTCCGGGTGTACCAGGGGACCTCCGGCGGAGACGCAGTAGGCGGTGGAGCCTGTGGGGGTGGAGACTATAAGGCCGTCGGCCCGTATGGATTCCATTGCCCCCTGGGAAGACTCCAGGTCCAGGGAGATTATCCTGGCCAGCTCCCCCCGGCTGACCACCAGTTCATTGATGGCCACTCCGCTATCCCGCTTGCTTCCTGCACGGAAAATGGAGTATTCCAGCAACATCCTGCGCGAAATCCGGCCGCCGGATTTAAGGACCATGCTCAGCTGTTCCTTCCAGGTCAAGGGAGAAACCTCGGCCAGAAAACCCACCTTGCCCAGGTTAACCCCCAGGAAGGACACCTGCAGGTCCAGCAGGGTGCGCACCACGCTGAGCATTGTCCCATCCCCGCCCAGAACCAGGATCAGATCAGGGTTTGACCAGGGCAGGTCTTCCATGTCCTTTTCATAGGGGAAGCAGGCCGTGCAGGCGCTGCAGTTTCTTTGCTCCAGCCAGGCCATAATCTCCTGGGCCATGTTCCTGGCGGCGCTGCTGTCCATCTTGGTGGCCAGTAAAATTTTTTCAATACTCATATTGTGAAATTCAAGCATGGTTAAAGAGTTCTTGTGCATCAATACCCCGGCAGGTCAGACTGTCCCCAAGAAAAAAACAGGGCCAGTGATAACCCGTTACCGGAATGAAACTGTCGGCAAACGCCCATCAGGACCGTACAGAGGACAAGGTATCTCTTGTAGACAATATCCCGGAATGCTTCAAGGATAAGTTGTCTGGTGTGATCTGAAGCAGATTGCAGTCCTGCAGGAGACTGCCGGACTTTGCAGCAACGCCTTGACCCGCATGGACTTCTTGTTTTAGATTAATTTAATATAATTTTTAACTATTAAGCACCTGTGGGCGAAAAGCCAGGGGCCGGGGGTTCGGCAAACTGGGCGTAAACTGTCTGAGCGACGTAGGCAGAGTTAATCAAAACCGTTAAACACCTAACTTGATTCAAAGCATAATATAGTTGAACATGTTCTGGCTGAAAAAACTTGAAGAGGTTTTGATTTACGCTGCCTTGGAGCGAGTTTTTACGTCCAGTTTGCCGAATTTCCGGACCACTGTAGCTCATTTAATTATGGTGAACAGTTACTATAATTTTACATACCAGGGAGGTTGATCATGGCATGGACATTCGCAAGTCTGGGGAAAATTTTTCTAATGATGGCAGGATTGAATCTTTGCCTTCTGGCTGGATTCTGCCTGCAGGGAGGTGAAAATATGTTGTTCAAAAAAGCCGCAGCCAAGGAAACAGTGGATCTGCCGGAATTCAATACAGAAGGGGAGACCAGCCTGGAACAGGCTTTGAGCAAACGCAAGTCCACCAGGTCTTATGCTGACAAGCCTCTTAAAATGGAGGAAGAAGCCCAGTTATTATGGGCTGCGCAAGGAGTCAACAGACCCCGGCAGGGCTTTCGCACCGCCCCTTCAGCCGGGGCGCTTTTCCCCCTGGAAGTATTCCTGGTGGCTGGTAATGTAGAAGAGCTGGATCCGGGCGTTTACCGCTACCTGCCCAAGGAACACAAGCTGAAAAAAGAAAAGGCCGGCAATGTGCAGGGTGACCTGCACCGAAGCGCCCTGGGTCAGTCTTCTGTTCGGGATGCCCCGGCAGTGCTGGTTATTGCCGGAATTTATGAAAGAACAACTGGCAGGTACGGCGACCGCGGCAGGCAGTATGTGCACATGGAAGTAGGCCATGCCGGACAGAACATCCACCTTCAGGCCGAGACCCTGGGCCTGGGCACCGTGGTCATCGGAGCCTTTGACGACTCCGGAGTACAGGCCGCCCTTGGCCTGC
>PWFB01000030.1 GCA_003553695.1 Desulfonatronospira sp.
GCCTGCCCCCCTCCCTGGTCCGCTTCGCACTGGGCAGTAATGGTCTTCTGCCGGTCGCGCCTGATGATCACCCCTTCTTCCCAGCCAAGTGTGGCCGATGACACCACCTGGCCCAGGGGAGTTCCGAGGGTCTCGCCCATGGGCCGGACATCCAGGGCGAACATGTCTTCAAGGCGCTTCCTGGATTCTTCCGGGGGACGCAGGATAACGGGCAGCATCCGGTCCAACTCCCGGTACTGCCCAACCTGCAGGCCGTCGAAGTTGAGCTTCACAGCCCTGGCGGTGTCCTCCCGGGTCACCCCGAAACGGATGCCCCTGGACTGGGAATAATCCAGGTCATAGGTCTTGACCATCTGACGCCAGTCGCTTCGCACCTCCCTGGAGTGGGGATCATTATACATTATGTCTTCAGCCTGCCGGGCCAGGTCGCGCAGTACCTGCGCATCAGGCCCGCTGAAGCGCACTTCCACGGAGAACTCCACAGGTGGTCCCATGGGAAACTTGCGCACCCTGGGCTGGGCATGAGGATAAGTTTCTTCAAGATAACCCCGGGCGAACTGCTTGACCTCATCCAGGTCCGAGGCCCGGTACAGATTTATTATCACCTGCCCGAAGGCCGTGTTGGGCAGGTGCGGTTCCATGGCCAGGTAGAACCTGGGAGCGCCCTCACCGATAAATGAAGTGACACTTTCCACCCCTGGATGCTCCAGGATATCCTTTTCAATCTTTCGCAGGTCCTGGGAAGTGGACTGGATGCGCGATCCTTCGGGGAGCCAGTAGTCAAGCTTGAGCTGAGGCCTGGTTGAAGGCGGAAAAAAAGTTTTGTCCACCAGGTAAAACCCCATGACCGCCAGGATAAAAAGCAGGGCCATGCCGGCCAGAAGGCTTTTTTTCCTGCGCAGGCATAAATTCAGAAGACTGCGGTACAGCTGGTAGATTCTGCCGGCATAGGGATCCCTTAGCACCTGTTTCTGGTCTTTGCCCCGCCCCAGAAACATGTGGCACCACAGAGGGGTCAGGGTCATGGCCAGGACCCAGCTGGAGACAAGGGAGATGGCGATCACCAGAAACAGCCCCCGGGTATATTCTCCGGTGTCGTCTGCGGCCAGAACTATGGGCATGAAGGCGAATACCGCCACCAGAGTGGCCCCCAGAAGGGGCCATCCCGTTTCCCGGACGCTCTCCACCGCAGCCTGAAGCCTCTTGGTCCCGGTCTGGATCTTCACCAGCATGCCTTCGGTGACCACTATGGCATTGTCTACGATCATGCCCAGGGAAATGATGAGCGCCCCCAGGGATACCCTGTCCATGTCCATGCCCAGGGCCAGCATCAGAGTAAAGGTCACCAGGATGGTCAAGAGCAGGCCGCTGCCTATGATCAGCCCGCTTCTGATACCCATGAACACCAGAAGGAGCAGAATGACTATGGTCACTGCCTGCAGAAGATTAAGCATAAAGGTGTTTATGGCCTCGGTGACCATGTCTGCCTGAAAGGCCACAAAGTCCGTCTGCACACCCACCGGCAGCCTGTCCTCAAGGCTTTCCAGGGCATTCTGCACCTGCTGGCCCATGTGCACCACGTTGCCCCCGGACACTGTGGAGACGCCTATTGCCAGGGCCTTTCGCCCGTCATAACGGATCAGGCTGGCCGGGGGGTCAAGGTAGCCCCGGCGGACCTCGGCAATATCCCCGAGCTGGATCATGCTTTCCATCTCTGGGTGCCGGGCAAAGCCCAGCTCCAGTTCTCTTATGTCCTGAACCGATTCAAACTGCCCGCCCAGCACAAAGCGCACCCGCTCCCTGCCAAGATCCGCTTTTCCTGCATCAGCGGCCATGCTGCTGCTTTCCAGAAGTCCCAGGACCTGATTCATGGACAGCTCCAGCTCAGCCAGACGGGAACGGGAAATATCCACAAAAACCGTTTCCTGCTGCTGTCCCCAGATCTCCACTCTGGCAACTTCATCAGCCAGAAGCAGTTCTTTCTGGATCATCTCGGCATAGTCCAGAAGCTCGCTGTAGGAATAGTCCTCTCCGGTGAGGGCGATGAGCACTCCGTATACATCCCCGAAGTCATCTATAATTTCCGGCTCGCCGGCTCCTGGAGGAAGATCAGGGCGGATGTCGGCTATCCTGTGCCTGAGACGGTCCCAGTGCTGGGGCACCTCGGCAGCCGGAATGTCCTGTTTTAGATGCACGTGGGCGATGGACACTC
Source organism: Desulfonatronospira sp. (assembly GCA_003553695.1). Lineage (GTDB taxonomy): Bacteria > Desulfobacterota > Desulfovibrionia > Desulfovibrionales > Desulfonatronovibrionaceae > Desulfonatronospira. The sequence goes on from PWFB01000030.1 coordinate 2,213, forward strand.
CCGGGCGGGATTCGGTCTGGACGAAATCCAGCTTGTCCAGGCGCATGACCGCCTGTTCCACCAGATCCGAGACCTCGTTTTCCACCTCTGGGGGGGAAGCACCAGGATAGGGGGTGATTATGACCGCGGTTTTGATGGTGAATTCGGGGTCTTCCAGCTTGCCCATGCTGAAGTAGGCAATGACTCCGGCAATGGTCAGCACCAGGGTGAGGAACAGAAAGAAGCTTTTTTTGGTGATGGCCAGTTCTGCAATATTCATCATTGTGGCTAGCTGGCTGGGGTTATTCCAGGGGCCTTACTTTCTGCCCTTCCTGGACGAAATGAGCCCCGGCAGTCACCACCAGGTCCCCGGCACCAAGGCCAGAGAGCACCTGCACCCCGGTGGATGTCAGCTCCCCGGTGCGCACCTGCCTGGACTGCACCCTGGAAGTCCCGGAATCATATACCCATACCCGGTCCTGCCCCATATAGTCCGTAAACAGTGCTGTCTCAGGTATTGTCACCAGTTGTTCACCGTCTTTATCAGGGGCAATATTTATATGCACCTGCGCGGCCATGGAAGGCAGAGCCCGGATATTTTCGGGCACGGTGAGAATTGCTGTGGCCTGGTAGCTGAGCTCTCTGGCATCGGGAGAAACCTCTTTCAGCCTGGCCGGCAGGGGAAAGCCCGGATATGCATCCAGGATGCAGTAAACATCTTTGATATCATCCTTTTGAATCACCAGCTGTTCCGGCAGGCCGAATTTCACTTCCACCCGGGTCAGATCCTGGAGGGTGGCCACAGGCTGGCCAGCGGAGATATTTTCATGGTTTTCAACATGCTTTTCAGCGATATACCCTGAAAAGGGCGCCCGAAGCACCGAGTCATTCAATGCGCTTCGGGCCTCTTCCAGGGCTGCTTCCAGGGATTTAATCCTGGACTTCATGGCCTGGATGTCTTCGTCCCTGGCCCCCAGAAGAGCCTTCTGCAGCTCCATTTCCAGGTGGCGCTTGCGGCCCCTGGCCTCTTCCAGGGCGGTTTCGGTCCGGTCCAGCTCGGCCCTGGCCACAGCTCCCTGCTCATACAGTTCTATATGCCGGCTGTACTGCAGTTGACTTTCCCGGACCGCGGAGCCGGCGGCCCTGAGTTCCGCTTCCAGGGAAATGACGTCTTCGGTCCTGGCCCCCTCCTGCATGGCTTTGAGATTGGACCTGGCCTCCCCCAGGCTGCCCTCGAAATTTTGCACCGCCAGCCTGAAATCCCTGGGATCCAGCCTGGCCACCACCTGGCCCTGGTAAACGTAGTCTCCTGTATCAACTTCCAGGCTCTGCAGCTCATTGGCCACTCGAAAAGACATCCTGGTTTCGCGCTGCGGAGTTATCCTGCCCGGCAAAACCCGGTTTATCTCCGGGGAAGGCTTCTTGATCTGCATGACTTTCACCGGCCTGACAACATCCTCCGGCTGATCTTCTCCAGCGGGGACACACCCTGAAAAACAGCCCATGAGCAGAACTGCCAGGGCTGTAAGCAGATAAGGCGCAATCTTGTAGGCCATCCGACTACTTGGCCCTGAGACTTATATTCTTTTCGCCCATGGCCCGGTAGATGGAAGCCACTGCCTTGAGAAAATCCGACTCTGCATTTATCAGCCTGGCCTCGGCTGCAGTGAGATTGGCCTGGGCATCCAGCACCTGGGTGCTGGTGCCCACCTGGGCCTCGTACCTGGCCTGGGCCATGCGGTAGCTTTCCCTGGCCTCTTCCACTCCCTGCCTGGCCTGCTCCCGGGCGTAATATGTCCTGCCCCATTCAAAA
>PWFB01000160.1 GCA_003553695.1 Desulfonatronospira sp.
CTGGAAGGGGAAAACTGGTCCAGCGGTGCCTATGTGGCCGCCATACGCGACACCCGCAACCGGCGCATCAACCCCTCCCGGGGAACCAGAAACCTGCTCTCCGTTGAATATGCCGGAGGGCTTTTGCAGGGTGATGACAACTTCATTAAATATATAGCCAGCTCAGACTATTACCGGCCCGTTCTGAACAGGAGCATATTCCACTGGAAGGGTCAGGCCGGATATGTCATGCGCAATACAGACGAAGACATACCCAACTTTGAACTCTTCCGCCTGGGCGGAATCAACAGCGTGCGCGGCTATGCAGCGCGCAAGCTTGCCCCCAGGTTCGACGACGGCGAGGTCAAGGGCGGCGACAAACACTTCTTTACCAACTTTGAACTGCTGCACCCCCTGAATGAGGAGATCGGCCTCATGGGCCTGGTCTTTTTTGATGCCGGTAATGTCTGGGACATAGGAGAGGGCGTGGATTTCGATCTGTACAAGAGTATCGGGGCCGGCATTCGCTGGTACTCGCCCATGGGACCCATCCGGGTGGAATACGGATATGCACTGGACGACCTGGAGGACAGCAGCCGCAGCCAGATCGAATTCTCAATGGGGCATGAGTTTTAAATAAAAAAATCAAGGAGAGATATAAAATGAAAAGAACAGTCATGTTGCTTATCATCTGCCTGCTGGTTCCGAGTATGGCCCTGGCGGATAACAAGATCGGAATAGTTGAAGTGCAGCGCATCCTGGAGTCATCGGAACCCGGCAAGCAGGCCCTGGGCCAGCTGACTCTGCGTTTCGAGGAAATGCGTGATGACCTGGAGCAGGAAAGGGCCGAGGTGGAAAGAATGCGGCAGGAGCTGCAGCAGCAGAGCATGGTGCTCAGCCAGGAGGCTCAGCAGGACATGGAGGCGGAACTTCGCCAGAAAATGCAGCAGTTCCAGCAGAAATACCAGTCCTACCAGGCCAGGATGCAGCAGGAGGAGCAGGAACTCTCGGATCCCATCATCGACCTGCTCTTCGAAGTCATAGATGACTTCGCCGATAAAAAAGGGTTTGACATGATACTGGATGCCCAGGGAAGCGGAATAATCTACGCCAGGGATGCCATGAACATCACCGACGAACTCATGGAAGAAGTCAACCAGGCCTGGGAAGCCCGGAATTAAGGGACACCCATTATGCTCCTCTCGGAAATCGCAGCCCGCCTCAAACTGGAATACACCGGGGAAGACCTGGACATAACCGGGGTGAACACCCTGGATCAGGCCGGCTCCAATGAGCTGTCCTTTCTATCTGATGCCAAGTACCTGCCCCGGCTGAAAACCACTGCTGCCGGGGCGGTAATAGTTCCCCCGGAAAAGGCGGAACTGGTGTCCAGGTCCATTAAGAGCCCAAACCCCTACCTGGACTTTGCCCGGGTCATGCAGCTTTTTCATGAGCCCCAGGGGATGCAGGAGAGCTTTCCAGGACAGGAAGGCATCCATTCCACAGCCACCATTGATCCTACAGCCATTATTCACCCCATGGTCTTTATAGGGGCCAATGCCCGCATAGGACCTGGATGCCGCATCTTTCCCCACTGCTATGTCGGGGAAAATGCAGTCCTTGGCCGGGACTGCCTGGTTTATCCCCAGGTGAGCATCATGGCCCAAAGCCATATTCACGACCGGGTAATTATTCACCCTGGTGCGGTCATCGGCAGCGACGGCTTCGGCTTTATCCAGGACGGTGACCAGCGCATAAAGATTCCTCAGGTAGGCAGGGTGGTTCTTGAAGATGACGTAGAGATCGGAGCCTGCACCACCATTGACCGGGCCACCCTGGGTGAGACCAGGATCGGCAGGGGCACAAAAATCGACAACCTGGTCCAGATCGCACACAATGTGCACACTGGAGAAAACTGCGTGCTCATATCCCAGGTGGGGATATCCGGAAGCGTACGCCTGGGCAGCAATGTCATCCTGGGAGGTCAGGTGGGGGTTGCCGGACACCTGGAAATCGAAGACAACTGCCGGGTGGCGGCCAAATCCGGAGTGGGGAAATCCTTGCCCGCCAACACCGATGCCGGCGGGATCCCGGCCATGGATCATACCACTTTTCTGCGTAATGCAGTTCTTTTGCCCAGACTTTCCCAGATGAACAAAAGGATCAAGCAGCTTGAAAAACAGATAGAGTCCGGTAACAGACCGGATCAAGGAGAAGACAAGTGAACCAGGTCCCGGGAACTGAAATGTCCATACAGGACATCATGAACTTTCTGCCCCATCGCTATCCATTTCTGATGGTGGACCGGGTGGTGCAGCTGGAGCCCTTCAAGAGCCTTAAGGCCCTGAAAAACATCACCATCAACGAGCCCTTTTTCCAGGGTCATTTTCCGGATTATCCGGTAATGCCCGGGGTACTCATCCTGGAATCCCTGGCTCAGGCCGGCGGCCTTCTGGTGGCCGGAAGCGTGCCGGACCAGATGCAAAACAAGATCTTTCTTTTTACCGGGGTGGACAAGGTGCGTTTTCGCAAGCCGGTCTTTCCAGGAGACAGCATGTATATGCATATCAACTACGACCGGCACCGCATGAGCCTGTGGCGCATGCACGGCCAGGCGGTGGTCCAGGACAGAGTGGTGGCCGAAGGCATGTTTTCAGCAACCATTGTACCCAGGGAAGACCAGGCGTGAAAGCACAAGTTCATCCAACCGCTATAGTCCACCCTGAAGCCGAACTGGGGCCGGGAGTGGTCATCGGCCCGTACGTCGTCATCGAGAAAAGCACCAGCCTGGGCGAGGGAACCAGAGTGGACTCTTTTGCCCAGATCAAGAAGTTTACCAGCCTGGGACGCAACAACCACGTCTACTCCTACGCCTGCATCGGTGAAGGCCCGCAGGATATCAAGTACCGCGGCGAGGAAACCTGGCTCAGGCTGGGAGACGACAACAAGATCCGGGAGTACACGACCCTGAACAGGGGTACCCCGGACGGCAGAGGCGTCACCAGTATCGGTTCCGGTTGTTTTCTCATGGCCTACACCCACGTCGCCCACGACTGCATCCTGGAAGACGGGGTGATCATGGCCAACGGGGCTACCCTTGGCGGGCACGTACACCTGGGGCAAAAAGCTGTCATTGGCGGCCTTTGCGCTGTACACCAGTTTGTGCGCATAGGCGAATACGCCTTTATCGGGGGCAAAAGCGGTATAGCCCAGGATGTCCCTCCGTACATGCTGGCTGTAGGAGAAAGGGCCAGGCTGGTGGGGCCCAATCTCATCGGACTGCGCCGGGCCGGATTTCCCAGGGAGGAAATCTCTGCTCTCAAGAAAGCTTTTAATCTCATCTGGAAATCGGATTTAAGCCATATGCAGGCCCTGGAAAAAGCGGGGCAGGATTTTTCCGGATTCAGGCTGACAGACAACCTGGTCTCCTTTCTCAAGTCCAGCAGCCGGGGAGTGGTGTCCCTGGAACGCAACCCGGAACGTGATGGCCAGTGATAAAAAACTGGGGGTTATAGCCGGAGGGGGCAGCTTTCCCCTCCAGGTGGCTCAAAACGCCCGCAAGCAGGGTTACCGCGTGGCGGCAGCAGCCTTTGAAAAGGAAACCCTCCCGGAAATCCAGGCCTATACCGACCAGCTGGTCTGGCTCAAACTGGGCCAGCTGGGCAAACTCATCAGATTTCTGCACCAGGCCGGGGTTTCCCATGTGGTTTTTGCAGGCCCCATAAACAAGCCCAGGGCCTTTGATCTGCGTCCCGATTTCAGGGCCATCAAACTGCTGGTCAACCTGCGCAGCCGCAACGACAATGCTCTGTTAAGCTCTGTGGCCGATGAACTGCACCGGGAGGGCTTCGAGGTGGTATCAGCCATAGAATTTGTGCCGGAACTCATATCCCCTGCCGGCCTTCAATCCAGGCGGGCCCCTTCATTTGCCGAAAAAGGGGACATCCTTTTTGCCTGGCCCATTGTAAAACAGATTGGCAGTCTGGACATAGGGCAGTGCATCGTGGTCAAGGAAAGGGCGGTGGTGGCCGTGGAAGCCATAGAAGGCACCGACAGGGCCATTTTAAGAGCTGGCGAACTGTCCGGGTCCAACCTTACAGTGGTCAAGATCTTCAAACCCGGCCAGGACCAGCGCATCGACCTGCCGGCACTGGGCAGCCAGACAGTAAGGACAATGGTTCAGGCCGGGGCCACCTGCCTGGCTTATGAAGCTGGAACCAGCCTGTTTTTTGACCGCGCAGAAGCCATCAGCCTTGCGGATAAGCACAAAATCTGCCTGGTGGGCATCGACACGGACAATCCCGAGGCTGTAAAGCTCCTGCCTCATGCCGGTCCTGTGTAGTCCACCCGGATGGGTTCAGGTTCTTCATGGGTCAGGTCGTCAATGAAGCGCTTGCTGCAGGTAGCGCACTTCTCCGGGCACTCCCCGGCGCTGAACGTGTTCCTGAACTCCCGGTATAACCTGCTTTTCCAGATGTTTTTCAAAGTATCACCCGGGACATGTCCGAAATCAATGGGCTGGACCGGGTGAGGCCGGCCCCGGAAGTACCTGTAGACCCTGTCCCGGGTGCTTACGTCGGTGTAGACGCAGGGCAGCACCCTGCCGTCCACATCCACATAACAGGCGCGGTGGATGTTTTCCGAACAGGGACCTTCGGACAGGTATGGATTGTAGACATGGAAAAACACCTTTTTTTGTCCATCCACCTGCGATTTCATATCCAGAAGTTCTTCCCTGAACTCCTCGAAGTCATCCTTGTTCCTGGCCGGATACATCTCTTTTTCCATCTCCTGATCAAGGGCCAGGGTCAAGGTGCTTACCACCACCTGATCCGGGGCCAGGGAGTTGATAAAGCCAGGCATCCCTCGAATATCGCTACGCCTGGAGCCCATTAGCATGTAAGCCAGGTGCAGGGAGGGAGTGGAGCTGCCCATGAGGGCCCGGATGCGGTGCACATTTTCCACGGCCTGGCGCACCTTCTTTATGGGGCTGCCCGGCCTGATGCGGTCATTGGCCTCATCCACCCCGGCCACGGACAGTCCAAGAACATCCAGCCCCTGATCCACCAGACGCCTGATGCGCTCGTCCGTCAGCAGGCTGGCATTGCTGGTTACACCGGCCTTGGCCCCCTTGTCCTTGACCGTTTTGAGCATGTACACGAACTCCGGATGCATCATGGGCTCTCCCCATCCCTGGAGATACACCAGGCCGGTTCTGGGAAAGGCCCTGGACAGTCCGGTAAAGGTCTGCATGGACATGTGTCTGCCAGGATCATTTTTCCTGAATACCGGGTTTGGACAGTAAATACACTCTGCGTTGCACCGGGTGGTTATTCCCACCTGTATCCAGTCCAGAGAAGGATAACCCACTGATCCCAGGATGCGCATCAAACCCATGTGTTTCCTCCCATAAAATTCGGCACTGCAGCAACACTTGTAAAGCCTTCAGCTGCTCAGCATGACTTGTGTCTGCTCTTGCTCTAAAAATCGGTATCGGGGTGGAATGCGGATACCGACCCAGATACAGAAAAAAGCATGGTCATGGATTTTCTTTACACCCTATTATGCTCTTTGCTAAAAGGCAAATCATACTTATTTTTCAGATTCTGCTGTACATTTTCTACAAAAATCTCCAACAAGAATAGAGGCCATTATGCAAGTCCAGGTAAGATGCTATGCAACCCTTTCCCCGTACTCTCCCCCGGAAGGCCTGGTGGAAATGGCTCCGGGCTCCACTCCCAGAGACCTGATCCAGAACCTGGGCCTGCCCATGGATGAAGTAAAGATCATCTTTGTCAACGGCAAGAGTGCCGACCTTTCTACTCCCCTGGGGGACCAGGACCGGGTGGGAGTATTTCCCGCTGTTGGAGGTGGGTAGGCCATGGAGTTAAGCGGGTTCATCCAGGACCTGGCCAGACACAGCCACACCCTGGATAATTATCCCTTTGCCTGCATCCTTGATGCACCGCTTCTGGATCTGGCCGGCAACTACAATATCCAGCCCTGGCAGGCCCAGGTCAAGGCCCTGGAAAACCAGATCTGCCCCGAGAGATATATCCGTAATTTCAAAACCATCAGCCTGGACATGCAGCTTGATCTGGCCCGCTCCAGAGTGATTGTGGTGGGTGCAGGCGGACTGGGAGGCTTCGTTATTGAGCTTCTGGTTCGAAGTGGAGTAGGGCGGATGACTGTTGCCGACGGGGACGTATTCGAGCTGAGCAACCTGAACCGCCAGCTCCTGGGAAGCACGCACCTGGTTGGCAAAAACAAGGTGGAGGCGGCGGGCAACAGGGCAAAGGACATAAATCCTTTTACCCGGGTAAAAACCTGCGGCAAATACCTGCAGCAGGAGGACCTGCCTGGACTTTTACCTGAGTCTGACCTGGTTCTGGACTGCCTGGGGGGAGTAGAGTTCAGGGAGCAACTGCTGCAAGCCGCCGGCATACACGGTTGTCCCGTGGTAACCGGATTTGTGGCCGGCAATACCGGTCTGGCCAGTACAGTATTCCCTGGCGACCGCACCCCCGCCGCCTTCTGGCAGGCAGGCCAGGGTCAGGGCGCAGAGATCGCCCTGGGCAACGTGGCTTGCACTGTAAGCATGATCGCCACCCTGCAGGCCAGGGAGGCCATACACATACTGACCAGGCAAAAACCCTGCCTGAGAAACAGGGTGTTCCTGGCGGACATGCAGGCTTGCAGTTTTGAGTCTCTGGAAATTTAGGCTGTAAGGCCAAGCTGATCTACCGCCCTTTTTTCCTGGAAAGCCGGCAAATTGGCTTATTAGGACTTGCTATCTCCTTGAGAATTATATTAAAGGACTTTCATAATATTGAATTTTCCAGGCCGCAATCGGACAGGCCCTGTTAATTTCTTGCGACGATTAAAACGACTTTTTCACAGGAACCCTTATGTCCATGGAAAACTCCATCGTGGTCCTTGCCACCCGCAACTCCGGCAAAGTCAGGGAACTCGAAGAAATCATGGCTGCCGTCCGTTCTGACCTGAAAGTCAAGGGACTGGACAGCTACCCCGGTCTGGCAGATATACAGGAAACAGGCTCAACCTTCGAGGAGAACGCATTGATAAAAGCAAAGGCAGTGGCCTGGCATACAGGTCATATAGCCGTAGCTGACGATTCCGGCCTGGTGGTCCCGGCCCTGGGCAATGAGCCTGGGGTTTATTCCGCCAGGTATGCCGGAAAAAAAGCCTCTGACCTGGAAAACAACCACAAGCTTCTCAAAAGAATGAGTCACCTGTCAGGAGATTCCAGGCAGGCCAGGTTTGTATGTGTTCTTTGCGCGTGCACACCCAGGGAAGAAATCCTGATGGTCCAGGGGGAATGGCCCGGGATTATCCTGGATGAGCCCCGCGGGCAGGGCGGATTTGGTTATGATCCGTTGTTTTTCGATCCTCAGGTCGGCTTAAGTGCGGCTGAGATGGAGTCAGGGCAGAAAAACAGCCGCAGTCATAGAGGCCGCGCCCTGCAAAGTCTCATGCACCAGTGGGAAGAGTTCATGACCGGGATAAATAAGCAAGGAGCCTGACTTCATGTGCGGAATAATCGCCTATACCGGGCACAGACCCGCTGTTCCCGTAATCATCCAGGGCTTGAAAAGCCTGGAATACCGCGGCTACGATTCTGCCGGACTCTGTTTGGGCCATTCCGGGCGTCTGCACCTGTTCCGCGCCGCAGGCAAGCTAAGCGCCCTGGAGAAGAAGCTGGAAGGCGGACAGTTGCTGCATGCCACTTCCGGCATAGGACACACCAGATGGGCCACACACGGGCTCCCCAACGAAACCAATGCCCACCCCCACCTGGATGTGCACTACAATCTGGCTTTGGTGCACAACGGCATCATAGAAAACTACCATCAACTCAAATCCATGCTCCAGGATCGAGGGTACCCCTTTCGCTCCCAGACTGATACCGAGGTTCTGGTCTGCCTCATTTCCCACGCCCTGGAGCAGCACGACTCCATTCTGAGCGCCCTGGCATGGAGCATGTCCCAGGTGCGCGGGTCCTATGCCTTTGCCTTGTTAAGCAAGGACCACGAGGGCCACATATGGGCGGCCAGGAAGGCCAGCCCCCTGATTCTCGGCGCTGGAACCGGGGAAAATTTCGTGGCCTCGGATATTCCGGCATTTCTGCCCTTTACCAGGGAAGTGGTCTTTCTGGAAGACGGCGAATTGGTGGAGATGGACGCACGTCAGTGGACTGTCTACGACGCTCAAAGCCTAAATACGGTATCCAAGACGATCCAGCGCATCAACTGGGACGTTCAGGCCGCCCAGAAAGGCGGCTACAAGCACTTCATGCTCAAGGAAATATTTGAGCAGTCCCAGGTGATCACCGACTGCCTGGCCGGGCGCCTGGACCGCAAGCACAACAGGGTGACCCTGCCTGAGCTGGAGGCTCTGCCCATACCTTCCAGGCTGCACGTAATGGCCTGCGGCACATCCTACCATGCCGGGCTGTGGGGCAAATACGTGCTGGAAAGCCTGGCCCGCATACCGGTAAATGTGGAAATCGCTTCCGAGTTCAGGTACAAGGAACTGGTGGAAGAACCAGGCACTCTTTATTTAAGCATCAGCCAGTCCGGTGAAACCGCAGACACCCTGGCCGGGCAGCGTATGGTGCGCCAGAAAGGGCTTCCTGTGCTTGGGCTATGCAACGTTGTAGGCTCCAGTGTAGCCCGGGAGGCCGACAGTGTTCTCTATACCCAGGCAGGTCCGGAAATAAGCGTGGCCTCCACCAAGGCCATGTGCAGCCAGCTGGTGATGCTCTACCTTCTGGGTCTTTACTGGGGCCATTACAGGGGCACTGTTTCCGACAGCGAGATGGCCCAGTGCATGTTTACCCTGGACAATCTGCCCCAGACGCTGACCTCCCAGCTGCCGGGCATGCAGAAGAGGGCCAGACAACTCTGCCCTGAATATTCCAGGGCTCGAAGCTTCTTTTTTCTGGGACGGGGCATCTATTATCCTCTGGCCCTGGAAGGTGCCCTCAAGCTCAAGGAGATCTCCTACATCCACGCCGATGGGTATCCTGCCGGTGAACTCAAGCATGGGCCCATAGCCCTTATCGAGCAGGAGTTGCCCACTTTTGCCCTGGCCCTGCAAAACCATCTCCTGGATAAAATGGTATCCAACCTCATGGAAGTCCGGGCCCGCAACGGTAAGATTATTGCCTTGACCAATCCCGGTATTGAATTAGATATAGACGAAAAATGGGAAATACCCCAGCTGGGTGATCCATTGAACAGTTTCCTTGCATTGCCGGCCTTGCAGCTTTTTGCCTATGAAATGGCCGTGTACCTGGGCAAAGACGTAGATCAGCCCCGCAATCTGGCCAAAAGCGTAACCGTGGAATGACCATGAGTATAAAAAGGCTTTTATTCTTCTTCATTGCAGCCTTGCTGCTGGCTCTTTGCACCCCGTGCTTCCTGTCTGCCGGGATGCAGAGCGCAGTGCAGGAACTGGAAAAACTTATAGACGACGAAAATCGAAACAAGTATCGCTCGCACTGGCTTAGCCTTGCGGACAGATTCCAGCAGGCACTGGATGAAGACCCGGAAGGAAAACAAAAGGCCCAGGCCCTTTATTATCTGGGGCGCACCTACCAGGAACTGGGCAAAAAATCCTTTCTGCCCTCGGATTTTGAAAAGGCCGAGGAATTCTATACACGAGCCGTAAGAGAACACCCCGGTACCGACTTTGCCGGTCGCTCTCAGTATCGCAGGGCAGAGCTACAACTCCGCCATCATCGCGATTCCGCCCAGGCCTACCTGGAATATCTGCGTGTTGTATACAACCATTCTTCCAGCTCCAAAAAAGACGCGGCCCAGGAAGCTCTCAGGGAACTGGACCGCAAAAACTTGGAAAAAATAAATGGCAAAAGCGCCTCCCTGGACCTGGATACAGTATCCGAACCGCAAAAGACCCGGCAACCCTTTCTGGAGGAAAGGCCGATTACAGACTCAAACATAACAGATGCGCCACGGCAGGACCGGGCGGATACCGATTCCAGGACAGCCAGGCTTGTAGACATACGTCACTGGAGCTCTGATGAATATACCCGCATTGTCCTGGACCTGGATGCGCAGGTGGATTATTACCACAAACTTCTAAAACCGGATGAGGACTTGGGCACCCCGCACAGGCTTTTTATCGACCTGGAAAAAACAAGACAGGGAGAAAAGATCGCCGGGGAAGAAAACATTGCTGACGGTATTTTAAACCGCATAAGGTCCGCACAGCATACCGAGGATAAGTCCAGGGTGGTCCTGGATATCGACGAACTGGACGATTTCAGGGTCTTTGCCCTGGAAAATCCATTTCGCATAGTTGTGGATGTTTACTCCCCTGAAGAGCGTCAGGTTCTACATACTGTTGAAGGCGAACCGGAAGTCTCCCTGGATCCTGAACGGGCCCGGCTGTCTTCAGGAAGCCTCCTGGAACAGCTGGGGCTCAAGGTTCAGACCATCATGATAGATCCGGGGCACGGAGGTAAGGATCCGGGTGCTGTTGCAGGCAATTTCAAGGAAAAGGATATTGTTCTGAGGATGTCCAGGGTTCTGGGCCGCAAGCTGGAACAGGAAGGTTTCGACGTACTCTACACCCGCACAGAGGATGTCTTCGTTCCCCTGGAGGAACGCACCGCCATGGCCAACTCCAAAAAGGCGGACCTATTCATATCTGTGCACGCCAATGCCCATAGAAATCCCAATGTCCGAGGCTTTGAGGTCTATTATCTGAACTTTGCCCAGGATGAAGATGCCAAGCGTGTGGCAGCCAGGGAAAATGCCGTTTCCACCCAGAAAATTTCCGACCTGCAGTATATATTAACCGACCTGATGCTCAGCTCCAAAATCAGCGAATCCCGGGACCTGGCCAAGAAGGTCCACGAGGTCACCCTGGACAGTACCAGAGGGATGTTTACTGACCTGGACACCAACGGTGTACGCCAGGCCCCTTTTTATGTGCTCATGGGGGCCCAGATGCCGGCCATCTTGCTGGAGATGGGCTACATGACCAATAAAAAGGACATGCGGCTTCTGCAGAATGATGACTTTATGCGGTACATGGCCCGGGGGCTGACCATGGGCATCACCTCCTACCGGGACAAGATCGAGCAGTTTGCCAGGCTGGATTAGCAGCCGGTATTTATCCGTCTCCGCCATGGTTTCGAGGCCTGCTTTCCTGCCCTGAAGCACACTGCCTGGACTCAGGACTGCTTTTTCTTCCTCCCACCTGGTCCCCGTCCCAGGAAGCCCTGTCTTCTTCCGGCTCCACGTGAATAGTCACCTGTGATTTGGGCAACTCCTTCTCGATACCCTCTTCAATTCTGCAGCAGATATCATGACCTTCGCGGATGGTTCTGTCTCCCGGCAGAAGCAGGTGAAAATCTATAAACCGCCTGGACCCGGATTTCCTTGAGCGCAGGCCATGGTAAGCCGCACGCTCCCCGGCATGCCTGCGGATGTGTTTTTCCACCAGATCCACTTCCTCCCTGGGCAGAGAAACATCCATGAGCCCGTGCATGGATCTCTTTATGAGGCAGATTCCGGACCTGGTGATATTCAGGGCGATTATTACGGCAATTATGGAATCCAGGATCACCAGTTGCGGGTAGAACATTATGATCCCCAGGCCCAGAATCACCCCGGTGGTGGTCCAGACATCGGCCATGAGGTGTTTGGCATCCCCTTCCAGGGTAATGGAATCGAAATGTCTGGCAGCCCTGAGCATAATTCTGGCCACCACCAGATTGATCAAAGCCGCCACCACGGATATCCCTATGCCCAGAAGAAGATTTTCCAGGGCCTGCGGCTGCATGAGCCTTCCCACGGCAGAGTAGATGATTCCTGCCGCCGCAACCAGTATAAGGCCTCCTTCAAGGCCTCCGGCGAAATACTCTGCCTTGTCGTGGCCGTAATTGAACTTCCTGTTGGCCGGCTTGAAGGCTACAGTCAGGGCGATAACTGCTACAATGCTGGCTGTAAGGTTTACCAGGGTTTCCACGGCATCGGACAATAGTCCCACTGATCCGGTAACCCAGAAAGCTCCGAATTTAAGCCCCAGGGTCAGAAGGGATGCCAGTACAGAAAGAAGAGCAATATTTCTGGGCATATTCTTCAGCTAAGATCTTAAAAATGTTGACAAGACTTTAAGCCAGTGAAAAAATCAAGTGAGGAAAAAGGGTGTATTTTCATTTTCACGGTAAACGGGAGCCTGAGCCAATATATGCATAAATCCTGGATTGAAGCCAAACTTCCCGAATTTGTCAGGGATGTCATGCGTGATTTCTGCCAGGTCAGCAGACATCTTTTTAACCAATTTGACTCCCATGAGCAATCCGGGCATGTAAGCTTCGACTTTTTTAAAGAGTTGCTGGGCGAGGGAATGAACAAGGGACAGCTGTGGCGTCTGAAGGACACTTCCCACATACTTTTCCGCAACGACCAGAGAGCCGGAAAAATCGGTCCATACCTTGACTGGTGCATAGGTTATATATTTCATGAGTGCATGAAGTTAAGAGAAGATGCCTATCAGCAGGAAAATTATCGTCCCTGGTTCGAAACCCGTTATTCCAGCCCTGAAATCACCCCTGAAGAACAGCTTATCAGTCAGGAACTTATCAATGTGCTGGACCAGACCAGGGAAAGCATCAACCGAGAAATCTCCAGGATAAAGTTCATACTTTTTCACTGCCGCAGACTATTTATTTTATATCTTCCGGCACATGAAGATAATCCCCTTTTGGCACGTTTCCTCTTTGCCCAGGAGGAACTGGTGCGCGAGATTTTTAAATCCTCGTACCCGGACCTGATTACTGCCATATACGGTAATAATCCGGTGAAACTCTATGAACTGGCTGCCAGCAGCCTGGAGCGAGGAGGCTGGAAAACCGAGGCGCAAGCCGCCAGAAACCACGTTTCTGTTGACTTTATTTGATATTTGAGTAAATTTATTGACAATAAAATCCACACACTGTTGAAAAGGACGAATGCCTGTGGTGGATAGCCGAGTACACACAGATTTAAAATGATAACTTTATGTGGCCCTTGATATACAAGGACAACAGGGACCAAATCAGCAACCCGGACCTTATTTATCCGGACCAGGTCTTCAGCATTCCCAGGGATTTTCAGAAGAGTCAGCTCACAGAAAGCAGGCGTGAAGCCGGTGCTCCAAGACCCTCCCTGCCGGTTGAAGGTGCAATGCTGCCTGCAGATTTGAGGGAGGATCCGGGCTGGAGTTTTTAACAACCAACACAATATCCTTAAAAAAGACCCGGTCTTTCCGGGGCTTTTTTCTTCAGATCTTTCAAACTGCCTTCAACAACTCTCTAAATTAGCCCTCACCCGACAAAATCAGCCATTTGACAGGCCGGACGACAATAAGCTGCACCTGCATTTCAAATGATTCTTGCTACACTTGACTTGATCTGCTAAGTATCAAAAAAATATGAAAAAGTGGAGGATATATGTTTGATTTTTTATATCATAAAAACACCGCAAAACAGCGCTATGATCTGCAGGATGTCCAGGCACCGCAACTCTTAAGAGACCTTTACCCCTATAATCATGTCCCCCGCATATCCTTTGACGACTCTTTTATTCTGCCCCGTCCTCCGGAGGAGATATTCATTACTGACACCACCTTCAGAGACGGGCAGCAGGCCAGGCCACCTTTTACCGTTAACCAGATTGCAGATATATATGAATTTCTGCACCGTCTGGGAGGTCATTCCGGGCTGATCCGCCAGAGTGAATTCTTTCTCTACTCGGACAAGGACAAAAAAGCAGTTGAGGCCTGCCTGGAGAAAGGTCACAGGTATCCCGAGATCACCGGATGGATCAGGGCTAACAAAGACGATCTCAAGCTGGTCAAGGATATGGGGCTCAAGGAAACCGGCATGCTGACCTCGGTTTCGGATTACCACATCTTTTTGAAACTTGGCAAAACCCGTCAGCAGGCAATGGACGATTACCTGGCACTTGTAGAGGCGGCACTTGACTGGGATATAATTCCCAGATGCCACTTTGAGGACATAACCAGGGCGGATATCTACGGTTTCTGCATTCCTTATGCCCAGAAGCTGATGGAACTTTCAGAGCAAAAAGGGCTTCCAGTGAAAATCCGTCTATGCGACACCATGGGGTACGGAGTTCCTTACCCGGGATCAGCACTGCCCAGAAGTGTGGCCAAAATTGTCCGGGCTTTCACCCACGAAGCCAAGGTACCTCCAGAAGCACTGGAGTGGCATGGCCACAACGACTTTCACAAGGCCTTTATAAACGCTGCAACAGCCTGGCTTTACGGGTGCAGTGCAGTGAACTCCACTCTCTTTGGCATAGGCGAGCGCACAGGCAACGCTCCCCTGGAAGCCCTGGTCATGGAATATATATCCCTGACCAGTGATGATGATGCAGCGTACACACCGGTAATCACCGAACTGGCCAGATATTTTCATAAAAATCTTGGTGCTGAAATTCCGGCCAATTATCCTTTCGCGGGCAGGGACTTCAATGCCACCAGTGCCGGTATTCATGTAGACGGGCTTATGAAAAACGAGGAGATATACAATATATTCGACACCGAGCAGATCCTGCACAGGTCCATCCCCATTATTATCACCGATAAAACCGGGAAGGCTGGTGTGGCCTACTGGATAAACCACTACCTGGATCTTTCTGAAGATCAGAAGGTGGACAAAAGGCACCCGGCTGTTGGAAAGATTTACGATAAGATCAGAAAATCCTACAACCAGGGCCGCACTACCAACTTTTCCCACGAGGAGATGAATCAGTTGGTCCGCCGCTACCTGCCTGATCTGTTTTCTTCATCCTTTGATGAGTTGAAGGAGCTTGCTCACAGGGTACTCAAGAAAATCATCCAGGATCTGGCCTCTCAGCCTGAGATGGTTTCTCTTGATATTGAGAGCATCAACAACAAAATGCAGGAGTTCTTAAAAGAGTATCCATTTATCCAGTATATGTATATCACCGACATCAACGGTTGCCTTATGACCTGGAATGTTAGCGATATAGGGGATTTGTCCAAGTACAGGCAGATTGATCCAGGAATCAACCTGTCCGACAGGGAGTGGTTTATTCGCCCCGTTAAAACCGGAAAAATGCATATAACCGACTTTTATAAATCTCATTTTACAGGCAAGTTGTGTCTGACAGCTTCTATTCCCGTTTTCAGCGAATTTGATGAGATCCTGGCCATACTCGGAGCAGATATCCGTTTTGACGAACTGGTCAAGATCCAGGAAGATTTCGCTTTTGAGCAAAATTTGTTATCCAAATAGATGTAATATTTTATAAGTCAATTGCCAGATTCACTTCTAAAGTATTTCTCTGAAACTGTCAGGTTTTACTGACCTGCCTATTGCTTGGGATTGTTCATTGTGACCGGCTTTTCTTTGCAGGGCACATCAACCATGCACAGGGCGTCCATGAAATTGATTCTGCCTTGGATAAATTATTAACCATTGGAGTACAGGCATGTGGAGAACAATATTAGTCTTACTGATGATTTTCATTTTATCCGGATGCTGGGCCACCAGGGAACCAGAGCCGCATACTTTCGAGCCGGTATCTGAATCTGACGAACTGAAGACCAGGGATACTTCTGCTCACCGCTACTATGATTTTGAGGACATACCCATTCCCAGGGAAATGAGTATAGCCAGGGATGGTTCCATTCTTTTCGAGTCTCAGGGAATTAAAGCCGGGATGCTTACCTACACCGGCAGAGTGGACAGCGAATCTCTGTTTAACTACTTTCTCACGGCATTGCCCAACGAAGGTTGGGAGCTCTTGAGCTATATCAAGTATGGAACCCAGATTCAGACTTTTGCCAAGGACGACAGACTCTGCATCATCCGTATCATTGACGGCAGGATCAGAACCGAGCTGCAGATATGGATTTCACCGAAAATCTGATTTTTAATATTTAAAAATGAATCAGGCATATGCTTTCAAGTCCCTACATGATTTTTGACCAGTACCAGGGTCAGCGGGTACACTTGGGTATTACCGGCAGTGTTGCAGCTTACAGGGCCATTGACCTTGTACGCTTGCTGCAGAAATCCTCCATTTCAGTCAGCGCCACCATAACCAGCGCCGGAAGTGCTTTTATAGGACCTCTAACTTTGAGCGCCGTTGGCATTGATCCTTTATATACTCCCGACTATTCTCCTGTTGAACTGCCCTTTGCTCACCTGAGTTCCCAGTTTGCCCCCAATGCCTTCATGGTGGCCCCTGCAACCGCCAATATCCTGGCCAAAGCAGCTTCAGGAATAGCTGACGATCTTTTGTCCACGCAGATATTGTCCTACCCCGGCAGTGTATACTTTGCCCCGGCCATGAACCCCAACATGTGGGAAAATGCCGCCACCAGGCGCAATATCCGCCGGCTTCGTGACCTGGGCCATGAGGTGGTAGATCCGGAAAGTGGACAGGTAGCCTGCGGAGAGCATGGACAGGGCAGGTTTCCAGAAATTGCAGTTTTATATTACTTATGCCTCAGAGAAATTACCAAGAAGGACCTTGTCTCCCGAAAAGTTCTTATAACAGCAGGTCCCACCCACGAATATTTCGACCTGGTACGCTACTGGAGCAATCCATCCAGCGGCAGGATGGGCCTGGCCATAGCTTTAGCACTATGGCTGAGGGGAGCAGAAATTAATTTTGTTCACGGTCCCATGTCTCCTTTATTGCCTTTACCTGATTTTCATATAAACTCAGTTACAACTGCCAGTGAGATGTATTCTCAATGCAGCACGCTGTGGCCTGAATGCGACCTGGGTGTCTTCAGTGCCGCAGTTGCTGATTTTGCACCTGAAAAGGCCTCAACCTTGAAGTTCAAAAAAAAGGGGTATGCTTCATTACAGGTAAAAATGAACCCAACTCCTGATATTCTTGCGGAAATGAGCGCATCCAGAACAAGGGCTCAAAAAATTGTCGGCTTTGCTGCAGAAGCAGAAAATTTCAAAGATAACGCTTCTGCCAAATTGAGTCAAAAATCCCTGGACCTTATAGTGGCCAACCAGGTTTCTTCAGATTCAACCCCGTTCGGCTCTGAAGATAATCAGGTCCTGATTATGGATAAAAGCGGCAGAATGGAATATCTTCCAAAGCTTTCCAAACAGAAAATCGCCTGGAGGATAGCGGATTGGATACTCGAATTGTAAATTCGCATCCTGCAGCTGCCAGACTGGAAAAGCTAGGCATCAGATATCTCTTCAAGACTGAAACCAATGCCGGTCAGCCGCAGCATGAACCTGTATCTTTATCCAATTCCCAACTGACCTCTTCCTCTGTCCGCTCCAGTCAGGCTGATACTGCTGAGTACAGCAGCGAGCCTTTACTTGATTCTTGGTATCGGCCTTCATACACTGTATGGACCTACCATGAACTTTATGAAGACCTTTGCTGTGGTTTAAACACCCAAAGAGCCAGGCTCCTTTCATCCATACACACCAGTATGGGATGGGATGCCTGTTCATATACTTACTGGCCGGTAACCAGAAATGTTTCTGATAAGACTATTCCAGACAAGGATTTTTTTTATTCAGCTATGGACAGAATCAATCCAGTTTATATTTTTTGTTTTGGAGCAGCGGCTTTTAAGATACTGCTCCCCGGGGAAAGCTTTACTTACGGCAAGTGGGTTTCAGGCCGCTTTTCCATCATGGCACTACCATCCATAGACGCTTTAATGCCTGATAATCGTGTTCTTAAAAATTTCGTATGGCGGATGATCAACAGCTTATCACTCTCATAACGCTTAAACAGCAATATCAACCAAAGAGAATACCATGAAGATTTTTAAAATCTGTTTTCTGGCCTCGCTTATACTTTTGGCCTTCAACCTGGTGTTTGCCGACAGGGAACCCGCATCTCACCAGATCCTCAAGGTGGATATAGACGGACCCATTACTCCTGCCACCGAAGAGCTGCTTCAGGACTCATTAAGTCGCGCTCACGATGAGGATTTTATTGCCCTCATGATCCGGCTTGATACTCCAGGAGGTCTGGTGGAATCCATGCGCAACATGATCAAGGACATGCTGGCTTCCGAGTTGCCGGTGATTGTCTGGGTGGATCCCCCCGGGGCCAGGGCCACTTCTGCAGGTGTTTTTCTTGTGGCCGCCTCTGACCATGCGGTCATGAGCCCTCAGACCACCATAGGTTCAGCTTCACCTGTAACCATGGGTGGCGAGGAACAGGATGAAACCATGCAGCAGAAGATTATAAATGAAATGCTCTCCCTTGTTCGAACCGTGGCCAAAGACAAGGGTCGAAACGCGGAGTGGTACGAAAAGGCTGTTACCGAAGCAGCCAATATCGATGCAGAAGAAGCCTTGCAGCTTAGAGTAATCGATCACATTGCCACTTCCCTGGATGATCTTTTAAGTCAGCTGGGCAAAAAGGGTCTTCTGGTTTATGGCGAGGAAGTTACCTTTGAAAGTGATGAAGTAAGTATTGTCCAGTTCGAGCCTGGCTTTAAATACAAGGTGCTCTCCTGGCTCCTGCACCCTCAGATCGCCTATATTTTATTTCTGGCCGGCATGGCCGGGCTTTTTTTCGAACTGTCCAACCCGGGTGCCATTTTTCCCGGGGTTATTGGATCCATGTGCCTGATCATGGGCCTTTATTCCCTGGCGGTTCTGCCCACCAATATTGCAGGAATTTTATTGCTAATTCTGGGATTTATATTTATCATCCTGGAAATCAACTTTCCAACTTTCGGCCTGTTGACCATGGCTGCACTGGCTAGTTTTTTCTTTGGATCACTTTTTTTATTCGATGCAGAACATCCTTATTTTCAGATACCCACTATGACAATTATTCCTGTTATACTCATACTCACAGTGGTTTTACTTGCTCTGGCCTATCTCATCGGCAAATCTCAGATGGCCCCCAGGACACACCAGATTGGATTACCTGACACCACGGCCAAAGTGGTCAGCTGGTCCGGCAGGCAAGGCCAGGTTAAGGTAAGGGGTGAAATATGGAGAGCCCAGTCAGAGGAAATGCTTTCTCTGCAGCCCGGCCAGGATGTTCAGGTGGACAAGGTCGAGGGACTGACCATACATATAAAACCAGTTTAATCTCAGCAGGAGGAACCAATGCTAACTTATGTTCTACCGGTACTTATACTTGTTGTTCTATTCTTGATGAATGCCATCAGGATCCTCAACGAGTATGAGCGTGGAGTAATTTTTCGACTGGGACGTTTTTTGAAAGTTAAAGGCCCAGGCATCATCATTCTGATTCCTGTATTGGATAAGATGGTCCGCACCAGCCTGAGGATTGTCACACTGGATGTTCCCCATCAGGAAGTCATTACCCAGGACAATGTCACTATCAAGGTTAACGCTGTTCTATATTACAGAATCATGTCTCCACAACACGCGGTTCTGGAAATAGAAGATTACCACTTCGCCACTTCCCAGCTCTCGCAGACCACCATCAGAACAGTTTGCGGCGCTTCAGAACTTGATGAGATTCTTGGACAAAGAGAGAAGCTTAATACCAGAATTCAGTCCATCCTTGACGAACAGACTGATGCCTGGGGTGTGAAGGTGACCACAGTAGAACTCAAGCACATCGATCTGCCCCAGGAAATGCAGAGGGCCATGGCTGCCCAGGCAGAGGCAGAGCGCGAGAGAAGGGCCAAGGTTATCAGTGCAGAAGGCGAATTCCAGGCAGCCAAAAGGCTGACCCAGGCAGCCCAGATTATCTCCGCCTATCCACAGGCGCTACAGCTGCGTTATTTGCAGACCATGCGGGAAATGACATCTGAAGGCAGAAATGCAACGGTCATACCCATACCTATAGATTTATTCAGAGGACTAGGGCCCATCATGTCTGAGCATGCCCAGGGGTCAACCAGTATTGATCCTGAAGACTTGCCGGAACCTGACGTACCGCCAGATCCTCTGGACACTGAAAATAAAAGCTGAAGATCTCTTGTGATTCAAGGGTGCTTAAATGAAGACCATTACATTAAATACCCGTATAGACTCTTTGATTCAGGATATATTGCAGTATCAAAATGAAAACCAGATGCCCAGCTTTGAAGAGGTTCAGGAGTTTGTTCGTGCAGCCAGGACTCTGCCCATGCACGCTGACGAATCATGGCTGGCAGAAGCCGAGGACTTCAGTCATCTGGCTGACCAGCTTCTGCTGGCAGTGAAAAACAGCCAGTTTGAGGAGGCAGTTCAGCTGATGGACTCCATTAGAGAAGCCTGGACTTTTATAGCCGGCAATTAACTCAGAATCATTGATTTAATAACCAGAAATTCGACCCTGCCTTCTGCTTACTGACGTCTTCCTTTGGAGACATTCAAGGGATTCTAAAAATTATAGCGAGGCACTGCACACCCAACAAGCCTGATTGCTGCAAATCAATCAGGCTTGTTTTTTTTTGGCTTACTTGCTAATGACCAGAATCAGCAAGCGGCTAGAGCACTTTTCATTCCGACTGCTTTCCTTCTAATTGTTTATATTTCTGCCACGTTGGAATGACATATTTTACCTTCATTCTAGTTATACTTATCACTCAAACTTAATGTTTCACGTGAAACATTAAGTTTGGACAAGGAGAAAAGCATTGCAGTGGAATATTGTGGTTGCCAACCAAAAAGGCGGTGTAGGCAAAACTACAACAGCGGTAAACCTGTCGGCATCTCTGGCAATAATGGAAAAAAAAGTGCTCCTGGTGGACTGTGACGCTCAGGCCAACGCCAGCAGCGGACTGGGGCTGGATATAGATTCCTTGGAATATTCTCTGTATCACGGGCTTACAGGGGAAGCGGATCCAGCTCAGCTAATCAGAAAAACAGAAATGAAATATCTGGACATAATACCTTCTAACAAGGATTTGGTTGCTGCTGAACTGGAGCTGAACGACAGGCAGGACAGGGAATATTATCTGTATAACCTCCTTAAGGAGATCAGCAGGCCGTACGAATACGTTATACTGGACTGCCCTCCCTCCCTGGGAATGATTACCATCAATGCCATGTGTGCGTCCAACCGTCTACTGGTTCCCATGCAATGCGAATATTATGCCCTGGAGGGTATTGCCAGACTGTTCGAAACCTTCGAACTTATAAGAAAAAGACTGAATAATGACCTGGAATTGCTCGGGGTGGCCCTGACCATGTTTGATAAAAGAAACAGGCTCTGTCACCAGGTCATTAAAGAAATCAAAAAGCATTTTCAGGCTCAAACAATGGAAAGTATTATTCCCAGAAATGTCCGTCTTTCAGAGGCACCAAGTCACGGCAGGCCTGTTCTGGCGTATGACATAAGGTCAACTGGATCCCATGCATATCTAAGGCTGGCCAGAGAGGTTGTAAGGAGACTGCAATAAAGTATCAGGCAAAGGTCATCAAGCTGTAATGAAGCCCATGGCACCTTTGCCTGATATCGATTCAGCCGCATATTATCACATGAATAAATCGGCAGGGGTCCATGAAGAGTCTACTTTATTTCACATGTTAAATCTGAACATTCATAGAGAATATGGTCCTTGAAATGCTTTTTTGTAACCCTGGACTGGCAACCAAGGCACATAAAAGCTACAAGACCGCCAAGACTGGCGTTTCTCAAATGAAATTTCTTCGGGTTATCCTCGGTCCAGTCGCTGGTTTCTGAACCACAGCTCTTGCACTCAACTTTTTTTTCAACAGGGTAATTAAAATCCCAGTACATTAAAAAATTTTTCCATTCTGCCAATGGTTCTGCTGGCAATGCGGATTTTTTTTCCTGCTTAAGCAGTATGTTTTCCAGATCATCCTGATGCTTAAGCCATTTTTCGGCCGGTATCCATACTCCGGTGAGCTGACCCGTCTCACTATAGAAAGGTTGTACAGACATTTTGCTATTCATAAAACCTCCTTAACTTAAATTTAAATCAATATAATACAGGAAAAATAAAATGCAAAAAAAAGAAAAGGGATTGGGAAGAGGGCTGGACGCCCTCATCAAACCATCATTTTATGAGGAAAAGAACACGGACAGCGTTCAACTTAGTGTTCAAAAAGTCAAGCCAAATCCCTTTCAGCCCAGGAAAAACTTCGCAGAAGAAAGTATTCATGAGCTGGCTGCATCAATCAAAGAAAATGGAGTACTCCAGCCGATACTGGTGCGCAGGAATGAAAACCAGGAGTATGAGATCATAGCCGGGGAAAGAAGATGGCGTGCAAGCATTGAAGCCGGCCTGAACACCATCCCGGCCTTGGTGAGAGATTATGATAATAATCAGGTTCTTGCAATAGCGCTTATTGAAAATCTGCAAAGAGAGGATTTAAATCCTATGGAACAGGCCTATGCTCTGCAAAGGCTGCAGACAGAACTGGGCATAAACCAGGAGGTACTGGCGGACAGAATCGGCAAAAGCAGATCACAGCTGGCCAATATTCTAAGGCTTATCAGACTCCCTCAAAAAATCAGAGCAATGTTGGAAGACAGGTCGTTAAGTCCAGGACATGCCAGGTGTCTATTGGGGATCAAAGATGAAAATCTGATGCTGGATACTGCTGAAAAAATTGTATCCAAAAACCTGTCAGTGAGACAGACGGAAGACCTGGTAAAAAAAATAACCATGGAAAAGAAAATAAAAAACAGGAACAAAAAAAATGATTTTGTCAGTTCACTGGAAAGACGGATAAAAGAAAAGGTGCATGACAAAATAAATGTTCATATGCAGGGTAATGAAAAAAAAGGTAAAGTTGTCTTGCAATACAAAAGCGAGGACGAACTTGAATCTCTTTTAATCTGCCTTGGGATAGAAAATAAACATTCTGAAACTTCTTAAAAATGGAAACCAAACAAAAATTGATACAGAACCTGGACAAAGTTCAGGGAAAAAGGCTGCTGGTTATCGGCGATATCATGCTGGACCATTATCAATGGGGGGAAGTATCCAGGATTTCACCCGAGGCACCTGTTCCGGTAGTATTTGTGGAAAAGGAAACATACAGCCTGGGGGGAGCTGGAAATGTGGCCAGAAACATAAAAAGTCTGGGGGGAGAACCTGTACTGATGGGTATCGCAGGAGACGATGATCAGTGCAGAGAAATCAAAAAGCTGCTGGAAAGAGATGAAATAGAGCACTCCTTGATCATCTCCAAAAATAGAAAGACCACGGTTAAAACCAGGGTGATAGGCAACAGTCAGCAGATTGTCAGAGTGGATCAGGAAAACTGCAATGATCTTGAGCCAGGGCTTTTATCAAAAATAAGCAAGGAGATAGAAAAACAAGGCTTCGGGGAATATGTACTGGTATCGGATTATGGTAAAGGAATGATCAACAGAAAAACTCTTTCATCTCTGCAGGAATATAAAGTGGTGCTGGATCCAAAAACAAAAAATTTCAGGGAATATAAAGACCTGTTTCTAATGACTCCAAACCAGAAAGAAGCCGAAGAAGGGAGCAACACAAAAATAAGCTCCAATAAGGATATTATCAGCACGGGAAAAAAAATAATGAAGAGGAAAAACCTGGAAAACCTGCTTATAACCCTTGGTCCCAGAGGTATGGTCCTCTTTAGAAGCAACAAAGATACCCTGCATTTTCCCACAAGCGCCAGGAAGGTCTATGATGTTACCGGGGCAGGAGATACAGTAATAGCCACCATGGGTATCTGCCTGCAGGCTCAATACTCTCTGCCCGATGCTTGTATGACGGCCAATTTTGCTGCGGGCCTGGTTGTGGGACAGGTGGGTACTGCTGCTGTAGACAGGGAGACCCTTGTTCAGTCCATAGAATCTATGAACCTTCCGGAGATTTATCAGTGGTGATATCGCACCGTGATGAACAGTATCCATCACTTAGGGCGAACATGGCATAGGCTACCCTCTTTTCCTTGTTTTGCCTTTCAGGTGTGATGGTGAAGGCTGGGCACTCCTTGAGTATTTCCTGCAGGTGAATCCAGGAAGGGATGCAATGATAACCCCTGCATATTTCCTTCTTATCTCCCACCCTTACCAGTGAAGCGTCCCTGGAGTCGGTAACCAGGACAAAGGGAACCGGTCCCCCGGGAAAGATTCGGGCTGCGCTTACGTACTGCGTAATATATGTGGAAACTGCTCCTGGACAGAAACCTAGTATCAATACCGGCTGGCCCTTCAGCATAACTACAAAATCAAGTTTAACGGAGTAATCAACATCATCCAGACCTAGAAAGAGTTTGTACCTGGGGACGATGTTCTCCTGAGGATAACCTTTTTCCTCAACCAGTATACGGGCCAGGGCCTGGCGAATATCCTCATAAGTGGTCATCTGAAGGTCCTCGCCTGTGAGATAGTCCTGGATAACCTGGTCGAAACTTACTTCATGCATGATCAAACCTCGTTTATTCCTGTATATATTTTTTTCAGGGTAAGCATGACAGAAAGTATGCTCAGCCTCGGTCAAAATAACCGCTTATCCTGCTAAATTCCATGTATTGCACCTGGTAGGGATAAAAACATAATTCCTGCATTAAAGCATGAAAACCTGGTTTAATGTTTAAAAAGGCTTTTTTTTCAGAAAAAGCCACTTGCACCAGTATGGTACCGTCCGTATGAAACCTTATCCTGAAGGAGAAAATGCCGGCTTTGAGTAGAAAGTCCTCAGCTCTGCCCAATCTCTTTACCAGTAAGGGATTCAGGTGGTATCCATACTGGAAACGGGTAAAAAGACAGGACCTGGAAAATACCGGGATATTCATACCCATGTCCCATGCCAGTTTTTCCACCATAGGGCGGTCAAATCCAGTGCCTGCAAAGGGAGTTTTGATTTCCAGTTCATTAAGGGCATACAGACCGGGCCTGTATTTTTTAAGATCAGAAGCGTTGGTCCCGTCTATAATCGTTGTACCGGAATCAACCGAACTTTTCAGCCTGGAATAAAGATCATATTTGCAGTAATAGCATCGATCCCTGGTGTTGGAGGCCACCCTTGGGTTATTGAGGGGCCGGCATGGTATAAATACATGTGGTATGGAATTTTCTGCTACCCAGCCCTGTACATGTTCCATCTCATAAGGTGTTATGTGTTCCCCGCTGAAAGTATAAGATGTAAATTCAATACCGTTTGCATGACAGAAAAAAGTAAGAGTTGAGCTGTCAATTCCACCGGACAGAGCTATAGCCAGGGGAGAACAGGATAAAAGGTATTTACGCAGCCTGTCAGTTGGATTCAATTTTATCCTGCGCCTGGGTAAGAAAAAACTCACCCGCCTGGATCCACTCCTTTAACTGATCTGCTATCTCCAGAGACATGGAGTAACTGGTAAGGGGGACAGTGGATACCTTTTTGTCATTGATCTCTACATTTCCGGAAAGGAGTTCCTCGTATGTTACATAAGCCAGTATCTTTGCCTTTCCTGCTCCGTATTCGTATCCATAATCAATAACCGGCATATGGATATCCGCATCGTCAACACCGGTATACCAGGCTATATCTTCGTTGAGCACTGGAATGGGAATGCCAAGACCTACAGAAAGGGAGCATCCATATCCGGCAAAACTGATTCCGCGAATATATCTGGGGTTCATCTTCTTTAAATCGCCTTTAACCATCAATGTTCCTGACGGCATCTTTGGGATGCCGCGTTCATTACGAGGGGGATCAGGATTGTGCTGAGTGCCTTCACCGATTACATATCCTGTACCTCCTCCGAGGAAAATTTTTGTTCCAAGGCCGGTGGTGAGGAAATATGGATCATTGAATAAAGGACTAAGAGATCCTGCGGTGGCGAAATTGAGATTGCCCAGATTTGCCCGGAGGGGTCCCATATAGGTATATTTAATCTTGTTGGTGAGGTTTACTGCACAGTTATAATTCTGGTAGGCATTTCTAGGGTTGAAGAGTACAGCGCTTTTTAGCTCACCCAGGGTAACATCCTTTTCCAGGAGCTTTCGAGGATAACAGTCAGTGCCGTAGCCCTGGACACGCAGGTGCACTGAATTTCCCCGGACGAGATTTTCAATTACATGCCCTCCTCCATAGGCGAAGGTACCTGGATAAACCTTGTTCAGGGGATCGTTTTCCGTTGTTTCTGTTACACCGATAAAAGAATCAGCAGCTGCCAGCCCTCCATAACAGGGGACATTATCCAGCCATATTTTATGGCCTTTGATCATGGGAGGCTTCTGCGCAAAGTTAAAAATCATGCCTGATGAACACATGGGAGAAAAAGTTCCGGTTGTAACGACATCAACCTCTTTGGCTGCGCCTACCTTTCCCTTATCCCTGACCAGGGAAGCCATCTGTCTGGCATTGACTACAACAGCTCTTCCTGACTTGATTTTTTGATTTATCTCATCAATAGTTCTGGATACCTGCTTATTAGAAGACATGGATAATTCCTGTTTATGTGATGTGAATTAGTTATGGATATTAATCTCAACATGATGAGACAATTGAACAAATCAGACTGGAAACAAAGTTTCCAGCGACAATCAACTATCAATAATTGTTGATTTTTAAATTAAAAAAAGGATTCTTGCAAGTCCAACGGCTGGTTGACTGATGAAAAATAATTTAACAAAAACTCAAAAAAAAACAAGAGAGCAATCAAAAAATTGATAACATTTCAATGATTTATATATAAAAATCTATTTTACAAATAACAAAAAAAAGGTTATGAAATTATGTTTTATAAGCAACAAATAACTTGTTGCTTATAATTATATGTTTTCAGGTAGTTAAATAAAATATGAACATAAAAACAGTATTTTTGAAACTGGTAGCATTTGTATTTCAAAATCACTTCAATTTTGAACACATGGTTCAAAAAAAAGATACAACAGAAAAAGTTGAGAAATATAAAATTATAAGAATACGGACAGTTAAGTTAAAATTCTACATTTAAACACAGACTACTAAGGATACTATTAATGAAAATAGTTATATATAAAGAAAGCTTTGTTGAAGGCATAAGTAAGGCATCAAACCTCATTCCGCATAAAACAGGGGCCGCATATCTGAGAACCATCTGGTTAAAGACGGATATGGACAGCGTCAGGATCATGAGCACCGACAGCAATGTGGAATTTTCAGGAGAATACGGGGCTGAAATCATTGAGGAAGGCTTGATTGGTACGCCTGGAAGAAAAATTACTGATCTCATAAGAAAATTGAAATCTGGACCCATAACCATGTACTCTGACG
Source organism: Desulfonatronospira sp. (assembly GCA_003553695.1). GTDB lineage: Bacteria > Desulfobacterota > Desulfovibrionia > Desulfovibrionales > Desulfonatronovibrionaceae > Desulfonatronospira. The sequence goes on from PWFB01000160.1 coordinate 27,169, forward strand.
AAAAAAACGATATTTTATACGTTAAGCAGGAAAAAAGACATTTTAAACTTCCCCTCAGTGAAATTTCCTGGTTTCCGGAATTTGATGAATTCCCGGAAGAAAATGCGTCGGCCCAAGTATCAGGGATCAAGTTCAAGGAAATCTTGGAAAAAAGTCTTTTCTGCATAAGCGATGACGACACCATGCAGGGGATGACCTGCCTGAAGATTGCCCCGGGAACTGAGAACAATGTAGAGTTCTGCGCGTTTAACGGGCATCAGCTGAGTCTGTATATCCATGAGAGTAATGATTTAAGGGAAATCCTGCCTGAAAAGGGAATCATGATCGCCAAAAAATATTTGCTGGATCTTCGTAAATGGGTCCCCGAAAAGGAGATACAGATAGCTAGCACTGACTCAAAGATTTTTTTCAGAACTTTGGACAAGAAAGAGTGTTTCAGTCTACCCTTGAGTATGCACCAATTTCCCAATTACCGCGATTTTATAAAAAAATACTCAGAAAAACTTGGCGAACCTCTTGTAGCTGATAAAAATGATCTCATGGATTCCCTGGAAAGAATACTTATATTCAACACTGATTCTCATATGTCCACTTTCATGAGGTTGGGACAGGAAGAGATTTACATGACCAGCACTGCAGTTGATTCAGGAGAAGCAGAGGAGGTTGTAGGCTGCAGTTATAAGGGAGATCTCCGGGAAGTGGTATTTAACACCAAGAGCCTCCTGGAAATTCTGGGACACATTGATGACGATAATGTGATAATGAGATTTTCAGGTCCTATAGATCCATGCAGGATAAACGGGGAGGTTGATCAAAATTATTACGTCATGACCATGCCGGTACAGATTGAAGAAGAGACCTATTACACCGAAGAAGAAATGGAATAAAAAATGAATAATAAAATTTTGCAGGAGAACTCTAAAAATACCGGAGATTATACAGCTCAGAGTATTCAGGTTCTGGAAGGGCTGACTGCGGTCAGGAAACGACCGGCCATGTACATTGGATCTACAGATATAAGAGGTCTGCAGCACCTGGTATACGAAGTCCTGGACAACAGCATTGACGAGGCCATGGCCGGTTATTGCGATAATGTGCGCATTACTGTGCATATGGACAACAGCGTGACCATATCGGACAACGGCCGGGGTATCCCGGTGGACTGGCATGAAAAGGAAAATAGACCTGCCCTGGAGGTGGTCATGACCGTTCTTCATGCCGGGGGAAAATTTGACAATACCAGCTATAAGGTATCCGGGGGGCTTCACGGAGTAGGCGTCTCAGTGGTTAATGCTCTTTCCGAATACCTGGAAGTTACTGTGCGCAGGGAAGGGGAGAAGTATTTTCAAAAGTTTGAAAGGGGAATACCGGTTACCAAGCTGCGCCATGAAGGTCCCACGTCCAGCAGGGGAACCACCATAAAATTCAGACCCGATGAAGAGATATTTTCCACCCTTGATTTCGAATATGATACTCTGTCCAAGCGCTTTGAAGAACTTGCCTATTTAAACAGCGGCCTGAGGATAGAATTTCAGGACGAGCGCTATCAGAAAAGCGATGTTTTCAAGTACGATGGTGGACTTCTCTCCTTTATTAAAAACGTTAACAAGGACAGTGGACTGCACAGGGTGATCTATGCCAGCGGCGAAGTGCACAACGTATCAATGGAACTGACTTTGCAGTACAAGACCGGATACAAGGAACATGTATACTCTTTTGCCAACAACATACGTACCGTTGAAGGCGGTACGCATTTAAACGGCCTGCGTTCCGCCCTGACCAGAGCAATCAATAACTATATCCAGCATGCCCAGGATCTGCCCAGGAAACTGAAACAAAGGCTTTCCGGAGATGATGTCCGTGAGGGCCTTACCAGCATAATCAGCGTTAAGATTCCGGATCCACAGTTTGAAGGGCAGACCAAGACCAAACTGGGCAACAGCGAACTAGCTGGATATGTTTCCGGGATAGCCTATGAAAGGATCAGCGCTTTTTTAAACGAGAATCCCAAGGACGCCCGCATTATCGTGGAAAAGGTAGTGGATGCAGCCCGGGCCAGGGAGGCTGCTCGCAAGGCCAAGGAACTGGTGCGCCGAAAAGGTGCTCTTTCCGATTATTCTCTGCCTGGGAAGCTGGCTGACTGTCAGAGTAAAAACCCGGCAGAATCTGAGCTTTTTATTGTCGAGGGAGATTCCGCAGGGGGATCAGCCAAGCAGGGGAGAAACCCCAAGCACCAGGCTATTTTACCTTTGCGGGGAAAAATCCTGAACGTGGAGAAGACCAGGTTTGAAAAAATTCTGGAAAATAACGAGATAAAGGCTCTGATTACCGCCATGGGAGCTGGTGTAGGGGACCAAGAACTGGATATTAGCAAGCTCAGATATCACAGGATCGTGATCATGACCGACGCAGATGTGGATGGCGCACATATCCGCACACTTCTTCTTACCTTTTTCTTCAGGCAGTTCAGCCAGCTCATCGAGCATGGATATCTGTACATAGCCCAGCCTCCTCTGTACCGCGTGCACAAGGGCAATTTTGAGCAGTTCATAAGCGATGAAAAATCCATGCACGATTTTTTGCTCAACCGTGTATATGAAGAAATTTCCATCAAGACGGAAAACGGGCTGGAATACACCCGGGATGAGATGGTTGAGCTTATTAAGAACCTGGTTTCACTGAAAGACAGTTTTCAAGATGCCGGAAACATGGGTATCAAGGAGGAGCTGTTTCAAAGCCTGCTGGAGTATGGATCAAGACTGCATCCGGTCTATTTTGTATATGAAGACAGCTCTGATTTTATCAATTTTATGTCCGGCAAAGGATTTGTAACAACTTTAGAAAAAGAGGAAAGCGATATTGAAAAAAGATATTTCCTGGTCTTTACGGATCGAAACGAGCACGGCATCCGCCTGGGTATAGAATTTTTCAATTCCGGGCTTTATAAAAAGGCGCACAATATTTACCAGGATACTTTGCAAAATAACCCCGGCCTGGGATTTGAAATCCTCAGCCACAAGGAAACCATAGAGGTGCGCGGAATTTTTCCATTACTGGACAAGGTCTTTGAGCTGGCGCACAAAGGTATAAATATACAGCGCTACAAGGGCCTGGGAGAGATGAACCCGGAGCAGCTGTGGTATACCACCATGGATCCCGAGAAAAGGACCATGCTCAGGGTAAACGTGGAGGACGCCGAACTGGCTGACGATCTTTTTTCCAGGCTTATGGGAGACAAGGTGGAGCCAAGACGGGAGTTTATCGAGAAAAACGCCCTGGAAGTTGCGGACCTGGATATTTAGCCTTGAAAATATTATTCCGGATGAAAACAACTGCAAAATCAAATAAATTCCCGGAGCCTAGAATTGAGCAATATCAGCATTGAACAGGAAATCAAGAAATCCTACCTGGAATACTCCTTAAGCGTAATCATCGGCCGGGCCATCCCGGATGTCCGTGACGGGCTCAAACCTGTTCACAGACGGATACTCTTTGCCATGCATGAGCTTGGCAACACCTATAACCGCCCCTACAAAAAATCTGCCAGGGTGGTGGGTGACGTCATCGGTAAATACCATCCCCACGGTGACTCCGCCGTGTATGATGCCCTGGTGCGCATGGCCCAGGATTTCAATATGCGCGATCCCCTGGTGGATGGACAGGGCAACTTCGGATCCATTGACGGGGACGCCCCTGCAGCCATGCGCTACACAGAGGCCCGCATGTCCAGGCTTGCCGGTGAGTTTCTGGCTGATATCGAAAAAAACACGGTCAACTTCCGGGCCAATTACGACAACACCCTGAACGAACCCGAGGTGCTGCCGGCCAGGGTGCCCAATATCCTGGTCAACGGCAGCTCAGGCATAGCTGTTGGAATGGCCACAAATATCCCTCCGCATAACCTGGGAGAAGTGATAGATGCCCTGCTGCTCTTGCTGGACAAGCCGGTAACGAGCATCTCCCAGCTCATGGAGCATATCAAGGCCCCGGATCTGCCCACCGGTGCATATATCTACAACCTCAAAGGAGTTCTGGAGGCCTACCGGACAGGCCGGGGAAGCTTTAAAATCCGCTCCAGACTGGACGTGGAGACCAGGGCCAAGGGACATGAATCCATTGTGGTCAAAGAAGTTCCCTACGCCCTGAACAAAGCCAACCTGGTGGAAAAAATAGCCGGGCTGGTAAACGAGAAAAAAATAGAGGGCATTTCCGACTTGCGGGACGAATCCGACCGCAACGGAATCCGTATAGTCATAGATGTTAAAAAGGGGGCCATTACGGATGTAATCATCAACAGGCTGTACAAACTTACCGCCCTGGAGACCAGCTTCGGCATCAATATGATGGCCGTGGTCAACAACCGTCCGCAGCTTTTGAATTTAAAGCAGGTCCTGGAATATTTCCTGGAGCACAGAAAAGAGGTTATTCTCAGGCGATCCAGACATGACCTGCAAAAGGCGGAACACAGGGCGCACATTCTGGAAGGGTTGCAGATAGCCCTGGATAATATCGACGAGGTGGTCCGTCTCATCAGGTCGTCCTCCACCGGAGCCCAAGCCAAAGAAAAACTCATGAACAGTTTTTCCCTGAGCGCTGTTCAGGCCCAGGCCATACTGGATATGCGCCTGCAAAGGCTGACCAATATGGAGCGGGAAAAACTGCTGCAGGAATACAGGGATCTGTTGCAGCAGATTGAATTTTTAAAAAGTATCCTGGAAAATATCGATGTACTCAAAGGTGAAATCAGAAAAGAACTGCAGGAAATCAAGAATACCTACGCTACGCCCCGCAGAACACGTATCCTGGAGCAGGATCCGGACAGCATAGATGTGCTGGACCTGGTACCGGATCAGGAAGTGGTGGTCACTTTGTCCAGGAATGGATACATCAAGCGTACCTTACTTGAGTATTATCATCAGCAGAAAAGAGGAGGCAAGGGAATAGCCGGAGCCAATGTCGGAGACAGCGATTTTATTACCACTCTTTTTACCACCAGCAATCATAAGGATATTTACCTCTTTTCCAACAAAGGCAAGGCCTATCTCCTTAAGGCCCATGAAATTCCAGAGGGATCGCGCACGGCCAGGGGAGTGCACATAAAGAACCTGCTTCCACTGGAAAACGATGAATATATTGCCACAGCACTTTCCGAGCGTAACTTTCACCAGAGACACTATTTTCTTTTTGTGACCAGAAAAGGCATGGTCAAGAAAACATCCATTGAGATGTTCAAGAATATGCGCTCCCTGGGTTTGATTGCCCTTAATCTCAAACCGGGCGATGAACTCATAGGCGTCAAGGTGGTAAAAGATGAATCCGAGGTAATTTTGACCACACTCAATGGCCTGGCCATTCGCATTGCATGCAGGGAACTCCGGGCAGTGGGCAGAAACGCCGCCGGAGTGAAGGGGGTTTCATTGCGCCTGGGCGACGAGGTGGTTTCCGGGGCTGTACTGGACCCGGGGGAAGCAAGGGAGCTTTTTACCATTTCGGAAAAGGGTTTCGGGAAAAAGACCAGTCTGGATATGTACAAGGTACAGTCCAGGGGAGGCATGGGACTGATCAATATGAAGGTAACGTCCAAGACAGGCAAGGTGGTCAGTTCACTGCCTGTTTCAGTTCAGGAAGAGCTGATTATTTTTACCTCGGCCAATAAGATCATCAGACTTGGCACCAGCGATATCCGCTCTGTGGGACGCTCCACTCAGGGAGTAAAGATGGTTGATCTTGAAAATGACCAGAGAGTCATCTGTGCAGACCTGATCATCCCGGAACAGAACCTTAACAGTGATAAAGAAGAGCAGTAAAAAAGTTATATGTATGAAATGGCTGAGTTGTATAATTGTTCCCATCCTTTTGTCTTTAATGCTTCCGGGATGTCTGGAACAAAAAGATGACAATGATTATTTCCACCGGGCGGAATATTATTTTTCCACAGGCCAGTTCAATCAGGCCGGAACATTGTATCAGCAGTATATTGACGAAGTAGAGAAAGGCCGGAAAAGGTATCAGGCCTGGAATCGGCTTTTAAGCATCAGGATGGATATATATAATGACGTGCAGGGGGGGCTGGATATATTAAAGGCCATGCAGATGGAATACAACGGGTATCTGGACAAAATCCTGGATATCAATGCCAGAATTTCAGCCACATACGAAAAACTGGGGCAGCCACTGGAAAGTCGCCGGTTTTGGAAAAAGAACATGGAACTGGCAGAATCCAGGAAGGACAAGAAAAAAGCAGCTCTTTACATGTCCAAAACAGGTATTCAGCTGCGGGAATTTGAAATGGTCCGGGAGGACCTGGAAAAATTTTCTGACTGTTCAGGCGAAACAGATGTCGACCTGTGCTCCATGATTAATTATACCCGGGGTAAATCTTATTACCTGGAAAATGATCTCACCAAGGCCGGGGAGATTTTGTCCAAAGCATACAGCCTGAATGCCGGTAATGAATACATTTGCAGGGTCGGCATGCTTCTGGTCCAAGTGTTGCTGGAGCAGGACAAAATGGACCAGGCAAAAGCAGTATTGGAAGAAATCCAGGATATTCACCCCAACCCGGGGGCCATAGGGGTCCGCCTGCAGAACCTTAATTCTGACCAGGATTAATCCAGCTTTTCCCGGTAATACTCCAGGGCTTCGCGCACTTCGTCGGCAGCATCCAGCAGGGGCTGCATATTTTCATCGGTTTCTGCCACCCGCTTCAGATAATCCAGAGTGCGCTGGTGCTGTTCCAGCTGCATAAGAGTCAGGTAATCGCGTGTCTCCGCCTGCATGAGCTGTAGCTTGCTAATTTCCCTGGAATGCTTTTCCAGCATTTCCTGTATGCTTATGGTGCGTTCCTGAAGCTTGGCTGCCTCATCCCTGAAATCACTGTCCAGTTGTCCTAGTTTTTGATCCGCGACCCTGAAATCACTGTCCAGACTGTCCAGGATGTTCCGGTTTTCTTCAATCATGCCGGTAGTTTTTTCTTTAGTGGCGGAAGCCTGCTTATGAACTTTTTCCAATTCTGTATGGCCGTAGTAGTAAAGAGCAATAAGGATGACGAAAAGAACAACACATCCGGCCATGGCTGCCTTGCCCCAGGCCCTGGAGGAGGCTGAACTGACAATTTCATCCTTAAAGGCTTCTTCATCAGGGGTTATTTTCTCCTGGCGCTTCATTATGTGCCTGGCCCGCTCCATTTCGGCGGTCTTGAGATCTTCCTGCAAAAGCCTTAATTTTTTGCGCTGTATTTTCAATTTTTCCCTGGCCTCCCTGTTGGCAGGGAAAAAGGTGATGACTCCGAAAATTATACCCAGCAAAAAACACAAAAATACAATTATATACATGGCCATTTGGGGAAAAGCAAGTTCAGTGAACCATAAGTCAAGCTCCAGCGGGGCTTTCAGCCCCAGTGTTTCTGTGTTTTGGCTCAGGCCGAGCATTACAGCGGCAAAAACCAGCAACAGAAAAAGCAGTCTAAATGCGTTCATTTTGAACCCCCTCTGTTTTCAGGGCTAATTCATCTCCAGCTTGAAAGTCCATACCGGAGTCATAGTGGTTATCTCTTCCGTAGATGGTGGTAAAGTAGAGCAAAAATTCCTTGATATCAATGCTAATTTCTGCACTTTTTACCCGCCACTCCCAGTTGCCCCTGGCAATGGAAGGTGTATTCATGCGAAAACGGCCGTCCAGTCCGAGCACGTCCTGCATGGGCAGCACACATAGTCTAGCAGGTGAAGACATGGCCATGCGTATTATTTCTCGGGAAATATTATCTGCATCGAGCCTTCGGCCGGTATACTCGCGCAGCCTGGTTCTGGACTGTTTATCCAGTTCACTTTCGAACCATCCCCTGACCGTGTTGTTGTCGTGGGTTCCCGGATAGATAACGCAATTGGGGATATGGTTGTGGGGTATATAAGGGTTTGTAGGCATATCGTCGCCAAAGGCGAACTGCAGGATCTTCATTCCGGGCAGCCCGAATCTGTCCCTTAATTCCAGAACGTCTTCAGTAATGTATCCCAGGTCCTCAGCCACGAAATGCGCCGGGGAGATTTCACTGGTCAGAGCAGACCAGAAATGGTGCCCCGGTCCCTTTACCCATTGCCCTTCAACAGCAGTTTCTGCACCTGCGGGTATGCTCCAGTAGGAGGCAAACCCACGGAAATGATCAAAGCGCAGCAGGTCGAACATGACCAGGTTCTGCCTTATGCGCTTGATCCACCACTGATAATTTTCCCGGGCGCATTCTTCCCAGTCATAAATGGGATTACCCCATAACTGTCCTGTTTCGCTGAAATAATCCGGAGGAGCACCGGCAACTCTGGTGGGGTTTTTCTCCTGGTCCAGCAAAAAGAGGTGCGGGTTGGACCAGACGTCGCAGCTGTCCATGCTCACGTAAATGGGCAGATCTCCGAAGATAAGTACGTTTTGGTTGTTGGCGTAGGTTTTAAGCTGCTGCCACTGGCTGAAAAAGAGATACTGAGAAAATTTTTCCCGAAGTACTTCATTTGACAGTTGATTATTAAAATCCTGAACTGCTTCTGGATGGCGCAGTCTTATCTCCCTTGGCCACCTGTACCACGGTGCTCCGCTGAAGTGTTCCTTCAAGGCGCTGAACAGGGCGAAATCATCCAGCCAGAAGGCGTGAGACCGGCAGAACAGCTCAAACCTGGAACCATTCTCCAGATTTTCTCTGTTGCGCTGGAAGGCCTTGGTAAGCAAATATTTTTTAAAATCTCCGGCCAGTTCATAATCAGTACGGTGTTCTGGAAAGTCTGGCAGATCACTGATGTCCCGGGGGTCAAGAAGACCTTTGTCCTTCAACGCTTGGGGATCGATAAACAAGGGGTTGCCGGCGAATGCGCTGTAGCTGGAATAGGGGGAGTTGCCGGTTCCGGGTGTAGTGGGATTTAGAGGCAGAATCTGCCAGATCTTCTGCTTGCTGTCGGCCAGAAAATCCACGAAGCGGTAGGCATGAGGACCCATGTCGCCAGATCCGTACGGTCCTGGAAGAGATGAGATGTGCAGGAGTATGCCGTTTAGCCTCTTCATGGGATCTGCTCCATGAAGATTATGCCCAGGGGGGGCAGGGTCAGGATCAGGCGGTGGGAATAGCCATGGGCCGGTATCTGCTGGGCATGATGGACATCCGGGTTGACCTGGTGGGAACCTCCGAACCGGGCCTCGTCGCTGTTAAGTATTTCCTTCCACGGTCCCGCTCCCGGAACTCCCAGGATATACTCATGTCTGGGCACAGGGGTGAAATTTGCGGCCATGACCAGTGAGGATCTGTTTTTGTCCCGGCGGATAAAGGACAATACGCTGCCATCCGCATCGGTGCAGTCGATCCAGGCAAAGCCCCCGGGGTGGAAATCCTGCTCATAAAGCTGGGGGCGGCTGCAGTACAGGGCATTGACCTCGCGCAGCCAGTCCTGCACCTGCCTGTGCGGGTCATATTGCAGAAGATGCCAGTCCAGGCTCTGGTCATGGTTCCATTCAGTCCACTGGGCCATTTCAGCCCCCATGAACAGAAGTTTCTTGCCTGGATGGGCATACATGTATCCCAGTAGAAGGCGCAGATTGGCCAGTTTCTGCCAGTCGTCCCCGGGCATTTTTTTGGCCAGTGATCCTTTGAGATGCACCACCTCATCATGGGACAGGGGCAGGATGAAATTTTCGGTAAAAGCATACCAGATGCTGAAAGTCATCTGGTTGTGGTGATATTTGCGAAATATGGGCTCTTTGCTCATGTAGCTCAGGGTGTCGTTCATCCAGCCCATGTTCCATTTGTAACCGAATCCCAGCCCCCCTACATATGTAGGCCGGGAAACCATGGGCCAGGAGGTGGATTCTTCGGCAAAGGTCTGTACATCAGGATAGGAACGGTAAACCTCGCTGTTGAGGTTTTTGAGAAAGCTGATGGCGTCCAGGTTCTCATTGCCTCCGAACTCGTTGGGCTCCCATTCCCCGTCATTTCGCGCGTAATCCAGGTAGAGCATGGAAGCCACAGCGTCCAGGCGCAGACCGTCTATGTGGTAATAGTCCAGCCAGAACAGGGCATTGCTTATAAGAAAGCTGACTACCTCATTGCGTCCGTAATTGAATATGTAGCTCTTCCATTCCGGATGAAAACCCTTGCGCCTGTCCATATGTTCGTACAGGTGGGTGCCGTCGAAAAAACCCAGGCCCACCTCGTCAGTGGGAAAATGGGAGGGCACCCAGTCCAGGATGACCCCTATGCCGTGCTGGTGCAGGATATCTATCAGGTACATGAAGTCCTGGGGAGTGCCGTAGCGGCTGGTGGGGGCGAAAAAGCCCAGGATCTGGTAACCCCATGACCCGTAAAAGGGATGCTCGGCCACAGGCATGAATTCCACGTGGGTAAATCCCATATCCAGGAGATAGCCTGGCAGCCTGTCGGCAATCTCCCGGTAGCTGAGGAGTCTGTCAGGGTTATCGGGGTCCCGCATCCAGGAACCCAGGTGCATTTCGTAAATGCAAAGGGGCTTGTCCTGGCGGTTTATTTCCCGGCGGTTTTGCATCCACTCTTCATCTCCCCACTGGTAGTCCATCTGCCAGATGATGGAAGCGGTGCTGGGAGCGGTTTCCCAGTAAAATCCAAAGGGATCGCCCTTGTCCGCCTTGTAGCCCTGAAATCTGGACTGAATATGGTACTTGTACTTGTGACCGGGCATGGCCTCTTGCACAAACCCCTCCCAGATGCCGGAACCGTCCCCGCGGACATTCAGGTGATGGGTGGTGTTGTCCCAGTAATTGAAATCTCCCACGACACTGACCCTTTCCGCATTGGGGGCCCAGACCCCGAAGTAGGTTCCGCGTACTCCACCGTGCATGACCACCTGAGCTCCCAGGTGCTTGTACAGGCGAAAGTGTCTTCCCTGCTTGTAGAGATAAATATCCTGTTCAGTAAACATAAGATTATGGGGTTCTCCTTTGCCCGGGGGCAGAAATAATGAGCAGCATACAGATGCTTATTGTTTTTTATTGAAAATCTTCCAGGTGTTCAGGGCCAGCCACTGCATCACAAGGTCGGTGCGCACTTTGTATGACAAGGCCTGCTCAGCCTTTTGCAGGGACAGAATCATACTGTGGGCCTTTACAGGTTCAATGTCCTGAAACAGACTTTCCTCCCCCCGCATGCCCCGGGCAAGGTCCAGGCGGATTCTCACCAGGAACCGCCTGGCTCCACTGAGGTCGAAACTATCCTTTTTGGAGCATTTGTGCATAAAGCCTTTTCCATGAACCACAAAACCGCTGAAATCCGAATACAGCCCTTCATGCCCGGGCTCAAGGCCTGCCCCGGGGGTACGCCCCAGGGTGAGTACAAAACTTCTGGAGACAATGGTGGGCAGGATGGACTGCCTTTCATTGGCCAGAAAAACAAAAATATTCCTGGTTACCGGCTCTTCCACAGCTTTGAGGAGCGCATTGGCGCAGGAAGCGTTCATTTCACCTGCCTCCTCCACCACCACCATCCGCCAGCCGTGATGAGGGCTCTGGGAAAGAGCGGGCCTGATTTCCCGGATTTCATCCACAGAAAGGCCTTGCAGGGGGGTGAGCCGGAAAAGGTCCCTGAAGGCATCAGCCTCTATCTTGACACACATGTCGCATTCCAGACACGGACCAGGTCCGGGGTATTTGCAGTGCAGGGCTTTTAGCAGGTATCCGGCAAGAGCGCTTCTCTGTGTCTGGTGGCCGCCTTCAAGAACCAGGCTGCAGGGCGGATTTTCCGCCAGCCTGAGAAGAAGCCGGGCTGCATTGTTCTGTTCCTGGATGGCTGTTGACAGTGTTGAAGACATGGTCAGTATAAAACCAGGGTTTTTTTGGCTATCTGATGGTCTGTTCCCGGTCCGGACCCACTGAGATTATTTTTGCCGGTGTTTTCAAAGCATCTTCAATATGCTCGATATACATGCGCGCATTCCGGGGCAGGTCCCGGCGGTTGCTGCATAGACTTATATCTTCACTCCACCCCGGCAGTTCCTGGTATACGGGCCTTACCATGGACATGGCGTTTTCTTCCTGTGGAGGATAAAGGATCTCTTGCCCCCGGTACTTGTACGCGGTGCAGACCCTGATGGTATCCAGGCCGCTCATGACGTCCAGCTTGGTAATGGCCAGAGCGGTAGGGCCGCAAATTCTCACCGCCTCTCTAAGGATAACCAGATCCAGCCATCCGCAGCGTCTTTTGCGTCCTGTAGTGGAGCCGTACTCCGCTCCCTGGACCTGCATGTGTTCTCCCACGTCGTTGTCCTGCTGGGTGGGGAAGGGGCCCTGTCCAACCCTGGTGGTATAGGCCTTGACCACGCCGATGGCCTCGTCCATGCTGTAATAACTCCCGGTGCCTGCGGAGGCGTTGGTGGTGATGGTATTGGACGAGGTTACAAAGGGGTATGTTCCGTGATCAATATCCAGTTGCACCCCCTGAGCGCCCTCGAACATTACCGTTCTTCCCGATTCCCTGGCCTCCTGGATCTTTAGGGAGACATCGGTTAAATAGGGCACCAGCCTGTCTGTGTAAGGAGATATGGTCTGCATCACCTCTTCAGCCTCAAGGGGGATGTCTTTGTACAGGTTCTCCAGCAGGGCGTTTTTTTCCGGCAGGGCCTTTTTAATTTTGGCCAGTAAAAGCTCCCTGTCCTGCATGTCTCCGGCCCTGATTCCCACTCGGGACATCTTGTCCTCGTAGCATGGACCGATGCCTCTGCCCGTAGTGCCTATTCTGTCCTTGCCGGACTTGGCCTGTTCCCTGGCCCTGTCCAGTTCCTTGTGGTAAGGCATTATGAGATGGGTTTTTTTGCTGATCCCAAGGCTCGCCGGGGTGATCTCTATTCCTCCCTGATGCAGGTCATCCATTTCTCTGCACAAAATTTCCGGGTCCAGAACCACCCCGTTGCCGATGAGGCAGAGTTTGTCCGGGTGCAGGATCCCTGAAGGGATCAAATGCAGTATATATTTTTTGTCCCTGGTGACCAGGGTATGTCCGGCATTGTTGCCTCCCTGGAACCTGACAATGACATGGGCCCGCTCAGTAAGCAGGTCGACTATTTTTCCCTTACCCTCATCACCCCACTGGGTTCCGAATACAACGATACTGGACATTAATGAGCCTCCGTAATCTCTGCGGTACTGTATCTTGCAGTGCATCCCGGCCCGGAATCAAACCAGCCATTAACTCCTGGTTTTCTGCAAATAGCCTGTATGTTTAAAATAGCAAACAGACAAAGTCAATGCGCCCTGTGATGTCCAGGTTTGCCATTTGCCTCTAAATAAAGTAGAGTTTTTAAATGGACCACTTTGCCATAAAGTTTTTGCCGGTTAAGGAGTCTGCGCCGATATGACCCTCCGTTTTCATTACTTTACCTCCGCAAAAGAATTGGCTGCGATAATTTTTCTGCTGCTGGTTCAGGGGGCTTTAATCTTCTGGTATGAGTACCATTACCGCCTGGAGCAGCGCCAGTGGACTGAAGAAACAATCAGAATCGGCTTCAAGCCTTCCCATAGAGTAGATGCAGTGCTGAGTCCTTACGGTCCTGGGCTGGACCGCGAACTTGTGGATCTTTTCTGCAGCCGCAACGACCTGACCCCGGTCTGGGTGGAGGTGCAGGATTACAGGCAGGGCCTGGAAAAACTTATAAACCATGATCTGCATCTTCTCCTGCCTGTACCGGGCATGCAGATCCCGGAAGTCAAGGCCCTCAAAAAAGGACCGGTGTATATGGAAGGCAGTTTTCTCGTCCTGCACAACCAGTGGCGTTATCCCTTGAGAGACCTGGAGGACCTTTGCTCCACCGAAGTGGTTGTACCCGGCAGGTCGGCTTTTGACAAAATTTTGCAGGACATGCGCCAAGTTCTGCAGTGTGAACTGGAGCCTTCCAAAAGACCTGATCCTGGAAAGGATTTTTTCAACGCCCTGGCTGAACGCAGGTTCCGTTTCGGCATCAAGGATGAAAAAAACTACATGTTCTGGAAAAGTTTGTATCCTGAGGTACGCAGAAGCGCGTCCCTGGATAAGACATACGCCCTCAGCTGGCTCTGGAGCAGTGATTACATGAACCTGGACCACAAATTCCAGGATTTCTGGAGAGATATCAAGGATTCGGGAGTGCTGGAAGGGATCCAGGAGAAGTACCTGGGATTTTACCCTGAAACCCAGGACCCTTATGAACTCAGGCATTTTCAGCAAACTTTGATTAACGAATTGCCCAAGTATGCAGACACTATCAGGGAAGTTTCCCAGCGCTACAACCTTGATCCCCTGTTTCTGGTGGCGATTATCTATCAGGAATCCCGCTTTGATCCAGGAGCCACAAGCCACACCGGGGTCAGGGGGCTTATGCAGATTACTGCCCAAACGGCCGAGTTTCTGGGGATAGAAGACCGCCTGGACCCTCACCAGAGCATCGCAGGGGGAGCAAGATATCTGTATAAGCTCGGGGAACGCATGGATCGGATAGGTATTACATCCTGGGACAAATGGTTCATGGCCCTGGCTGCATACAACCAGGGCCTGGGGCATGTTTATGATGCCAGGACTCTGGCTGAGCGCCATGGTTTCAACCCTGACTCGTGGAGCGGATTGAAGAAGGCTTATCCCCTGTTAAGCTACAAAGAATATTACCAGACTGTGCGCCGGGGCTATGCCCGGGGGTACGAAGCTGTTAATTTTGTTGAAAATGTTCGATATTACTACAGCATACTCTACGGTCAGGCCCTACTGCCTGGGTTTGAAGCTGAGCACCTTGGCGGATTTCTTGACCTTGTCCCTTCTGACTGGCCGCAATAGGTCCTTTTTATCTTCGCGCTGGGAAGGAGTTGCGGACTGCCGGCTCAGGCACTGGTTGAAGAGCTGGTTTTTCCAGCGCACGGACTGAATCATGGACAAGATCAGGATGTCCTCCTCCCATTCCCGACTGGGGGTGAAGTTCTGCACCCGTTGGTAATACTTGTCCCACAGGCTGATAAGTGAAGCCTCGTCCAGGCTGTTGAGTTCGTCGGCCAGTTTCTTGAGAACCTTTTCCATAACTGCTTGCCATCCTTAGAAATCAAGAATTTTGTATCTGTTCAGCAGTTTTTCTCTGCACATTTTTTGTGAACCGTCCTTCCGGGTTGCTGGTTTGAAAAAGTTTGCTCCGGCAACAGGCCTGTGTTAAGTAAAAAAAGTCTCTTGAGCAACCCCGAAAAAGCATATTTAGGAGGATGGACAACATGCAGGATTTGAGAAAGATGTACAGGGACATTAAAGAAGATCCTTTTCCCAGGGAAATGAGTATAAAGCTCGGGGATCAGGAAATCAAGATGCGCAAAAGGACCTGGGTGGTCCAGGATCAGGAGAGGGGTCTGCGCTACGGGGAAAATCCGGACCAGGCAGCGGCCATGTATGAGCCGGTGGAGGGCGGCCTGGAGCTTGGCGGGGTGAAGTTCAAGGGTGCGGGCCAGGGTCTGGTTTCAGCCATTACCGAAGACGACATGCTCCAGGCAGGCAAACATCCCGGCAAGATCAATCTCACCGATGTGGATAACGGGATCAATATCCTGCAATACCTGCACAAGAAGCCGGCGGCGGTTATTCTCAAACACAACAATCCCTGCGGGGCGGCCTGGTCCAGTGAAGGGGTGCTGGATGTACTGCACAAGGCCTACTATTCCGACCGTATCGCTGCCTTCGGCGGGGCGGTGGTGCTCAACAGGCCGGTAGATCTGCCCGGAGCCGAGTTTCTTGCGGATAATTATCTGGAGGTGGTTGCGGCCCCGGATTTCGAACCGGGGGCCCTGGAAAAGCTCAAGACCCGCAAGAACCTGCGCATTATCAAGATGTCCGGCCTGGGCAGGCTGCAGGAGTTCTCCCACTATCCCTTTCTGGATGTCAAGTCCCTGCAGGACGGCGGGGTGATCGTCCAGTTCTCCTTTACCAGCCGCATGCGCGAGCCGGAAGATTTCATCCCGGCCCAGGCCCAAAGCGGTGATCTGACGGTAAGCGCCAGGCATCCTGACCAGCGCGAAACCGAAGACCTGCTGTTCGCGTGGGCGGTGGAGGCGGGAGTTACTTCCAATTCCGTGCTCTTTGCCCGGGATGGCCGTACCCTGTCCATAGGCACAGGGGAGCAGGACCGGGTGGGATGTGTGGACCTGACCATTCACAAGGCCTATACCAAGTACATGGACATGGAGATTTTCAGACAGACCGGCCAGTCCATATACCAGGCAAAAGAGAAGGCCGGCAGGGACCCCGAGGCCAGAGATCTGCTTGCTGCAGTGGAAGAAAAGGCCCGCACGGAAAGAGCGGATCTCCCCGGAGCGGTCATGGTTTCAGATGGATTTTTTCCCTTCAGGGACGGGGTGGACCTGGCCCTGGAACAGGGGATCACCGCCATTGCCCAGCCGGGAGGATCCATGCGCGATCACGAGGTCATCCAGGCCCTCAACGAGGCCCGGCCCCAGGCAGCCATGGTATTTACCGGCCAGCGGTCATTTAAACACTAAAGGCGAGGCCTTTGAGCGATTACAAGCCTCATAGCGCAGAACTGCGTCCCGGGCAGGTGGTGGAATACCTGCAGAACAACCAGCCTATAGTATCCTGGATCCAGGAGGTCCAGCCCCCCAGGGTCAGGGTGCTGAACATAAACCAGCGTGAAGTCAAACTGCCGGCCGCAAGGGTCATGCCCTGGACAGGACCGGCATACACGCCGGACCTGTCCAGGCAGGAAGTGCTGCAGCTTCTGCAGGAGCATCATCAGAAGAGAAACAGCATTCAGGAGGATCTGGACGTAATGGACGTATGGTCCATGGCCCAGGGGGAGATCGTCCAGGCCTCCATTTTCTGGTTTGCAGGCCTTATGTGGGATGAGCCGGATGCGGACCGGACAGCCGCACTGGGCCGGGCCATGCTCCAGGCCAGGACGCATTTCAAGTTTTCTCCTCCGGATTTTGAGGTTTATTCCCGGGAAACAGCCGAAAAAAAGATGGAGGAGGAGCGCCTGCACCGGGAAAGAGAGCGCCTGGTAAGCATCGGCAGAGATTTTTTCAAGAAGCTGCATTCGGGTACATTTTCTCCCGGCCAACAGGCGGAACCTGAAGATCCGGAGGTAACCGGACAGCTTAAGGATATTCTGGTCCAGCGCATAAAAAATCCCGAGGATTCCCAGACCCAGGACCTGTGGAGCAAGCTTTCCGCAGGCCTGCCCCAGGACCCTCATCTGCCTTTTATCCTGGCCAGGGCCTGGGGCATTTATCCGGAACACTACAATTACATGCTGGAGCAGGCTGATTATGCCTGGGAGGATTCCTGGTCAAAGCCGCATGCCCCCCAGATCCAGGAACTGGACCGGAAGCTGGACCAGGAAAAGGGCCCCCCGGGAGTTGACGGACTCATAAGCATCGACTCCGCCTCCACCCGGGATATTGACGACGCCTTTAATATCCGGGAGCATGCAGGCGGCTACTCCCTGACCCTGGCTCTGGCCGGTCCGGGCCTTTACTGGACTTTCGGCTCAGGGCTGGACCTGGCTGTGGGCCACAGGGTTTCCAGCCTCTATCTGCCCGAGGGCAAAAGCGACATGCTGCCCAGGGTGCTGGCTGAAGAAATGTTCAGTCTGAACCAGGGCCAGGTGCGCCCGGCCATGGTCCTGGATATGGAACTGGATTTTCAGGGCTTTGTCTATAGTTTGCAGCCTCGCCTGGACTGGGTCAGGGTGCAGGCCAACCGGACCTATGCCGACGTGGAGGACGAACTGGCCATGGATCAGGCTTCCAGCCTGGGCTCGGCACTGAGGCTGGCCAGGACCCTGCGGAAAAACAGACTGGAGCAGGGTGCGGTAATCATAGAGCAGAACGAACCCATCATCAGGCTGGAAAAGTCACCCCGGCAGACTCTGGTCAGCCTTGTGCCCGGGGTGACTCACCCCGGGGCGCATCTCATCGTCTCGGAGTTCATGCTCCTTTGCAACACTGTCCTGGCGGGATGGGCAAAGTCAAAAGACATACCTCTTTTTTACCGCACCCAGGATATAGTCCTGCCCAGAGATTACAGCGGGGTGTGGCAAAAGCCCGAAGAGATTTACCGGGTGATACGCTCCCTGGGAGCCACCCTCACAGAGACCAGGCCCCGTCCCCACAGATCCATCGGAACCGGTGCATATGCTTCGGTAACCTCTCCCCTGCGCAGGTACGTGGACCTGGTAAATCAGGCCCAGATAGCAGCAGCCCTTTCAGGAAGCCCAGTTTTGGACAGGGCCGGGCTGGAGAAAATGCTGCCCTTTATGAACACCCGCATGGGGCAGGTAGGCCGGATTCAGAAATTTCGTCCCAGGTACTGGAAGCTGCTTTATTTCAAACAGCAGGCCAGGCATACTACATGGACAGGAGTAGTTGTGGACAACAGCGGTCCGGTGGTATTATCCCTGCCCCGGGAGCAGATCCTCATCAGGGCCCCGCACGAGGTTTTCGGGGGCAAGACCATGATGGGCCAGGCTTTCAGGTTGCGCCTGGGCAGGATTGATCCATTGAACAACGAGATCCATGTCCTGGAGGCCTGGGAGGAGTAGAAGCAGGTTGTGCCCGTGTGGAGGTAAAGATTCAGGGACAGACGGTTCAGGATGAAATCAGGCAGTCAGAATGTAAACAAATGCTCAAAAAGTGCTGACTCAGGCGCTTCCGGGGCAAGAGGAAATAAATGTTTGGCATAGTAAAAAAATTATTCGGCAGTAAAAATGAAAGGTATCTTAAAAGTTTAAGGCCCCTGGTGGAGCGCATCAATTCCCTGGAGGAGGAGATAAGGTCTCTTAGCGACGAGCAGCTTCAGTCCAGGGTGCAGGCCTGGAAAGAGGAGGCAGCGGCCGGTGCGTCCCTGGATGATCTTCTGCCTCATGTATTTGCCGTGGTCCGGGAGGCATCCCAACGGGTCCTGGGCATGCGCCATTTCGATGTGCAGCTCATAGGCGGGATCGTCTTGCATCAGGGGCGTATTGCCGAGATGAAGACCGGTGAAGGTAAAACCCTGGTGGCCACCCTGCCGGTGGTGCTCAATGCCCTCACCGGCAAAGGGGTGCACCTGGTCACAGTCAATGACTACCTGGCCCGGCGGGATGCCCAGTGGATGGGCCGTCTCTACAATTTCCTGGGGATGGATGTGGGCGTGGTGGTGCACGGCATGAGCGACGAGGAGCGCAGGCAGGCGTATGCCGCAGACATTACCTACGGAACAAACAATGAGTTCGGATTCGACTTTCTGCGCGACCACATGAAGTTTTACGCCTACCAGCTGGTGCAGCGCGAGTTGCAGTTCGCCATAGTGGACGAGGTGGACTGCATACTCATCGACGAGGCCCGCACCCCCCTTATTATTTCCGGTCCGGCGGATGTGGCCGTGGATCTTTATGCCCGGATGAATTCCGTGGTGCCCAAACTGAAAAAGGACCAGGACTTCAATATCGATGAAAAAGCCAAGACCGTTACCCTCACCGAGGACGGCGTGCACAGGGTGGAAAATATCCTGGGCCTGGAAAACCTTTATGATCCAGAAAACATAACCTATCAGCACCACGTCCTGCAGGCCCTCAAGGCCCACTACCTTTATACCCGGGACTCGGAATACATAGTCAAGGACGGCCAGGTAATCATCGTGGACGAGTTCACCGGCAGGCTCATGCCAGGCCGGCGTTTCGGAGACGGGCTGCACCAGGCCCTGGAGGCCAAGGAAGGGGTCAAGGTGGAGGCCGAGAACCAGACCCTGGCCTCCATCACCTTTCAGAATTATTTCCGGCTGTATGACAAGCTGGCCGGCATGACCGGCACTGCAGACACCGAGGCAGTGGAATTCAAGGAGATTTACAGCCTGGATGTGGCGGTGATTCCCACGCATAAGCCCATGATCCGCCAGGACCTGGCGGACGTGGTCTACAAGACGCAGCAGGAAAAATTCAACGCCATCGCCGACGACCTCCTGGAGCTTCATTCCAGGGGGCAGCCGGTGCTTGTGGGCACTACTTCCATAGAAAAATCCGAGCACCTGTCCAAACTGTTGAAGAAAAGAGAGGTTCCCCACGAGGTCTTAAACGCCAAGCATCACGAGAGGGAGGCGGAGATCGTGGCCCGGGCCGGGGAAACGGGACGCGTGACCCTGGCTACCAACATGGCCGGAAGGGGCACGGACATAGTTCTGGGGGAAGGAGTGCGCGAACTGGGAGGCCTGCACATCCTGGGCACGGAGCGTCACGAAAGCCGGCGTATCGACAACCAGCTCCGGGGCAGGGCCGGACGTCAGGGCGATCCAGGTTCATCGCGGTTTTACCTGGCCCTGGACGATACCCTGCTGCGGCTTTTCGGGTCAGAACGTATAACCGGGATGATGGACAAGCTGGGCATGGAGGACGGCCAGCCCATTGAAAACAACATGATCTCCCGGGCCATCGAGAACGCCCAGACCAAGGTGGAAGCGCACAACTTCAATATCCGCAAGCAGCTTCTGGACTTTGACGATGTCATGAACCAGCAGAGGACGGTTATCTATAACCAGCGCCGGGAGCTGATGCACGCGGAAAACCTGGAGGAGTACGTACAGGACATGATCCAGGATGTACTGGACGATGTCTACTCCCCGGTGGGCGAAAGCACTCCGGACAGCCTGGAGGATGAAGAAGAACGCTCCATGCTCACAGGGCGTCTGGAAGAGATTTTCAATATCAAGCGACTGCTCCCGGATGTGGAGTCCCCGGACAAGGAAAAGACCCATAACGCCATCCAGGCCCACCTGGAACAGCTCAAGGCCGATGCCGGGGATCAGTACGAGGAGGTGCTGCGTTTTTTCCTGCTGGAAAGCCTGGACCGCAACTGGAAAGAGCATCTTTTACAGATGGATCATCTCAAACAGGGCATCGGCCTGCGCGGCTACGGCCAGCGCGACCCCAAAAGGGAGTACAAGCGCGAGGGGTACGAACTCTTCGAGGATCTGGTTTTCCGCATCAAGGAAAACGTGGTCCGGGCCCTGTGCCGTCTGCGGATCCGCAAGAAGGAAGAGGTTGAAGGATTCAGGCACAAGGAGCAGGGAGACCTGCGTTACGCTGCCCCCCAGAAGGGGGAGGAGCAAAAAGAGGTCAAAAAGGAGCCCCAGCGAAGGGCTGAACCCAAGGTGGGCCGCAACGAACCCTGCCCCTGCGGCAGCGGCAAAAAGCATAAGAAGTGCTGCGGTTAGGCTATGGAGCAATGGAGTAAAATTTTACAGTAAATTAGTACCTTGACAGTCAAAAGTTCCCTCGTTCCCGGGTCAAGCCCAGGACAGGCATGCCGGACTCGATCCGGCATCCAGTTTCCTGTCCTTTTGAAAAGACACTGGATTCCGGCTTTTGCCGGAATGACGAATAGGCAAACTTATGGCAAATAAAATCAGATGGTTAAAATAACTTTTGACTGTCAAATGGGTACGAAAAAGGATGCATGACATGCAGGAGTTGCCCCTGGGCTTTGACCTGGCAGCGGTCCAGGCCGGATTCAGGTACAAGGACCGCCCGGATCTGGCCCTGATTTTCAGCCGGACTCCGGCCAGGGCCGCAGGGGTGTTCACCACCAATGCCTTTCAGGCCGCCCCGGTACAGGTGGGCAGGGAAAACCTGGACCGCAGCGATCTCATGCGCGCTGTACTGGTCAATGCCGGGCAGGCCAATGCCTGTACCGGGGATGAAGGGCTGGCCGACTGCCGCAGCACCCTGGACATGCTGGCCGGACACCTGGATATTTCCCCAGGGGAAATACTGCCAGCCTCCACCGGGGTTATCGGCATGCGCATGCCCATGCCGGTCTGGGAAAAAAGCCTGCCCCAACTGGTGAAAAGCCTGGGAGGATGCACCCCGGAGCAGTCGGCCATGGCCATCATGACCACGGATTCCTTTCCCAAGACCGCCTCCAGGGAGACAGGCCTGGACCAGGGCCGGGTCCGCTTCTGGGGCATGGCCAAGGGCGCGGGAATGATCTGCCCGGATATGGCCACCATGCTGGCCTTTGTCCTGACGGATCTGCAAATGGACGGACCACGGTGGCAGGAGATGCTGGCCGGGGCCGTGGAGCAGAGTTTCAACGCCATTACCGTGGACGGGGACACCAGTACCAACGATTGCGTCCTGGCCCTGGCCGGAGGAGAATCCGGGGTGAGCTGTCAGTCCAGCCGGGACCGGGACAGGGCTTTTCAGGCCCTGGAAGAGGTATGCAGTGACCTGGCCTACCAGATTGTCAAGGATGCCGAAGGTGGGACCAAGGTCATGCATATCCGGATCACCGGGGCGGCAGACAGCCTGGATGCCTGCAGGGCGGCCCGGGCGGTGGGCAATTCCAGCCTGGTGAAGACGGCCATGTTCGGGTGCGATCCCAATTGGGGCCGCATTGTGGCCGCCCTGGGCAGAAGCGGGGCCGGTTTTGATCCGGAGAAAGTCAGGCTTAGCCTGGCCGGTCAGGAGATTTTTGCCCGGGGCAAACCGGTGGACATGGATATAGACGAGGTTTTCGCCCCCCTGCTTACGGCCAGGGATATCCGGGTGGATATTGACCTGGGTACCGGGGAGGGGGAATATTTTCTCATGGCCTCGGATCTTACTGACGAATATATCCGCATCAACTCCGACTACCGCAGCTGAGGATGCAAAGCGCAGCAGCGCAACTCTATTTAATGAATTTATCCAGGCCTGGTCAGGCATAGCCTGGCCTGAAACATTTTACAGTACAGGAAGCGCAACATATGTCCGCAAAACTGAACCTGCCCCGTGTGGCCGATTTTCTGCACGAGGTGGGCATGCTCAAGAGAACTCCGCGCACCGGCTACCAGTTTCTGGGCACCGGGTCGGAAAATGTGGCAGAGCACAGTTTCCGCACCGCGGTAATAGGCTATATCCTGGCCAAGATGGCCGGGGCGGACCGGGAAAAGACCGTGTACCTGTGCCTTTTTCACGATATACATGAATCCAGGGTGGGGGACATGAACTATGTCAACCGGCTGTACAACAGGACCAATGAGCGCCAGGCCCTGGAAGATGCCCTGCAAGGCACCGGCCTGGAAGAAGAGGTTCTGCCCCTGCACGAGGAACTGGACCAAAACAGTACTCTGGAGGCCGGTCTGGCCGAGGATGCGGATCAGCTGGATCTTATCCTGAATCTGAAGGAGCAGGAGGATCTGGGCAACAGGTACGCAACCAGGTGGCTGGAGTATGCCTGGGAGCGGGTGAAGACGGATTACGGCAGAGAACTGGCCGGGGCGATTTTTGCAAGCGATCATACCGCCTGGTGGTTTGACAGCCAGGACAAGCGCTGGTGGATTGAGCGCAAGCACAAGAAATAGGTTATGTCCAAAACAAGCAGCGGGATAAAGATAATTGCGGTCAACCGCAAGGTGCGCCATTATTTCGAAATAATGGAGACCCTGGAGGCCGGACTGGTCCTGACCGGATCCGAGGTCAAGTCTTTGCGCTCCGGGAAGGTCAGCTTCAAGGAAGGCTACGTGCGCTTTGACCGGGGTGAGGCCTTTCTGGTGGACGTACATATAGCCCCATACGAAAATGCCGGGTATGCCCAGCATGATCCGGTACGCCCGCGCAGGCTGCTTATGCATAAAAGCGAGATCAAGCGGCTCATGGGCAAGGTGGAGCAAAAGGGTCTTACGGTCATTCCCACCCGGATGTATTTCAGGCAGGGCAGGGCCAAGGTGGAAATCGCCCTGGCCCGGGGCCTGAGACTCCATGACCGCAGGGAAACTTTGAAGCGCAGGGCCGTGGAGCGCGATACCGCCCGGGAAATGGCCAAATATAAGTAGGGGTGGGGGCAGGTAATGACTCTGAAAAAATCCCAGGTCAAATCTCTTGGCAGGATCCTGCCCAAAGACGGACTTCTTCTAAATCCTGCCGAAAAACTCATATACGGAACCGATGCCGGACGTCGCTTTGCCATGCCCTTGGCGGTGGTGCTCCCGGAAACTGTGCAGCAGGTCCGGGAGATCATGCGCTGGGCCGTGCAGGAAAGAGTTCCGGTCATCCCCAGGGCCAGGGGGACCAACGTGGTATCCGCCTGCGTGCCCCAGGCAGGGGGGATTGTTCTGTCCTGTCTGAAGCTGAACCGGATAATATCCATAAGCAGGCGGGATTTTACAGCTCATGTCCAGCCCGGAGTGATTACTCATGAGCTGCAGCAGGCGGCTGCGGCAAAAGGGCTTTTTTATCCCCCGGACCCGGCAAGCGTGCGCATCTGCAGCATCGGAGGCAATATAGCCACCAACGCCGGGGGCATGCGGGCCGTAAAATACGGTGTCACCCGGGACTATGTCCTGGGACTGGAAGTGGTTCTGCCCGGTGGCGAACTCATGATCACCGGGGGAAAGGTGCACAAGAACGTAGTGGGTCTGGACCTGACCTCTTTGATGGTGGGTTCGGAAGGCTGTCTGGGGGTGGTTGTGGGGGCCTGGATCAAACTACTGCCCCTCCCCGGTTATTCTGCCACCATACTGGCCTGCTTTGAAAATGAGGATCAGGCCCTGGAGAGTGTGGACCAGATTTTCGGGGCCGGTCTTCTGCCATGCGCCCTGGAGTTTTTGCCCCGGGAGGTGCTGCATTGCCTGTCTGTCTATTCCGGCATGCCCTGGCCGGATAACACCGGGGCTGCCCTGGTGGTGCAGTGCGACGGGTTGAAAAGCAGTGTGCGACAGGAGATTGCCGAGGTGCGAAAAAGGCTCAAAGACCCTGTTTACATTGATGAAGCCGCAAAAAGTGAGCAGGAGCGAATCTGGGAACTGCGGCGGCTTATCAATCCGGCCTCATACAGGCTGGGTTCAGGCAAGGCCAGCGATGACGTAAGCATTCCCCGCGGCAGTCTTGCCGAGGCCATGCAGGGCATTCGCCGCATCGCCGGCAACTACTCCCTGCAGGTACTGGCCTTCGGTCACGCAGGTGATGGGAACCTGCATGTAAATTTCATGTATGATGATACAAAGCAGGATATGCAAAAAGCTGCCCGGAAAGCCAGGATAGAGCTTCTTGAGCTGGTGCTGGGCCTGGGAGGAAGCATGTCCGGGGAGCATGGGGTGGGACTGGCCAAAAGAAGGTTTTTAAACAGGCAGCCCGGCCCTGGGGCACTGGAAATCATGCGCGGGGTCAAAAAAGTCTTTGATCCCCACGGGATTTTAAATCCTGGTAAGGCCATTTAGTTTTCACAGTACCCTCAGGGCATGATTATACCCCGGTATCCCCTGCCGGGTGTTTGTTTTCCAGCAGGTATACATCCAGCGTTTCCTGTCTGCCCTCCAGGCTGGTATCTTTAATCATGCGCAGCTGCCCGGGAAGCGGAGAGATTTTTGCGGCGGCATGGGCGCTGATGATGAGCCTGGTGTGCAGTTCCCTGGTTTTGGCTTCAAGCCTGGCGGCAATATTCACGGCGTCTCCAATCACAGTATATTCCATACGCTGCGGAGAACCGATGTTCCCGGCCAGTACATAACCGGTATGAATGCCTATGCTGTTTTCCAGGGTAAGCTCCGATGTAAGGGCCAGGGTGGAGTTCAGGCGGTCGCAGGCTGAGAGCATCTCTACGCCGGCCTGCAGGGCGTTGGCTTCGGCCTGCTCATCAGCAAGGGGATGCCCGAACACGGCCATGATCTTATCCCCGACAAATTTGTCCACCAGGCCGCCGTGCTTTTCCACTGCCTGGACCATGGCCGAGAAATAGTCGTTGAGCAGTCCCACCAGAATCTTGGGGGGCAGTTTTTCGCTGATGCTGCTGAAGCCGCGCAGATCGCAGAAAAGAATGCATGCCACTGCTGTCTCCCCGCCAAGTTTGGGATCGTCAGCCAGCAGTCTGTTGACTGCTTCCCTGGGCATGATTTTGCCCAGGCTGGACTGGAGAAGCTGTTTTTCTCTCAGCTCACCCACCATGCGGTTGAAGTGCCGGGAAAGCTCCCCTATCTCGTCCCGGCCCTGCTCCGGTACCCGGGCATCAAGGTTTCCGGCGCTGACCCGGCTCAGTCCCCGGTGCAGGGACTTGATGGGCCCGGTGATATGTCTGGCCAGGACCAGGGTCACTCCCAGGGCCAGAAATCCTGCCACTCCAAGGGAAAGCATGCCGGCGCGTCTTATGGTGGCCAGCCTGGCCTCCATGTGCTCAGCGCACATGTCTATTCCCAGAAGACCCACATTGCGTCCCCGAACGTCCTTGACGGGAGCGTACCCGGATATGGTCCAGCCCCATTGGTCCTGATAAATCTGGTCGTCAACGCTGGGGCGGACAAAGCCCTTGAGCATGGATGAAGGGGGATCGGGGTAAACCGCGCCTACGGGTTCGGGCATTTCATCCTGGGATATCAGGCCGTCACCGGTATCATCACTGGGGGGCGAGTCCACCACGAACATGACCTTATTGTCCTGGATGCGCATGGTATAGGCAAACAGGAAGTCGTCGTTGGTCTGGGTTATCTGGTAAAGGACCTCCTGGACCCTGCTGTAGGCGCTGGAATCCATGTCTTCAGGTGATTTGAGAGTTTCCAGGTCTTCTCCGGAAATGAGCCCGGAAAAGGATTTGGCCGCGGTAAGCAACTGGCTCTGGATGGATTCCAGCAGGGATTGCCTGGCCTGATAATAGAAATAGGATCCAGTGGCCCCGGAAATGGTAAAGGCAGCCACAAAGAGAAGCAGAAAGATCTTCAGCCCCAGGCGCATTTTAGGCCTCCCTGCGCAGGAGTACCGCCCGCCTGCACAATGCCCTGACCGGCCTTATTCACCGGCCGAAGCCTGCAGTGGTCAAACGGGTCAAGCTCCTCCTGCCGTAAGGGTTTGGTGAAAAAATCGGCAGGGAACAGGTTTTGCTTGATCTTCAGCTTAACTTAAGCTGACAGGGAGGGCAAGAAAGTTTTCAGCCTGAGAAATGGTTCTTGACAAACTAAAGAAGGATATATATAAATTTAGACTTTATAGGGGGCTGTAGCTCAGTTGGGAGAGCGCCTGAATGGCATTCAGGAGGCCAGGAGTTCAATTCTCCTCAGCTCCACCAGAGATTTCAAGGGGGTTACCTTTCGGGTGCCCCCATTTTTTGTGCCATTTCCCCGGGAGTAATCATCCTCTTGTAAACATTGCCCTCATAAATGGGCTTTGGGTACTCTACTCTCATTTTATAGCCCATCCGGCCTATGCCTGCAAAACATCCCGCACTTCCCCGGGGTGCCTGGACACCGCCCAGGACCACTCTCCAAAGCCGCCGTGCTCGTTCACTCCCCTGACCCATTCCTCCAGAAACCTGCGCTTGGTCTGGTCCTTTTCCGTATCCCGGCCCTTGGTCTCCAGGATCAGAAAACGCCCGTCATTCAGGCGGATGATAAAGTCCGGCCGGTATTTGCGCACCACTCCCCTGTAGACATACAAAATCTCAAGTCCCAGGTGATCGTTTTTGGCCCAGGACTGGACCCTGGAGCTGTTGTCCAGGACAAAGGCCTCGCTGGATTCCCAGGCGCTGTCCAGGACGCAGAAGTTGATGTGGCTCTTGCGGGTATGCACGCAATGTTTCAGCAAAAGA
>PWFB01000015.1 GCA_003553695.1 Desulfonatronospira sp.
CTACATATGCCGCCGGGCTTCATCCCAGATGGCCCGGGAACGTGATTCGTCGCCCAGAACTCCCACCCGGATATTTACCTGGGAGCTTCTTGCGGTCAGGTGCTTGACAGTGATCCAGACATTGGTTCCGTCCATGTATTTGCCCCGGATTCTGAATCTGTCGGTGAATTCGGTCTCTTCCTCCAGGCTTATGTTTTTGACTTCCATGGCCTTGAGGGTCGCCTCATGCACGTTGTACATATCGCTGGCCACTTTTTCCCTCAGCCAGCCTTTGTGGTAAATTGCGGCTCCTCCACCGGCGGCTCCCCCCAGGGCGAAGAGGCATCCGGAAAGGTTCAGGCAGAGAAAAAGGATAAGCAGAAAGTATAGTTTTTGTCTTGTGGCGGTCATGGTACTCCCCGGTTTAATGTTTACTAGATATATCCCCACTCCTTGAGCCTGTTGTAGGCGTGCTGGGCTTTATCCCCCTGATTTACCTGCTGCAGATAGGCATGGTATTTTTCAGCGGCCTGATTCCTGCGGCCCATGCCTTCATAACTGTAACCCTGGAAAAACACAGTGTTGGGATTGCCCGGCAGACGCTTCTGATAGCTGTTGAACTCGGCCAGGGACTGCTCGAACTTTTCCTGCCTAAGCCAGGCCACGCCCAGGATATGCATGGCCTGGGGTTCTTCGGGGTAGATCTCCCTGGCTGCCGAGGCATATTTGCGGGCCTCGGCATTTTTGTCCCTGAACAAAAGGTACTTGGACATTTTCAGGTTGGCCACGTAGTCTTGTGGAGCGGCCTGGAGTGCGGCTGAATACTTTTCCCCGGCTTCCTCCGGTCTCCGGGTCCGCATGAGGTCATCGCCTTCCTGCATGTCTTTAACAGCGTCTTTTATCTTTCTCAGGCGGGCCGTATTGTCCATGTAGCGCTCCCGGTACAGGGGTTTGCTGTTTTTCCGGTAATCCGTGCGCACACGATTAACCGCGGTCTGATAACGCTCGCTGCTCATGGGATGAGTGGAGAAGAGCATTTCCAGGGCACCTCTGTCCTCGCCGGACATGTCCCTGAGCATTTCCATAAGGCCCACAAATCCTTCCGGATTGTAGCCCGCCCGGGCCATGTATTCCAGGCCAAGCTCATCAGCCTCCCTTTCCTGGTTGCGGCTGTAACTGGCCAGAAGAGCGCCTGCGCCGATGCCGCCCAGCCCGGCCACCACGTTTTCCCATTCTGGGCCTGCAGCCGCTGCGGCCCCGGTAAAGACCACCTGGGCCAGCATACCCCTGGTCATTCGCTGGGCGGTATGCCTGGCATTGACATGCCCCAGTTCGTGGCCGATGAGGGAGGCAAGTTCCGCCTCGTCCTGGAGTTCCAGCAGGATTCCCCTGCTCACCCCTATGGTTCCTCCGGGGAAGGCATAGGCATTTACGTAGGTGGCGTTCAGCGTGTTGAAGGAATAGGGCATGTCAGGCCTGTGGCTTCTGGATGCCAGGTCATGGCCCACCCCGGCAACATAGTTCTGAAGATTGCTGTCCTGAACCACCCCATAGTCAGCTGAAATCTGGTGCGGAGAATTCTCCTTGTCCAGTTCTATCTCCTGGCTTTCGGTCATGAGCATGAACTGGCGCTGTCCAGTAACGGGATGTGGGGCGCAGCCGGTTGCCAGGGATAAAGATCCTATTCCGGCCAGATAGAGAAAATGCCTGCGGCTGAGGCGCGGGGTTTTGTTTTCAATCAGGTTGATGTTCATGTTGTTTCTGTTTTAAAAGATTTGAGATGTCAGATGACAGGTTTGCCTGAATTCCAGTGGTACACTGTATGAGTTAAGGTTATAATATTGCGAAAGGATTGGCAAGGCAAGGCAAAGATATGAGAAAATGTGATTTGGATTATAAGCTTCTCAATCCGGCAGGCCCTGAGACGAGCCTGTGAATAACTGGATACGATCATTAACTCTCATGATTTAAGCGTGTGGGGGATATGACAGGGGTAAGTGTTGTGAACGAAAAATCTTGACATGTGCTGTAGCTGGCCGTAATAAGGAAAGATTAATGCACGCAAGGAGAAAGTATGGCCAAAGAGGAATCCATAGAAGTCGAGGGCGTAGTGGAAGAGGCTTTGCCCAATGCCATGTTCAGGATCAAGCTGGACAACGGACATGAGGTCCTGGGGCATATTTCCGGAAAGATGCGCAAATTTTATATCCGCATCCTCCCTGGAGACAGAGTCAAGGTGGAGCTTTCCCCCTACGATCTAACCCGCGGCCGCATCACGTACCGCTTCAAATAACCCGCGCTTACGCTTGCCGCAACCTTGCTTTCTCTATAGTTTATCATCTGTAAACATGTCCGAAATCGATCTGCATACCCACTCCACGGCTTCAGACGGGACAATGCCCCCGTATGAGCTTGTAGAACACGCCAGGAACAGGGGGCTCAAAGCCCTGGCCCTTACTGATCACGATACCACCAAAGGACTTAAGGAGGCACTGCAGGCCGGGGATGAACTGGGCCTGGAGGTGGTGCCCGGCTGCGAGCTCAGCGTTGAATATCCCGGGCTCATGCATATCCTGGGGCTGTGGCTGAAGTCCGATGCCCCGGCCCTGAACTCGGCCATGCAGGAGCTGCGGGACAAGAGGGATATGCGAAACGAGGTCATTATCGATAAACTGCAGAGGCTGGGGATAGACATAAGCTATTCCGAGGTGCAGGACCTGGCCGGAGATGCCTCGGTAGGCAGGCCGCATATTTCGCGAGTCCTTATGGACAAAGGTGTGGTGAACTCGATTCAGGAGTGTTTCGACCACTACCTGGGGTCTTCCGGCAAAGCCTACGTGCCCAAAGAAAAATTCGGCCCGGAAAAGGCCATATCGGTTTTAAAGGATGAAGGCGCCCTGGTGGTGCTGGCCCATCCCTTCTCGCTGCAGCTGGATGCTGATGCCTTGCGCCGGGAGCTTGTGCGCCTCAAGGATCTGGGCCTGGACGGGGTGGAGGTGTTTTATTCCGAGCATACCATTGAACAGACCGAGATCTACGCCTCCCTCTGCCGTGAACTGGATCTGCTGCCCACAGGGGGATCGGATTTTCACGGTTCGGTCAAGCCGGAAATTGGACTTGGTTCCGGCCGGGGCAACCTCAACCTTTCCTATGCCCTTTTGAAGGCCTTGAAGGAGAAAAGGCTTAAGAACGGGCTATGGGTTTAAGGCCCGGGGACGCAAGGTGAATGGTGGCCCCGGTGAAAAAAACCGCATCCATTCCGGAACTTTTATGTCCGGCCGGTGACCTGAAGCGCTTACAGACCGTTCTCTTTTACGGGGCTGACGCGGTCTACCTGGGGGGAACACATCTTAACCTGCGCAGCAAATCCGCGGGCTTTGACTTTGAAATCCTGCCCCAAGCCCTGGATCTGGCCCGCAGATCAAAGGCCAGGGTATATTTCTGTCTCAACGCCATCCTGCCCCAGAAACACCTGCAAAAAGTCCGGAAATACCTCGAGTTGCTGGCCGAAATAAAACCGGACGGGATAATCGCGGCCGACCCCGGAGTCATTTCCCTGGCCCGGGAACATGCCCCCAATATCCCCCTGCATCTGAGCACACAGGCTGGAACATACAATGCCCCCTCGGCGCGGTTCTGGAAAGGGCATGGAGTAAAGAGGGTCAACCTGGCCCGGGAGCTTTCCCTGAGGGATATCCGGGAAATGTCCCGGCAGAGGGGCCTGCCGGAGCTGGAAATGTTCGTGCACGGGGCCATGTGCATGGCTTTGTCCGGGCAGTGCCTCCTCAGTGCTCATCTCAATAAGAGATCCGCAAACCAGGGTCTTTGCACCCCCCCCTGCCGTTTCGACTACCGGGCCAGAGCCCTGGCCCTGGAGGAAAGAACCAGGCCCGGGGAAATCACCTGGCAGCTCTGGGAGGAGGAAGGTTTTTC
>PWFB01000071.1 GCA_003553695.1 Desulfonatronospira sp.
GAATCCCTTCATCCCAATCAAGGACCAGGACTTTACTGTATTCACCGGCTCCGCCATCCCGCCATCCTGCCTGCTGCACTGCAAGTTTTCAATTTCTAAAACCAAATTATTGCACGTTTCGCGTCAGACGCAATTCGTGCAAAACCAGTAAATTTTTTTGGTTCTACGAATTAATAATATTGAAGACACTTCTAAGAGATATTCCCATACGTTCCGCAATTTCAGTTTTTTTGTATCCTCTGGCCAAGAGCTGCTCAACAATAAACCTTCTGGCTTTTTTCCTGCTTTCAGACCGGACAGGGGTTTTATTTATCTCTACCAGCCTGCGCTCCAACTCGGTCAATTCCAGCAGGCAGGGAGATGAGCCCTCATTATTTGCAGGCTTTTTTCCCAGCTTTTTAAATAAGTTTGGGAATATCTCCGACAGGCGAATGCAGAATTTTTCAATGGCTCCCTGATGCTCCAGGGCATTGTCGGGTTCCTCACCAATTGCCTTTTGTAGAATCTGTTTATATTTTTTACGGGCCTGGGATTGATCCTCGTGCACCAGCTGTTTTGGGTCAAGCGCGATATGTAAACTTACATCATGGTTAGCTCATGTCCCATTTTTTCTTTGCAGGCAAATCTCTGGCACTCTGTAAGCAATTCCTCAATCTCAGCCTTTACCCGATCATACCCGGACATCAATATACCTGAGAAACCGTACAGTGACCCCGGCCTTTTCCTCCAGTCCCTTGGGTGTGAGTTTGTACAGACAGGAGGATTTCTTCTTGGAGTTTTTAAAGGTTATGGCCTTGATAAAACCCTTGTCCACCAGTGCCTTGAGGCATCAGTTGACTTTGCCCAGGGGCGGCCCGGTTTTTTTATTGGGTAGCAATGGGGTATCAAAAATGAAAAAGGCTTAGAAGCTGTTGCCTCTAAGCCTTTGAAATCTTTGGTAGCGGGGACCGGATTTGAACCGATGACCTTCGGGTTATGAGCCCGACGAGCTACCATACTGCTCCACCCCGCATCAACCGAAAGACATATATAATGACCGGGCTGGTCTGTGTCAAGGACTTATTTTTTGCATGCAGGGCAAGGGAAAGACTGTCCGGCAGGTTATGCATTGTGCTGATCCTGCAGACCCCGCAGCAAAACATGCCGGCCGTACACGGCCTGCCCCAGGGAGATGCAGGCGTCATTGGGGGGGAGCAAGACATGGGTCAACACTTTGAACCCGGCTTGTCTGAGCTGCCCCGCAAGCTCGCCGGCCAGGGTCAGGTTCTGCATCACCCCGCCGCTTAAGGCCACTGTGTACAACCCTGTATCCCGGGAAGCATCTCCAGCCCAGTCTGAAAGGGCCCTGGCCAGGGAGAGGTGAAACTTCCGGCTGATCCTGGCCGGGGATATGTTTTTGCGGCGGTCGGAGCATATCTGGTCAAACAGGGTCAGAGTATCCAGAAGGATTCCCTGGGACGAGCGCTTAACCGGTATAAAGTAGCAACCGGTTTCCGCCGGGTCCTGGGTTTTCTCCAGGATAACGGCTGCCTGGCCTTCATAGCTGATTTTCCGCACCAGGCCGAGGAGAGCGGCCACGGCATCAAACAGGCGCCCGCAGCTGGAGGACAGGGGGGAATTTATGCCCTGGTCCAGCATCTGCCTGAGCAGTGTTTCTTCCCGGGTCAGACAGGAACTGGTTTTGTTGTCCAGTACGGACATATCCAGACCAAGTCTGTAAATAAAGCCTGCAGCCGTGCGCCAGGGCTCAAGCACGGCCCGGTCCCCTCCCGGCAGAGGCATTGGAATGAAGCTGCCCAGGCGGCGCATGTCCATATCTGTATTGTCTACATAAAGAAGCTCTCCCCCCCACAGGGTGCCGTCCAGTCCCAGGCCGGCTCCGTCCAGGGCCAGGCCCAGACATGGGCCTTCAAAACGGTTTTCAGCCATGACCGACAGAATATGGGCGTAGTGATGCTGCAGGGCCTGCACCGGCAGACCGGATTCCTGCCTGGCATACCTGGTGCTCAGGTAGTCCGGATGCAGATCGCAGACCACCATTTCCGGACTGACCTGCAGCACGTGCTTCAGATGGCCTATGCACTCCCGGTAAAAACCGTAGCTTTCCAGGTTCTGCAGGTCGCCTATATGCTGGGAGACAAAGGCCTGGTCATTTCTGGTGAGACAGAAGGTATTCTTGAGCTCCGGGCCGGTGCCCAGAACGCACGGGCCGTCCCGGGACAGAAATACCGGCTGCGGGGTATATCCCCTGGCCCGGCGAAAGTAAGAAGGCCCTGGGCCGCGGGCGCACATTACCGAGTCATCGCAGCGCACCAGGATGTCCCTGTCATGCAGAAGAAAGTAATCAGCAATGTGACCCAGGCGCTCCAGGGCCTCGCGGTTGCCAAGGCTTATGGGCTCGGAGCTCATGTTGCCCGAAGTCATGACCAGGGCGGGTGTTTCCTGCCGGGTGAGCACTGCCTTGAAGTGTTCAAAGAGAACAAGGTGCAGGGGAGTGTATGCCAGCATTAGTCCCAGCAGGTCAGTATCCGGTGCCAGTTCTGGACTCAGGGGACAGGGCTGGATGGGCTTCACCGCCAGAATGGGGCTGGATGGGCTCTGCAGGATTTCTGCTTCCAATGGGCTTAGCTCCGCCAGCTTTCCAGCGGCAGCCATGTCCGGGACCATGACAGCCAAGGGCTTGTGCGGGCGGTGTTTGCGGCGGCGAAGTTCCCGGACGGCTTCCTGGTGAGATGCGTCGCAGGCCAGGTGAAAACCCCCCAGCCCTTTTATGGCCAGGATGCTGCCCTGTTTAAGCAGGTAAGCGCTTTTCTCCAGGGGGGAGTCCTGTTCTGAAATCCTGTTCCCGCCAGAATCGGTGATCCAGAGCCTGGGGCCGCACTGGGGACAGGCATTGGGCTGGGCATGGAAACGCCGGTCCCCGGGGTCGCTGTACTCCCGGCGGCATTGAAGGCACATTTCAAAGCAGGCCATGGAAGTGTTTTGACGGTCATAGGGGATAAGCCCGGTAATGGTATACCTGGGGCCGCAGTTGGTGCAGTTGGTGAAGGGGTAGAGATATCTTCTGTCCTCAGGGTCAAGTATTTCCCGAGTACAGTCCCTGCATACGGCAGAGTCGGGGCTGATGAGCACCTGGCTTTGTTCCCGGGCAGAACTTTCCAGGATGATGAACCCGGGTTCACCTTCCTCAGGTGTTTTTTCATCTGTCTGAATCCGGGTGATTGAAGCCAGGGGCGGGGGGTTGCCCTTTAGCTCTTTTTCAAAACCGGCCAGTGCCTCCTCTTTGCCCTGGACTTGGATGACCACCCCAAGGGAGGTGTTCTGGACTGATCCAGTAAGTCCGTGCTGAGCAGCCAGGCGGTAGACAGAGGGCCTGAAGCCTACTCCCTGGACCCGGCCATTGACAATATACCTTTTACGTCTCATAATTTTACGATTGTATAAAAATAATAATCGCAGCCATTAACTTATTAAGATTTTAAACCGGAAAAGACAAGAAGCCTTCATATCCTTGCCTGATAAACAATCTTCACCTTTTTACTCTATGGAAAATTCAATTCGCATCAGCGGGGCCAGGCAGCACAACCTCAAGTCCCTGAACCTGGAAATTCCCCGCAACAAGCTTGTGGTCCTTTGTGGTCCTTCAGGGTCGGGCAAGTCAACCCTGGCCTTTGATATTATCTATGCTGAGGGGCAGAGGCGCTACGTGGAATCCCTGTCCGTTTACGCCAGGCAGTTTCTGCCGCAGATGGACAAGCCCCTGGTGGACAAGATTGAGGGGCTTTCCCCGGCCATCTCCATTGAGCAGCATACCCTGTCCAGGAATCCGCGCTCCACTGTGGGCACGGTGACCGAGGTGTACGATTTTTTAAGGGTCTTTTACGCCAGGCTTGGGA
>PWFB01000018.1 GCA_003553695.1 Desulfonatronospira sp.
GGTGAAAAGTTACAATAAAATTTATGCGCAGTAATGAAATCCGGCTTGCTGGGCCGGGGTAACTTATAAACAGGGAGTTTCAGGCAATGAAGGAAATCAGGCAGGATATTTTCAGGGCATATGATATCCGGGGCATTGTGGACAAGGATTTTGATCCGGAATGGGTGGAAGTTCTGGGCAAGGCCTGCGTGACTTATTTTCGCAGAATGGGCCTGGATCAGGCTGTTGTGGGTCATGACTGCCGGCACAGCTCGCCGGAATACCAGGCCCGCATGATCCAGGGACTGAACAGTACCGGCGTGGATGTAATCTTTTTGAACATGGTCTCCACCCCTTTATTTTATTTCGCGGTCAAAAATCTTAATCGCCGGGCCGGGGTGATGATCACAGCCAGCCATAACCCCTCTGATTTCAACGGCTTCAAGGTCTGGGCGGAAGAAAGCACCATTCACAGCGAGGAAATCCAGGAAGTATACCGCATCATGGCCGCAGGAGAATTTGCGGAAGGAAACGGCATGGCCACGGAAATGGATATCAGGCCGGCTTACATGGAGTACATGCAGGCTCAGGGTCCTGCCGCCTCCAGGGTCAAGGTGGTTGTGGACGGAGGCAACGGGGCCGCCGGTCTGGACTGCGTGCAGGTCCTGGAGGATGCCGGAGCTGACGTAATACCCATTTATTGTCAGCCCGACGGCAACTTCCCCAACCATCATCCTGATCCAACAGTCATGAAGAACAACGAGGACCTGGTGGCCACGGTGAAAAAAGAAAACGCCCAGCTGGGCATCGGCCTGGACGGAGACGGGGACCGCATAGGAGTGGTGGATGAAAACGGAAAAATGATTTACGGCGATCAGCTCCTGGCCATCTATGCCCGGGACGTGCTGCAACAAAGTCCCGGGGCCTGCGTCATCGGGGAGGTGAAATGTTCCCATCTGATGTTCAACGATATCAAAAAGCACGGCGGCCGGCCCATAATGTGGAAAACCGGGCATTCCCTCATCAAGGCCAAGATGAAGGAAGAAGACGCTTTGCTGGCCGGGGAGATGAGCGGACACATGTTTTTCGCGGACCGTTATTACGGCTTTGATGATGCAGTTTATGCGGCCAGACGCATGGTGGAGATCGTGGCCAAGAAGCAGGGCCAGCCGGTGAGCGGTTATCTGTACGACTGGCCGCAGACGGTGAATACCCCGGAAATCCGGGTTGAATGCCCGGACAGCATAAAATTCCACGTGGTCAAAAAAGCCCAGGAGTATTTCCGGCAGCACTACGACATCGTGGATGTGGACGGCGTGCGCATTGCCTTTGATGACGGCTGGGCCCTGCTGCGGGCCTCCAATACCCAGCCGGTTCTGGTGCTCAGGTTTGAAGCCGAATCCGAGGCCAGGCTGCAGGAACTGCGCGACCTCATTGAAAAGCCCCTGAAAAACTGGGTGCAGGAACTGTCCTGATAGATGCGCAAGGTATCTCTGCTGGTGCTTCTGCACATCCTGGTGCTGGGAGGGATCTGGCTCTGGCGGTCAGACCCGGATCCAGCGCTGCATCCCGGAGATCCCGCCTGGATAGGTATGACCGGGCAGGACATGCAGAAAAGCTTTAAGGGGAAGCTGCTGCTCCCTGGACAGCCTCCGGCAGAAGTGGATATTGAAGGCCCTGCCAGGACCGCTCTGTGGGTATATCTGCCGGAATCAATGCTTGAAAACCTGCGCCGGGACAGCCCCATGAGCATCAGTTTCCAGAACGGGGAGGAAGATGTCTTCACCGGGCGGGTGGCCGGGGTGGACACCGCTTCCCGAACGCGGGGAGATGAGATTTATTACCGTGTTCTTCTGAAGCTGGATGCAGATCCGGAGATAAAGAATGAGCAGGGTACGCAGTAAGTCATGGGTATGGATTTCTCTTCCAGTTCTGCAGACGGCAGCAGAAGGCAGGACAGCATTTTCCGGATGTTTTTCCTGGTCCTTGTCTTTGTGGCCGCAGGGTTCCTGTTCTGGAAGAACTATGAGCGTTCCATGGACGTTATCCTTTTCAGCCATGTGGTCCAGGACGAGACAGACACCCTGTCCAGGGAACAGAAGGATGAACTTTCCTCCATCGCCAAAGGCCTGCAGGACAGGTTTGGGTTCGGTCTTCAGATAAGGGTGCTGGATAATCTGGTGCAAACCCCGGAGCCGGACTCCCGGGTAATCTTCATGGGCATCAGCCCTGCCTGCCGGGAGGTGTCCATAGTCTGGCCCCCGGTCCTTAGAAGGGCTCTGCCACAGGGGTTTACCCGGCACCTGGAAGAAGAACATTTTGAAGAATACTGGCAGGGGGACAACTGGCCCAGGGGGCTTTACCAGGCCCTGCAAAGACTGGGAGAGGAGCTTTTGGCCATTGAGCAGGAATAATAATACGCAGGTGGTGGATATCTATACCGACGGAGCCTGCCTGGGCAATCCCGGTCCTGGAGGATATGCGGCAATACTTTCCTGGGGGGACCTGGAAAAGGAGATTGCCCAGGGCAGTCCCCATACCACCAACAACCGCATGGAACTTATGGCCGTTCTGGAAGGCCTCAGGGCCTTGAAATATCCCTGCCGGGTGCGCATTCATACTGATTCCCAGTACATTGCCAGGGCCATAAACGAGAAATGGCTGGACAAGTGGCAGAGAAACGGCTGGCAGACCGCCCAGAAGGAAGACGTAAAGAACCGGGACCTGTGGGAAGAACTTGCCGCGCTTCTCAAGGAGCATCAGGTGGAATTCAAATGGGTCCGGGGGCACAGCGGGCATGATTACAACGAACGCTGCGATCAGCTGGCCCGGCAGGCGGCAAGGGCGGTTGATATCTGAATATAACGTCAAGGAGAAAGATTGAACCAGGATTTACAATTTCTGGAAGAACTGCAGGATAAACTAGGGTACAGGTACAATGATCCCGAGCTTCTGGTAAGGGCCTTGACCCACAGTTCCTATGCCAACGAGAGGCATATGGAGCACAATGAACGGCTGGAATTCCTTGGGGATGCTGTCCTGGAACTGTGCATTTCCAATGTGCTTTTCTCCAGGTTTCCCCGGGCTGCCGAAGGACACCTGACCAGACTCAGGGCGGCCCTGGTGAGCGAACCTTCCCTGGCCAGGCTGGCCAGGTCTCTGACCCTCGGGGATTATCTTTTTCTGGGCAGGGGAGAAAAGCAGCAGGGAGGACAGGACAGGGACTCGGTGCTGGCCGACACTCTGGAGGCGATCCTGGGCTCCATTTACCTGGATTCCGGCTATGACGGGGCCTTCCAGTGCATCTCCGCTCTTTTTGAGGATTTAATTCCCGAAAATGTGCAAGTACTGCCTGCGTCCAAGGATTTCAAGAGCAGGCTGCAGGAAAAGACCCAGGAGCTGTTTCGGGCCAGGCCGGTTTACAGCCTGCTGGAAAGTTATGGCCCGGAACACGAAAAAATTTACAGGGTCCAGGTGGAACTCCCTGACGGGACCTGCATTGAGGCCAGGGCCGGGAGTGTGAAAAAGGCCGAGCAGAAAACGGCCTGTAAAGCCCTGGATCATCTGGAGGACCGGGAGCAGAAGACCGGATAATTTAAGGGTTCTGCAGTGAAATTATACCCGGGCAAGACCTGGTGGAGCAAGGGGACCAAGCCTTGCACCTCTGTTCAGATTCAACGGATATCAGCATGGTCTTTACATTTCTGGCCCCCTGCATTAACCATCGGTATACTCCAGTTATTAATAACAAAACAAACAGATTAAAATACAGCAGTTGATTTTATAAAAATCAAGTAATTATTCACCAGGTCCGTGGACTTTGCAAACAGGACGTAAAAACTCACTCCAAGGAAGCGTAAATCAAAACCTATACACGGGTTTGATAGTCAGAATATTTCATATATGATGCTTTGA
>PWFB01000008.1 GCA_003553695.1 Desulfonatronospira sp.
CCAGAAGGCCGCACAAAACTCCCAGGATAAGGGCCCGCAGGGGGTCGATGCCAAAGAGCAGACTGGCTGTAAGGCCCACGGTACCTCCCAGTATAACGCCTCTGAATATTGGTATGTTCATAACTGCTTCCTCATTATTGTTTTGAAGGCGTAGCTGATAAAAGATGTGACTGCAAAATGTCATTTTTGCAGTCACAGACGTCAGAGATCAGACGCCAGAGATCAGTAAAATCAAAGAGTTATGTTGATTGTTGGTTTCTGAATTTTTTATTCCCCGACTTTTTGCAGATGCATCATACATAAAATGCATATATCCTCTGAAAAACAACAGGTCAAACCTTATGCATGCGGGAAAAAAAGAGTTACGGGCCGAGATGCTCAGGCAAAGAAGTTCCCTGGACCCCGGGGAGGTAAATGCCAAAAGCTCTGCTGTCATGGAAAGCTTTCTCTCTACCGGGAAGCTCATGCAGCACACCTGTTTTCTGGTCTACCTGCCCATCAAAAACGAGGTGGACACCAGACCATTGTTGCAGGAACTGCTGCATCAGGGCCGTGAAGTGTATGCCCCTTACTGTGATTCGGCCCAGCCCGGGAGGATGGAATTTTACCGGGTACGGGAGCTTGGCTGCCTGCAGCCGGGGTTTTGCAATATTTACGAGCCGGAGCCGAAACAGGAGAATATTTTTCAGAACCATGCCCCCTCTGTGGCGGTGGTACCCGGCGTGGCCTTTGACGAATCCGGATACCGCCTGGGCTTCGGCCAGGGTTTCTATGACCGCTATTTCAGCCTGCTGCCAGGACCAAAGCCTCTGCTAGCGGGGTTTGCATACGATTTCCAGGTGGTGCAAAAGCTGCCGGCGGATCCCTGGGATATACCCATGCATTTTATATTTACCGAAACAAGGACCATTGAAGTTTTTACCCAAAGTGAGTCAAACTGAAAATGGGTAAAAATTGCGGAAACCTGTGTGCGGAAACCTGTGTACTGGAGTGCAACCATGAATAGTCCGCAGTATATAAGCTTTTCTTTTCCCGGCCTGGAAAAAGTGACCTGTATCTTCGGAACCAGGCTGGGGGGAATGAGTTCGGGAAGTTTCGGTCAGGGCAATATTTCCCTGGATGTGGGGGATGAGCCTGAAAGGGCCGGGGCCAACCGCAGGGCTCTCAAAGATGAACTGAAACTCTCCGGGTGGGTGGAACTGAGGCAGTTACATGGCACGCTGGTTCATTTTGACCCTGATGAAGACTGCCTGGAGGGAGCGGCGCGGGAAGGCGACGGTCTTGGACTGTCCCAGCGGGGCAGGGGTGCTGTGATCAAGACCGCTGACTGCCAGCCGGTCATGCTTGCACATAAGTCCCAGGAATACATCCTGGCCCTGCACTGCGGCTGGCGGGGCAACCGGGCCGGATTTCCTGAAACCGCCGCAAAAGAGTTCTGTAAATACTACAATCTCAGTCTAACAGACCTGATGGCAGTGCGCGGCCCCTCCCTGGGACCATGCTGTGCAAGATTTGATATATTCGAGGAACATTGGAGTCCGGAATTTGCCGGGTATTATCACCAGGAGCAAAAAACAATGGACCTGTGGTCCCTGACCCGGGACCAGCTCCTGCAGGCTGGTCTGCTGCCGCAGAATATTTTTTCCCTGGATATGTGCACAATGTGCCGGGAAGAGCTCTTTTTCTCCTATCGCCGTGGGAAAAAATGCGGAAGGCAGGCAGCTGTAATTTATATGATGCAGTGCTAATCCACATTGCGGAATATACGCTGCCAGGGTATTTCCAGTTCCAGGCTGTGCAGGGGCAGGGGGTGTTCCGGGGGGATGTCCAGGAGTTCCCAGGTGTCCTGCTGGGTGCGGCGGTAGAGTTCGATGCTTTTGCGCTCCGGGTCAATGAGTAAGAATTCCTGTAGCGAGGGCAGTTTTCGATAATAAGCCGCTTTGTCTCCCCGGTCAAAGGCTGCGGTGGATTCGGACAGAACCTCGGCCACCACAACAGGGGAGCTCATGAAATGTTCAGCCTTGTGATCCGCTGGATCACAGGTAACCAGGACATCTGGATAAAAGTAGATTTCTTCCTTTTTTATTTCCAGCTTCATGTCCGCCATGTATACCCGGCAGGGCGAGCCCTCCAGGGATCGGTCAAGTTCTGCGAACAGATTGCCGGAGACTGTTACATGCCGCCGGGACGCCCCGCCCATGGCAAAGACTTCACCGTGAATGAACTGGTATTTTTCCATCTGGGCCGGTTCCCACTCCAGGTATTCTGCAGCCGTCATGGTCTGTACGGGTTGAGCTTCTCCCATATCAATCTCCTTAAATAAATTTGCCAGGTCGGTATCCTGGCTGATATACGAACCATGGCCGGCGGGTCAATGTGCTGGAATATTGTATTTTAATTTATCATGAATCTCTGCAAAAAAGAAGGAAAAAATGAGCAGTAAGGGGATAATTTTTGATCTGGACGGTACACTTCTAAATACCCTGCAGGATCTGGCGGATACTGTGAACAGTGTACTTGGCAGCAGGGGATGGCCACAGCACCCGGTGGACGCTTATCGCCTTTTTGTGGGCGACGGGCTGACCATGCTCATCAGGCGGGCTGTACCTGAGGCTGTTCAGGACCAGGTGCTCCTCAATGAATGCATCCAGGCGGCCCGTGAGGAGTATTCCAGGCGCTGGGCCAATAAGACCGCCCCGTACCCAGGGGTGCTTCATACCCTGGATGCTCTGGACCGCAAAGGGGTGCCCATGGCTGTTCTGTCCAACAAGCCCCATGAGGCCACTGTGCATACAGTGGGACACTTTTTTCCGGACGGGTATTTTCAGGTGGTGCAGGGAGCCCTGCCCAATGGGGCTGTCAAGCCTGACCCTGAACCGGCTCTGGAGGTGGCTGCCAGAATGGGCCTGAAGCCGCACCAGGTATATTTCCTGGGGGATTCCAACGTGGACATGTTTACAGCCAACAGCGCCGGAATGATTGCTCTTGGGGCGGCCTGGGGCTTCCGGGGCACGGAGGAACTGTTGAAGGCCGGAGCACATTATATCCTGGAGAATCCAAAGGAGATTCCGGGGTATTTTTGACGGCAGCTTTCAGTCCGTACTGATATTATAGGTCTTGAGTTTGCGGTACAGGTAGCTTCTCTCCAGGCCTATGGCCTCGGCCAGTCTGGACACGTTGCCTTCATGTTCTTTCAGTTTCTGATCCAGGAACCTGGCTTCAAACATGGACCTGGCCTGTTTGAAGTCGTGGGGCATGGTCTCCTGCATTTCGGGGACGCTTTCCTCCTGATCCTGACCCGAGACTGCAGCGTCTTTGATTTCCGCCGGGAGCATGGAAGCACTGATTACTCTGCCCTGATGCAATATATACATCCTTTCAACAAAGTTTTTTAGTTCCCGTACATTTCCCGGCCAGGGGTGTTTCTGCAGTATTCTTATGGCATCAGGGCTGAAGCTCAGGGGCTTGAAATTGTGCTCCTGGCTGAGTTGAGAGGTGAATTCCTCCAGGAGGTGCGGGATATCTTCTTTTCTGTACCGCAAGGGCGGCAGGCTCAGGGGAAAGACGTTCAACCTGTAAAAAAGGTCCTCCCGGAAGTTGCCCTTTTTCATCTCCTGCTGCAGGTTTTTGTTGGTGGCGGCGATGACCCGGACGTTGACGTTTATGGTCTTGTGTCCGCCGACGCGCTCAAAGCTCTGTTCCTGAAGGATGCGCAGTATTTTGGCCTGGGTCTTGAGGCTCATGTCTCCAATTTCATCCAGAAACAGGGTGCCACCGTCAGCCAGTTCAAACTTGCCCTGCTTGGAAGTGGAGGCCCCGGTGAAGGAGCCTTTTTCATGGCCGAAGAGTTCCGACTCGATGAGTTCTTCCGGGATGGCCGCACAGTTGACTGCAATGAGGGGATGATCGGCCCTGTTGCTATTGATGTGCAGGGATCTGGCAACAATTTCCTTTCCAGTACCGT
This sequence comes from Desulfonatronospira sp., assembly GCA_003553695.1. Taxonomy (GTDB): domain Bacteria; phylum Desulfobacterota; class Desulfovibrionia; order Desulfovibrionales; family Desulfonatronovibrionaceae; genus Desulfonatronospira. The sequence goes on from PWFB01000008.1 coordinate 3,965, forward strand.
TCTCGCCGGTAATTAGCACCCAGGCCTCGGTGGGAGCCACCTGTTCAATATTGCGCCGCAGTTCCCTTATATGTGCCGACTCACCGGTGATTCTATGTACTTCAGAGGATTTGCTGCTCAGGCGCAGCTTGCGGTTCTCCCGCCTGAGCCTGGAAAACTCCAGGGCCTTTTCCGAGGTAATAAGCACCTTCTCCAGAGACAGAGGCTTTTCTATGAAGTCAAAGGCGCCGCTCTTGATGGCCTGGACAGCGGTCTGGATATTGCCGTGACCTGAGATCATGACCACCGGCAGGTTGGGATGGCTTTCCCTGAGGCGGTTTAATACCTCCAGGCCGTCCATGCCCGGCAGCCAGATGTCCAGGAGGACCAGATCCACGCCCGGGCTCAAAAGTCCAAGTCCCTGCTCGCCGCTCTCGGCTTCAAGGATCTGATAGTTCTCGTCTTCCAGAATCCCCCGCAGGGAAAGCCTGATGTCTTCTTCATCATCGATTATCAAAATTTTTCCGGACATATAAAAACGCGGGGTTCAGGTTTATGCATGAAAATCACTTGCCGTTTACTTACCATTTTGTCTCTTTTACCTTTTTTTGCTGCTGCTGTCATCTTTTTTCGGCTTATTATTCTGTCGCCTGCTTTTGCAGGTATGCGAGCAGGTTGTTTTTGAGAGAGTGCATACGCCTGTTTTGGGGAAGCATGGCAAAAATGGAATCCAGATAGCCTTTTTCAAGTACCCGGCGGCAGGAATAAGCATAGTTGAGGTCGTATATCCAGGAGGACATGAGCAGCAGAAAGTCGTTCTTATAGCGCATTCTGTTATAGTCGGCCAGGCTGCCGGACCTTACCTGCTCCAGTATTTCCGGGCTTACCCCGTTGCCTTCCTCAAGCTCCAGGGTAACGATGCTGCTGTCCTTTGAATCCCGGGAGATGTGAAATAAAATAACCGGATAAATATCCAGCTTGTCCGCGTCACGAACTGCACCGGCCACTGCCCGGACGCCGGGGTTCAGGGCGCGGGACAGGCGTTTTCTGTTGTGATAGAGTACAGCCAGAAGCACGCACCTTTCATCAGGTGCAGAAAGATCTTTTAAAACCTTTTCCTGATGCAGGATCTTTGTACTTAACAGAGCGTGGTTGATGGATTTATTGTCGTTGAATGTCTGGTACTGCCTGTACTGCTCAAAGCGGCCCAGGTCGTGAAAAAGTCCGGCCAGCGAGGTCAGGAAGCAGGATTTGGAGTCGAAGCCATGATAAGATGCCAGTTCCCGGGCCTGCTCCATTACCCTCAGGCTGTGCTCTTTTTTCAACTCAAAATTGAAATCCTCTGCAGGCGCAGCGTCCATGAAAGTCTGGACATAATTCTGGAAATAATTCAAGTAGGGTTGGATATCCATCTGCCTATTTTGTTCGCGGGTTGCTGATTCATTAAGCCAGGTGATACGCTTTTAAGCTACATGGACTATGAAGACAAGGGGCAGTGCTCATGTGGCACAGCTGACAGAAAACAGTGAGAAGGATGCATATGCAGTGCGTACGAGCAGATACCATATATACCGGCAGGCAGGTTGTTCAGGATGCCTGTCTTGCGTTTGATGATTCCGGTATAGTCGGGGTCTTTCCCGAGGTATACGGGGAAATCATCCGGGAATGCAGGGTCATAACTCCGGCATTTATTGATCCCCACAGCCACATAGGCATGGTCCGGGCCGGCGAACCCAGGGCCGAGGCCGAATCCAACGACAGGCAGGACCCCATCCTGGTCATGGCAGATGCCCTGGATTCGCTGCAGATGGATGACCAGGCCCTGCAGGAGGCTGTGGAAGCGGGTGTTCTTTACTCCTGCATACTGCCGGGAAGCGGCAATATAATCGGCGGCAATAGCGCGATTATTCGAAACTATGCATCGGACAGTACGCGGGCACTTTTGGGCAGGGCCGGACTCAAGGCGGCCCTGGGATATAATCCCATGTCCACAACCTCCTGGAACGGGTCCAGGCCCACCACCAGAATGGGGGCTCTGGCAATGCTGCGCAACAGGCTGGATGAGGTTCTGGTCAAGGAAAAGCGCCGCCAGGTCGCGGACCAAGAAAAGAAAAAGGAGATCGTTCTGTCCGCGGAAGAAGAAACACTGCTTCAGGTCCTGCAGGGAGAACTTGTTTTAAGGGTGCACGTGCATAAGATCGACGACATCGCCGCCCTTCTAAGACTGGTGGACGAATTTTCATTGCGGGTAAGTGTTGAGCATGCCATGGGAGTACACCACGCAGACATCTTCAAAGAACTGGCCAGGCGGGGCATTCCAGTAGTTTATGGGCCAGTGGATGCTTTCGCCTACAAGGTGGAGCTCAAACATGAAAACTGGCGAAATCTGAAGCATCTTCTGGAATCAGGGGTGGAATACGGTCTAATGACCGACCACCCGGTAACTCCTGCCCGGCAGTTGTTCCTGCAGACCCGCTGGTTTCTGCGCCTGGGGCTTTCCAGGCAGGAGGTGGTGGAAATTCTGACCAGGCAGAATGCCGCCCTTCTTGGTCTGCAGGACAGGCTTGGCACCCTGGAAAAGGGCAAATGGGCCTCGTTTGTCTGCTGGGGAGGTGACCCCTTTGATCTGGCCGGATTTCCGGTGGCGGTTTACGGGGAAGGCAGTGTTGTTTATTCCGCTGGAGAGTGACAGGGCGGATTTTTCCCTTACTTAGCTGAACTTGAGCAAAAATTATAAACCGTTAGAGAAAGACAAAGCGCAGGGGCAGATTATGATTGAAGGTACTGTCCGGGATATGCTGAAAATTGCTGGTATTGAGATCAACGGGAAAAATCCCTGGGATATAAAGGTTTATGACCAGCGCTGGTATAAAAGGATATGGAGCGAAAAAAGCCTGGGGCTGGGAGAGTCCTATATGGACGGATGGTGGGACTGCCAGCGTATAGACGAGATGATATACAGGCTATTGTCCAGCGGACTGGAGCGAAAAGTCAGGGGGAATGTCAAGTATTTGCTTAAGTTCTTGCCGGCAGTGATCCTGAACCTTCAGTCCAGGTTTCGTTCCCGGGTAATCGCAGACAGGCACTATGACCTGGGAAATGACCTTTTCTTTTCCTTTCTGGACCCCTATCTGCAGTACAGCTGCGGTTATTTCAGGGATACCAAGGAGCTGGGACGGGCCCAGCAGGCCAAGATAGATCTCATTGCCAGCAAGATCAACCTTGAATCCCGTGACCATGTCCTGGATATTGGCTCCGGATGGGGAGGCCTGGCCCGCTACTTTGCAGAGCATTACGGCTGTCGGGTGACCGGGGGGAATATATCCAGGGAGCAGCTTTCCTACGCCGGGGAATTTTGCCGCGACTTCCCGGTGGACTTTATAGATCAGGATTATCGGGAGATTACCGGCCAATATGACAAAATAGTATCCGTGGGCATGTTCGAGCATGTGGGCATGAAGAATTACCGGACCTTTATGCGGGTGGCCCATGACTGCATGAAGCAAGACGGAATATTTCTTCTGCACACCATCGGCAGCAACAGGTCCAGGAGGGGATGTGATCCCTGGATAAGCAAATATATTTTTCCCAACGGGATGCTGCCCAGCATGGCCCAGATTTCTAAAGCCGCCGAAGGGCTGTTCGTACTGGAGGATGTGCATAACCTGGGCCCGCATTACGACAAGACTCTCATGGCCTGGAACAGGAACTTCCAGGAGGCCTGGCCGCAGCTTGCCGCCGGGAACAGTAGATACGATGAACGCTTCAAGCGTATGTGGGAGTACTATCTCCTGTCCTGCGCCGGAGCATTCAGGGCCAGGTATATCCAGTTGTGGCAGGCGGTATTCTCCAGGCATCTTCCAGGTGACAAACAACCGTTTTGCAGGTATTAACCCTGTCTGGAGTAAATGTTGCGCAAACTTCAAACCGTTAAGGGATTTTTATGTATCTGGAAAGGATAGAGACACCGGGCCTGGCCCAGTTTTCATATATTGTGGGCAGCCAGGGGATGTTTGCCGTTGTGGATCCCAGGCGGGACTGCCAGGTGTACCTGGACATGGTCCGCAGCCAGGGGGGCCGGATAACCCATATTTTCGAGACCCACCGCAACGAGGATTTTGTTGTGGGGTCCAGGGAGCTGTCCGGAATCACCGGAGCCGGGATTTATCACGGAGAAGAACTGGACTTTGCTTACGGCCTGCCCGTCCATGAAGGGGATGAATTCGACCTGGGCCAGGTCAGACTCAGGGTTTTAAAGACCCCCGGCCATACCCTGGAGAGCATCTCTCTGGTAATCTATGACCTGTCTACTGGAAATGCTCCGGTGGGAGTGTTTACCGGGGATGCCCTTTTCATCGGCGGCAGCGGGCGAACTGATTTCTACAAGGGCCAGGAAGAAGAAATGTCCGGCCTGCTTTATGACAGCATTTTTGCCAGGCTGCTGCCCCTGGGAGATCAAACAGTTGTCTATCCGGCTCATGGAGCAGGATCAGTCTGCGGGGCAGGTCTTGCTGAGAGAAATTTTTCCACCCTGGGCTATGAAAGACTGCACAATCCGGATCTGCAGGCAGCAAGCCGGGAGGCTTTCATTGAGGCCAAGCAGGGTGAAGAGCATTATTACCCGCCTTACTTTTCGTTGATGGAAAAGTATAACCTGGACGGTCCACCGGCCATAGTGCCGTTTAGTTCACTACAGCCCATGGATCCGGAAGAGTTCGGCCAGGCCATGCAGGAGGGTATGCTGGCCCTGGATGTGCGCAGCCCCGAGGCCTTTTGCGGAGCTCATATTCCCGGCAGCCTGTCGGTGCCCCTGGATATGCTCCCCAGATATGCCGGCTGGTTTATACCCCCGGACCAGGAGGTGGGCCTCATCGTTGAATCCGGCAGGGATCTGGAGTCTGCCTGGAAATACCTGCTGCGCCTGGGATTCGACCGGGTCAGGGGCTGGCTGGAAGGGGGTCTGCACCAATGGTCTGTGCAGGGCAAGCAGTTCGACCGCATGCCTGTTGTTTTTGCCGGAGATCTGCAGAGAAGGATTGATTCTGGTGAAGTTTTTACCATTCTTGACGTGCGTACTAAAAAAGAGTTCCATAAGGCTCATCTGTCCGGTGCCCAGCATATTTTCCTGGGGGAGCTGCCCCACAGGATGCAGGAAATAGGATCCGGCAGGCCGGTCACCGCATTTTGCGGCAGCGGCAAGAGGGCGGTCATAGCCGCTTCCATTCTGCGGCAACAGGGGATCAAGGAGGTGGAGAACTGCCCGGGTTCCATTCAGGCCTGCTTAAGATCACTTTGCGAGATAGTATCTTCATGATTTTTTATTATTTTGGAGCATGCAAAAATTAGCAGAGGCGCAGTTAAGCAACATGCAGAATTTTCCGGAATATGTATTAAGCCAGGCGGTTATGACCATCAAAGCGGCCAGAATGTGGATTCTGGCCGCGTTTTTCATCTATTGCGCCGCTGCTGTCGTGGCCTGGAGCCATTCCGAGCATTTTGATTTTCTGGAGGTGCAGTTCGGTTCTCTGGTGGAGCAGTTCGAGGGGCTGGGGGCCTGGGAATTTATCCTGCGCATTTTCATACATAATCTCATAGCCAGCTACCTGGCCATGTGCTTCGTGGTCTTTTTCGGGTCGATCCCCCTGGCCCTGGCTGTATTCAACGGACTCATGCTCGGCTGGTTCATCGACTGGATGGATCATTTCTCCAGCCTGGATCTTTTGATCATGCTCGGCCCGCACGGGGTCTTTGAGCTGCCGGCCATGTTCATTGCCTTTGGAGTCGGGATGTGGCGGGGTGTGGGCTTCCGCCTGGGCCAGGAGCACCCGGGATGGCTGGAACGCCTGAAAAGGGTACATTGCGTATTTGCAGTCTTTGTGGTGCCTCTGCTTTTTGTGGCCGCTGTCCTTGAAGGCCGCTACCACCTGATGGAGCTCTTGATGTAGATTGTGAGCAGTCATATTCTTTGAGTCTGCTCTTGTTCAAAAAGCGGCAGAAAGATGAAGAAAATTTCAGATCAAATTTGTATGTTTTTTTGGGCTACAGGCTCTTGACCGGACCAGATAAAAGGTACACATTGGATCTGCAACACCAAGTATCCCGGAGGAAGGAATGTGGGAATATACGGACAAGGTTAAAGAATTTTTTTTGAATCCCAAAAACGCCGGCGAAATAAGCGATGCCGATGCCGTGGGCGAGGTGGGGAGTCTGGCCTGCGGGGACGCTTTGAAGCTCTTTTTGAAGGTGGATGATTCGGGAGTCATCCAGGATGCCAGATTCCAGACATTCGGCTGCGCCAGTGCCATAGCCTCCAGTTCTGTCTTGACCGAGCTTTTAAAGGGCAAGACAGTGGACGAGGCATCCAGGATCACCAACAAAGATATTGCCCGGGAACTCGGAGGCCTGCCCAAGGAAAAAATGCACTGCTCGGTAATGGGGCAGCAGGCTTTGGAAGCGGCTCTGAAAAATCTTCGCGGTGAAAAGGATGCCACCCGCGATCTCGAAGGGGAAGTGGTCTGCGAATGTTTCGGAGTCACTGATGAAGAGATAAAAAGGGCCATCCTGGATAATAACCTGACCTCGGTGGAGGATGTCACGCATTACACCAAGGCCGGAGGGGGGTGTACAGATTGTCACGGGGACATAGAAAAGCTTTTGGACCAGGTGCGTTCAAAAACTCTTACCCCGGTAGAACCGGTGCGCGAAGAAAGGCCCATGACCAATATCAAGCGCATGCAGCTGGTGACCAAGGTTGTGGACGAGGAGATCCGGCCCAGTCTGCACAAGGACGGTGGAGATATTGAGCTGGTGGATATTGACGGACCAAAGGTCATGGTGTCCTTTCGTGGAGCCTGCGCCGGATGCCCTTCCAGTCATCTCACGGCCAAGGAAGTGGTGGAAAAGAAGCTCAAGGAGCGCGTTGATTCACAGATCTGGGTGGAAGAGGTGCGGTCGTGACAGTCAGTTATCTGGATAATAACGCCACCACCAGGGTGGCCCCGGAAGTCCTGGAAGAGATGCTGCCCTTCATGGATACCCTGTATGGCAATCCCTCCAGCATGCATACCTTCGGAGGCCAGGTACAAAAGCATCTTGCCCTGGCCAGGGAACGTACAGCTCAAGCCCTGGACTGTTCCCCGGAGGAGATCATTTTTACCTCCGGCGGCACCGAGGGGGACAATGCGGCTATCTTTGCCGCGGTGAACTCCCAGCCGGACAAACGCCACATAATTACCACCCGGGTGGAGCATCCGGCGGTGCTGAACACCTGCAAGCATCTCGAAGGCAAAGGGTACGAGGTGACTTATCTGCCTGTGGACGACTACGGCCGGTTGAGCATGGATCAGCTTCGGGAGAGCCTGCGTCCGGATACCGCCCTGGTGTCGATAATGTATGCCAATAATGAGACAGGCAATGTCTACCCGGTGCAGGCCATGGCCGAAATGGCCAAGGAGAGGGGAGCACTTTTCCATACCGACGCGGTACAGGCCATTGGCAAATTTGACCTGTCCATGCATAAACTGCCTGTTGATTACCTGGCCCTGTCCGGGCACAAGATTCATGCACCCAAAGGTGTGGGGGCCATGTTTGTACGCAAGAAAGCCCCGTTCAGGCCGTTTATCCTGGGAGGACACCAGGAAAACGGACGCCGGGCGGGCACGGAAAACACCGCCGGCATTGTCGGCCTGGGCAAGGCGATGCAGCTGGCATCCATGGATATTACCGGGGAAAACGCGCGGGTGGCGGCCCTGCGGGACAGGCTGGAGCAGGGTCTGGCCGGGGCCGTGGAACAGACCAGGATCAACGGTGACCGGGAATCCAGGCTGCCCAATACGTTGAACATTTCCTTCAAGTACGTGGAGGGAGAGGCTATCCTGCTTATGCTGGATACGCTGGGCGTCTGTGCCAGTTCCGGATCGGCCTGCACCTCGGGCAATCTGGAGCCCTCGCATGTCCTCCGGGCCATGGGTGTGCCGTTTACCCATGTGCACGGCTCCATCCGCTTCAGCCTGAGCCGTTATACCACCCAGGAGGAAGTGGATCTGGTCCTGGAACATCTGCCAGGGATTATCAACAAGCTGCGGGAAATGTCTCCCTTTGGCCAGGGGCGTGAGCCGGTTACCGTTTCATCCAGATACGGGGAAGAAAGGCCGGTCAAGAGGGGATAATGTTCTGTCAGGACATTGGTTAGCCTGCAAGGTTTGCAGCATTGTAACTGTTCACCATAATATATATTCCAGTGGTCCGGAGATTCGGCAAACAGGACGTAAAAACTCGCTCCAAGGCAGCGTAAATCAAAACCTGTACACGCTATTCTCATCCAGAATGACATCAATAACATGCTTTGAATCAAATTCGGTGTTTTACGGTTTTGATTAACTCTGCCTACGTTGCTCAGACAGTTTACGCCCAGTTTGCCGAACCCCCGGACCCTGGCTATCCAACCGCAGGTGATGAATAGTTATAAGGTTTGCAGCATTTTTGTTCTGCCATTTTCCTACTTTTTTGGTTTGTTTATTATAATCACGGAGTCAGCATATGGGCATTTATAACGATATGTGCGAACTGGTGGGGCGGACCCCCATGGTGTACCTGAACAGGTTAAGCAGTGGATGCAGGGCCAGGGTGGCGGCCAAGCTGGAGTTCTATAATCCATGCTCCTCGGTCAAGGACCGGATAGGGCTGAGCATGATCCAGGCCGCGGAAGAACAGGGTCTGCTGAGCAAGGACAGCGTGATTGTGGAACCCACCAGCGGCAATACCGGCATAGCCCTGGCCTTTGTCTGCGCAGTCAAGGGCTACAGGCTTGTTTTGACCATGCCCGAGAGTATGAGCCAGGAGCGCCGGGCACTGCTCAAGGGCTTCGGGGCTGAACTGGTGCTTACCCCGGCCGGGGAAGGCATGCGCGGAGCTGTAAACAGGGCCCGGGAGATTCTGGAAAACACCCCCGGGGGATTCATGCCCCAGCAGTTCAGCAACCCGGCCAACCCGGAGGTGCACCGGCGTACTACCGCCCTGGAAGTATGGGAAGATTCGGCGGGAAAAGTGGATATATTCGTTGCCGGAGTGGGCACTGGAGGTACGGTCACCGGAGTGGGCAAAGTGCTCAAGGAGAAGAAGCCGGAAGTGCGCATGGTTGCGGTGGAACCCTTGGATTCGCCTGTTTTGTCCGGGGGGGCGCCCGGCCCCCATGCCATCCAGGGCATTGGCGCAGGATTCGTGCCCGAAGTGCTGGAAGTGCATCTGCTGGACGAGATTATCCAGGTGAAAAACCAGGACGCCCTGGATACAGCCAGACGTCTGATTATGGAGGAAGGCATTTTGTGCGGCATATCTTCGGGAGCAATTGCCAAAGCAGCCCTGGAAGTGGCCTCTAGAGAGGAAAATCAGGACAAGCTTGTTGTTTTCATTGTCTGTGATACCGGTGAAAGGTATCTGAGTACCGCCTTGTTTGATTATTCAAAATAAATATGGACGGTTAGTCCGCAGCAGCTGGAGGGATGGATATGCTGCAGCGTATGGTTGAAGACGGTTCCGGTCCATGGGAAGAGAGCCGGCAGAAGATTCTGGACCAGGTGATAAGCGATCTTTGCCGCCCGGATTCTTACCGGGAGGTTTATTATCGCCCGGAGCATGGCCAGCCCATGCCCTCGGTGCAGGTCCTGACCGAGATGATGGAACTGCTCAAAACTGTCCTTTTCCCGGGATATTTCGGGAATTCCGAGATTTCGGTGGCCTCCATGCCTTATTACCTGGGTGCCAATGTAGACAGGGTCTATCGTATGCTGGGAGAGCAGATCCGAAGGGGATACTGCTTTGTGTGCCAACTCAACGACCAGCAGGAATGCGAAAATTGCGAGGACGTCTCCATGCATCTGGCCGGGACTTTCATCTCCAAACTGCCCAAGATACGTTCCTGTCTGGCCACGGATGTCAAGGCCGCATTTCAGGGTGATCCGGCGGCCAAGAGTCTGGGGGAGATCATTTTCTGCTATCCCAGCATCCTGGCCCTGACTCATTATCGAATCGCCCATGAGCTGTACCACCTGCAGGTGGACCTGATACCCAGGATCATCACTGAAATGTCTCATTCCAGGACCGGGATAGATATCCACCCCGGCGCCGAGATCGGCAGGTATTTTTTCATTGATCACGGCACGGGTACCGTTATCGGGGAGACTTCGGTCATTGGAGAGAATGTCCGACTGTATCAGGGGGTGACCCTGGGGGCCAAGAGCTTTCCCCAGGATGAATCAGGCATGCTCATCAAGGATATTCCCCGCCATCCCATAGTAGAGGATAATGTGATCATTTATTCCGGGGCCACCATTCTGGGGCGGGTGACCATAGGGAAGGACTCCGTCATAGGCGGTAATGTCTGGGTCACCGAAGATGTTGCCCAGGGCTCCAGGGTGCTGCAGAAAAAAAACAGAAGCCTTGCCTTTACCCAAGGTGAGGGGATATAATCCAAGGGTAATTATCCAGCCTGAATCCGTGAAAACAGGTCCCGGAATTTGTCAAAAAGGCCGCAAAGACTCACTCCAAGGCAGACTAAATCAAAATCCCGACCTTGCTTGATCTAACATACTGCAGGGCATTCCAAAATTTATATAAATTAAGTCAGATGGTTAGAGGATTTTGATTAAGTCTGCCTAAGTCGCTCAGACAGTTTGCGGCCATTTTGTCAAACCCCGGAACCTGGAAGGACATAAGCCTAAATGGATAAACTTCACGAATTCAGGAGCCAGCATGGTTAATGTTGCACCAAACTATCCTGCCAGGTATTGTGCCCTGCATAAATCTTGACTTTATTCCTTCCAGGCCTCAATAAAGAGCCGGTCCCCATTGCCATATACAAAGCGCTGAGCAAATTACCATCAATAAGGAAACAGGGTTGATCAGTTGATGCATCAAGGCGAACAACAGCTTGAAGGTCTGCAGTCCAGGGCCCTTGCTCTGGTGGAGAATCAGAATTTCCAGAGGCTTGTTATAGCCGTAATCATATTAAACGGCATTGTCCTGGGGCTGGAAACCTCGGAACTGGCCATGTCTTTGGCCGGACCCGTTCTCTTGACCCTGGACAAGCTGTGCCTGAGCTTTTTTGTAGTGGAACTGCTGATCAAGATATATGCCCAGCGCAGGCGGTTTCACAAGGACGGCTGGAACGTATTCGATTTTCTGGTTGTGGCAGTGTCCCTGGTTCCGGATCAGGCGGGACTTGCAGTCTTAAGGTCTTTGCGGGTGCTGCGGGTCCTGCGCATGATTTCTGTTTTACCCAGCATGCGCAGGGTTGTGGGAGCCATGCTGCACGCCCTGCCTGGAGTGAGTTCGGTGGCCGGGATTATAGCCATTGTCTTTTACGTGGGCTCAGTCATGTCCACCAAGCTGTTCGGTCAGGCATTTCCGGATATGTTCGGCAATATGGGGGCTTCGCTGTATACCCTGTTCCAGGTAATGACTCTGGAGGGCTGGTCCGAGGACGTGGTCCGGCCGGTAATGGAGGTTTATCCTTATGCCTGGCTGTTTTTTGTCCCATTTATTCTGGTGACTACCTATACAGTCATTAATCTGGTGGTAGGGATAATTGTCGGTGCTATGGAGGACCGGGCCATCGAGGAAGGCACCAGGCAGGACCCGGCTGTGGTGCTCACCCGGCTGGAAAAGAGGCTGGAGGAACTGGACGCCAAGCTGGAAAGGATTCTTAATGAAAAAAGTGGTGCAGGAAGATAAAAAATGCTTGACAGGATTATTTGCTTAAAATAGTAATAATTATTAATATGAACAAAAACACAATGGAGGTAGACTATGAGCAAGACCCAGAAGAATCTGCAGGACGCTTTTGCCGGGGAATCCCAGGCCAACCGAAAATACCTGGCCTTTGCCAAGCAGGCCCAGAAGGAAGGATTTCCCCAGGTGGCCAAACTGTTCAGGGCCGCTGCCGAAGCTGAGACAGTACATGCCCATACCCATCTGAAAAACATGGGGGAAATCAAGACCACCAAAGAGAACCTGGAAACGGCCATTGCCGGGGAGACCCACGAGTTCAAGCACATGTATCCGCAGATGATAAAGGATGCTGAGGAAGAAGGGCATAATGCGGTCAAGAGGAGTTTTCAATTCGCCAATGACGTGGAGGAAGTTCACGCCAACCTGTACAAGAAGGCCCTGGAAAAAATGGAAAGCCTGGAAGAGGCGGATTACTATATCTGCTCGGTCTGCGGCTACACAGTAGAAAACCATGCCCCGGACAAGTGCCCCATCTGCAATGCAGTTAAAAAGGCCTTTTACAAGCCTGAATAAAACCGGTTTGTATTGTTAAAGGGTATGAGCCAGTGGCGCAGAAGTACAAACTTCAGTGCCACTGGCTTTTTTGTTTGAAGCTTTGTAACTGTTCACCATATATATTTCCAGTGGTCCGGAGATTCGGCAAACAGGACGTAAAAACTCGCTTCAAGGAAGAGTAAATCAAAACCTATACACGGGATTGAAAGCCAG
>PWFB01000083.1 GCA_003553695.1 Desulfonatronospira sp.
GCATCTCGATAAATGATACAAGCATATCGCCCTTCTTCTCGCTCATTGCTTCATGCATCTGCCGCATATTTTCCGGATCAGGCCTTTGTTCCCGAAAGGCAGCCCACATATCTTCCCTCAACTCCATTACGTCCAGCATGGCCTCCATATGCTCACGGCGCACTTTCCTTTGTATGGAACGGACCTCTTCCCTTTGTTCATCTGTAAGCTGAAGATAATCAAGAAGACCCTGCATATGCTTGTCTGGACCAATCATGCCCATACCTGGACCCATCATGCCTGGTCCCATCATGCCCATGCCTGGACCCATCATGCCTGGTCCCATCATGCCCATGCCTTGAAATCCATTGAGGTCTTCTCTGGCATCATAGGGCTGGTCCGGTTGCCCCCTCATCATGTGTTGACCTCTCTGAGCCTCGGCAAGGGATATACCTCCCAGAACAACAGACAACAGAAACCCCAGAATCAGGCTTTTTACCATTAGTTTCCTTTTCATTTGAGATACCTCCTTGTTATAGTGTTGTTTATCCACCGGTCTTAAAGTTCAGCCAAGATCCTGCTTCTTCTGCTCAAACTCCTGGCGGTCAATTTCCCCCCGTGCATACCGCTCCTTGAGAATCTCCATGGACCTGCTTTTCTGTTCCGGTATGGCCTTGTCCTCCCTCTTGGATTGGCTGCTTTGCATCAGTAGCCATTTGACCACCAGGACCAAGGCTATCAGGATTAAAATAAGCATGAGAACATGAAAGGCCATGCCCAGCCAGCCCCAACTCATCATTCCTCCCCATGGATAGTGCATGTAATCTTCACGGGGGCCCTGGCCCGGTCCTGTCTGGGCAAAAGCCGAAGCAGCGCTGATCAGCAGCATCTTGCCCCCCGTGAACAGAGCCATGATCCAATGCAGGTATTTCATATAACTTCCTCCAGTTCCAGATTTCAGTCCGGAGAGGGGTCTTTGGAACCAGACCTGGCCTGGCACAAAAACCTTACCCTGGATGATGGTGAACAGTTACCCATTTTTTTACAATAAGATTTTTTTCAGTAATGTACACAGGGGCACTATATTCTCCCGGCACCGCCCTTCTTTTGCTTCTATTTGTCTAACGGAACGGTTATCACAAAAGTCGTCCCCTTGTCTTTGTTGGGATGAAAGGTCACTTTTCCCCCTTGAGCTTCCACGATCCTTTTGACGTTGGCCAGCCCAAGCCCGGTTCCCTGCTTTTTTGTGGAAAAAAAAGGCTGGAATATTTTTTCCCGGTCTTCCTCGGAGATGCCGCAGCCTTGATCTGTAATCTCCACCAGCGCTTCTGCATCTGAACTACGGGTTCTTACAAGGACTTCCTCGCCTGCGGCACAGGCCTGAATTGCATTGGTAATCAGATTCGTCAGAACCTGCCTTAACTTGGCACCGTCCAGATTCATAGCCGGCAGGGACCTGTCCGGCTCGATTTTTAATTTCACCCCTTCTTTGCTGGCAACGGGCTCTAAGGCCTCTGCAGTTTTTTCAGCAAGCTCGTTGAGATCAGTCCTGGAAAGCACCAGCTCAATCGGCTTGCCGAACTCGAGCATCTCCTTGACCATTGCTTCCAGTCTCCTGGTTTCCTGGATGACTATCTGCAGTTTATTGTTGCTGTCAGCATCTTCAGGCAAATTTCTGGACACCTGGCTTGCAAATCCTCCAATGGCCATCAAAGGGGACTTCATATCGTGAGCAATTTCGGATACCACCCTGCCTATAGCGGCAAGCCTCTCGGCTTCAATTCTTGCTGCGTGTTCCTTTTTCTGACTTTCAACCAGAAATCCCAGGGTCAGGGCGATAAAAACAAAAAGACCGCCTTCAAGCAAGGTCTCAAAATCATGAAACGTACCCTGCCAGTGGTAGATAACGTAGGGGGAATATAGAGCGATTACGCTTATGGAAACAGCTGCCGCCCCCTTTATCCCGAACCAGAAGCTGCCTAGAACAAGGGGCAGGTAATAGAGCCTTTGGTGTACTGCATGGAGTTCCATTTCATAAGGATCAGTCAAGTAGTGCAGCAGGGAGATTCCAACAATCAGTCCGCCTGTTAAACCTATTTTTAACCATGTGGATTTAGACATCAGGATGATCTTCCGGTTTTTATTAAAAAAGACAGTAATTATTCAGCACCTACGGGCGAAAAGCCAGGGTCCGGAGGTTCGGCAAACTGGGCGTAAACTGTTTGAGCGACGTAGGAAGCGTTAATCAAAACCGTAAAACACCGAACCTGATTCAAAGCATGTTACAGGAAATATCCTGTTTATCAAACCCGTGTATAGGTTTTGATTTACGCTTCCTTGGAGCGAGTTTTTACGTCCTGTTTGCCGAATTTCCGGACCACTGGAGCTCATATCATTAAGGTGAACAGTTACAAAAGACATGGCAATGAGGCCATGCTCATTTTTTGTTCTCAAAGGTCGTGTTCCATGATAAGGTGATCCCATCTCGTGGTGGTATGACAATGCCAGCATTCTTCAACAGGGGGCTCTTCCACCCGGTCGATGACTATTTGATGTCCTTCCACAATTCTATTCCAGAATTCCGGTTCACGGTGTGATGCAGGGGCTTTGTGGCATTTGCTGCAGTTCCTGTCATCAGCCGGGGGATGAACGTAGCCTTCAATTTCCCAGGAAGTAATGCCGTGACATGTCCGGCAGTCATCACCGAACCTGCCCCGGTGGACATCAACATGACATTTTGTGCAGGAAAGGTCCGGATGAAACAGGGTGTGGTCCACGCTGGATATATCTGCAGCACGACCAAGGTGTTCGGTATGACAATCCAGACAGTGTTCATGTTCTTCATGAAAACGCAGCTCGGGCTTAAATGCGGCTGCATCCGGGAAAAAATGGCATTGCAGACACATTTCATCCCTTACTCCCCGCCAGGGAACATGACAGGTCTCACAGTCGGAAATGAAGTCGTGTGAGCTGCTCAACAGACCGGGTTTAGCGGCTTCATCATAGGTATAAAGCCATATGCAAAAGCCTGCGATCAATACGATCAATAAGCTGTTGATTACCTTTTTTTTCATGACAGCCAACGGAGTCCATAATAAATTGTGGTCAAAACATGGACGACCAGCAGGGCAAACAACATGAAAGCAAATACAAAATGGATATTGTGCCATGTGGAAAAAACGATTTTAAGCCGGTCAAAGAACCTTATGGAATATTCCTTTTCCGCCAGGATCTGAAGCTCCTCAAGCCAGCGCTCGCAGTCGTCTTTTTCCGCCCAGGGAGAAGTCAGCACCCGGGGTCTGATTGAAGAAAAGTCTCTGGAACCATCTATTCTACAGGAAGCCATTAGTTCCTGCCTTTGTTTTTTCATATGTTTTTTCAGGAGATCATAGTCCTTTTTCTGTTCTTTCAGTGACAGGTTTACCTTTTTGAAGAAAAAGTATCCGGTACTGCCGCTTAAAATCACCAGGACAACCGATAAAAAAAGCAGTATGCCGATGAGGCTGGATACCACATGGGCTGAGTGAATCACCACCAGGGAAGCACCGATGAGGCCGTAGGCAATATGTCGCCCCAGGGGATTCTGTCTGCCCCTTTTTTTCAGGATCCGCTTGCGGAAAGGATAGATCAGGGCCATGAGCATGAAAATGCTGCCGAGGATGCCCAGACTGTGACCCAGGGCGCTCCCGGGAAAGGCCCGGTCCTGATGAAACAGGATACCTGTCAGAAGGATAACGAAAAACAAAGCCAGGTAAGTGTTTACGCTTCTTTCATTTAACATGAAAAGCTAGGCCTCCAGTACCAGGTCGCTTAAGGGAACCGCCACACAAGGGAGTATCATATTCTGTTCCAGGTCC
>PWFB01000020.1 GCA_003553695.1 Desulfonatronospira sp.
TAAATCAAAACCTATAAACAGATTTGATAATCGCGATATTTCCTATAAGATGCTTGAAGTTAAGTTCGGTGTTTTACGGTTTTGATTAACGCTTCCTACGTCGTTCAGACAGTTTACGCCCTGTTTGCCGAACCCCCGGACCCTGGCTCTTCTCAGGTAAGTAATAATTGTCCAGTTCTCAGGCGATGAACAGTTACGCTTTATAAAACTATTGCCAGGACTTGAGAAAACCGGGAATTTCGCTGGCCTCTCTGGGACCGACCATGACTTCCCAGCCATCCAGCTCTTCTTCCAGCTCGCCCTTGATCTGGGCTACATAACCGGGGATAACCACCTTGCGGTGTTTGATCTTGTCTTCAATGCCGCTTTTCTTGATGAATGCCGCAATCTTTTCCGCGGTAAACTTGCCCGCGGCCCAGGCAGTAAGTGTCGAAAGACCCTCGGAGTCCACAATTCCCAGGTGGGCCGGGCGTTTGCTGGACTCGATCTCGGAAGAGACGATGAAATAAGTCAGGGAAAAGTTGGTTGTAACCAGAACCGGTGCAGAGTCGCCCGGGGAAGCAAATTCGTAGAATCCCTCCTTGACCTGCATGGGCCGCTGCGGATCTGTGTAGATATTCTGGCGCAGGACGAACAGCGGCAGGGCGTTCCAGGGCTGCAAATTGTTCATGACCATTATTCCGCCGTATTTCATCACATAAACCGAGGCATGGATGGCTTCAAGCATTTCATCCTGGGTTTCCTGGCAGGGAAAAGTAATGGTGGGGTAACCCAGGGGACGGAATTTCTTCTTCAGGGCGGAGCGGCGCATCATGACCAGGTTTTCCAGGGTCTTGGACAGGTCCCTGCTGCCGCTGTCCAGGACCAGGTCCTTTACCCCGGCCTTGCTTATCTTTTCCGTGAGCCCGGAGAGTTCCTCCACGGAACTGCCGCATACCACCAGAGGGCACTGGTGCTTTTTAGCCAGCTCGGCCATGGCATCAGAATTTTCCGATGTGGCGGAAGCGATCAGGGGCTTGCCGGTCCCGCACACGTCCAGGGCAGCGGACATGACATCGGGGTCGTCGCTCATGAGTACCAGAGGCAGGTCGCAGGCACCTTTTACCTTTTCCACCAGGCCGGCAAAGCTGGATTTGTCTCCGGATGAACACTTCAGGGCTGCAAGGTCTGTCTTGAGTTCGAAACCCACACGCTCAAAGCGCATTTTTTTGAGACTCTCCAGCCTGGAATCCACTTCCGCGGCCTCCATGGAATCGTCAATAACCAGGGCAAAGCCGCAGGGCTTGAAAAAAGTCTTCTCGTGACGGAAAAGGACCTGTTCCCCGCCTATCTTCAGGGCATTGTCCCCCTGGCCGATGGTTACTTCCCGCATGGGCGGAGCCGAGGCTTCAGAAAGGGCGTCCTTGGCCTCCTGGCTGACATGTGGGCAGGAATCCAGACTTGCTCCCCCGGAAGCAAGCTTCATGGCAAAAGCCAGGCAGGTAGGCACTCCGCAGTCTCCGCAGTTGGTCTGGGGAAGCTTTTTATAGATATCAAGTCCGGTCAAAGCCATTATCGCACCTCCAGGTACATTTTAATTACTTGTTGGAAATCACTTGTCCTGCATGCTTAAAACAAGACTGCTTGATCCCTATTTAACTCCCAGGCCTTCCATGGTTTTGCGCATGAGCTTAACCGTCTCCGGATGCCTGACCACTACGATGTCGGCTCCGGCCACCAGAAGGCTGGTTACTCCTATGGATTCCCACATTATGCCCCGCTTTACCGGATCACCGTATTCCGGGTGCTCGTCCGTTCCCACCTTGGCCTCCTTGGCTTTCCAGGCTTCCCGTCCCATGTCGCAGATGATGGGCATCTGCATCATGGCGTCGTTTTGCTGCAGAGCAGTGAGGCGATCCCTTTCAATTACCGAGTAGGTGTATTCCAGCCCGTAACCCAGGGCACCGGTGGAGGGATCTATAAGGATGCGCTGGGCCGGCATGCCCAGGTTGGTCATGAGGATATTGAGCTGTTTGGCCATGTTCACATCAATGGGGGTCTCCCCGGCCACGTTGTGCCCGAATCCCATGGCCGCAGCAGAAATGGTCTTGTAATTCTCCTCCACGGCAGGTCCCAGGACCATGGCCCTGCCTTCCATCTGTTCGGCGACCTTTTTCAGGACATCGCCGTCCTTGGAGGCATTGCCGCAGCCGTAAATGATCAGAGGGATCTCCACGGAATCGGCCACCTTCCTGACCACTTCCAGGGCCTCGTCCGGGCCTTTGTCCGCGCCGTTAGGGTCAATGCTAAGAAGTCTAAGGCAGATGAGATCCGCCCCGAACTCGTCTTTGCACTTGGCTGCCCATTTCACAGGATCGTCCCAGACATCCCCCAGCACGTCCTCCAGGGCTCGGGCCCAGTCCCCGGGGGCTTCATCGCAGACTTCCATGGCCAGTTTGGGGCGGTTGGGCATTTCTCCCTCAAAAAGATAAAACGGCAGGGTGGTTTCCCCTCCCACCTGTACCCTGGCATCACCTGTACCAATTTCAACTTTGTTGATCTTGCCGGTATAACGGTCTACAGGAGCGCTGTAGCTCATGATTCCCTGCCTCCTTATAATCAGTGTTTACCTGTGTAATCCCCTGCCCCAATGAAGTTTTGCCTTCAACGAAGTGGGCAGGATTTTTAAATTTAATCGACTCTTTTTCTCGCGGACTTGACTGTATTGGACATGAGCATGGCAATGGTCATAGGACCTACCCCGCCTGGAACCGGAGTAATGGCTGAAGCCTTTTCCTTGACTTCCTGGAACGCCACATCCCCTTTCAGGCCGTCTTCCACACGGTGAATGCCTACGTCCACCACAACGGCTCCGTCCTTGACCATGTCTGCGGTGACCATCTCCATACGGCCCACCGCCACCACCAGGATGTCCGCCCTGCGCGTAACCTCTGCCAGATCTTTAGTCCTGGAGTGGGCAACGGTGACCGTGGCATTCTCGTTTAATAACAGCAGAGCCACTGGTTTGCCCACGATATTGCTGCGGCCCAGAACTACTGCTTCCTTGCCCTCCAGGGTGACATTACTGCGTTTTAAAAGCTCGATGATTCCAGCCGGGGTTGCCGCCCTGAATCCATCCTGAGCCAGCACTACCCGGCCGATGCTTTCCGGGTGAAATCCGTCCACATCTTTCTCCACCTTGATTCGGTCCAGGACCTTGTTTTCATCGATATGTCCGGGCAGGGGCAATTGCACCAGGATGCCGTCAATCTCCGGGTCATTGTTCAACTCATCCACCATGGACAGCAGTTTTTCTTCGGATACGTCTACAGGCAATACATGCTTGCGGGAGACAATGCCCAGGGCATTGCAGGTCTTTTCCTTCATGTTCACGTAAACCTGGGAAGCAGGGTCTTCACCCACCAGTATCACTGCCAGGCCCGGAGTGACGTTTTTCTTCTGCATCTGCTTGATCTCCTGGGCGAGTTCCTCCTTGATGGCTGCGGATACGGCTTTGCCGTCCAGAATTTTGTCCTGCATGATTTTTCATCCTCCTTTATGCCGGAAACCCGGAAATTGCATTAATGGTTTTGGTCGAAACAAACCGACTGTTAGGTATCTAAACTGATTTTTAAACTATTGTAACTGTTCACCATAATGATAATGAGTTCCAGTGGTCCGTAAATTCGGCAAACAGGACGTAAAAACTCACTCCAAGGAAGCGTAAATCAAAACCTATACACGGGTTTGATAACCAGGATATTTCCTATAACATGCTTCGAATCAGGCTCGGTGTTTTACGGTTTTGATTAACGCTTCCTACGTCGCTCAA
>PWFB01000128.1 GCA_003553695.1 Desulfonatronospira sp.
CGGAAAACATATAAATCATGCAGCAAAAGACAGGGGCGGTTGCCGTAATAGGCGGCGGGATTGCCGGAATCCAGGCCGCCCTGGATCTTGCTGATTCCGGCTTCTACACCTACCTTGTGGAGAAAAGCCCTGGTCTGGGCGGAATCATGGCCCAGCTCGACTCCATTGCCCCCACCAGCGACTGCTCTCCATGTCTTCTCACCATCCGACTCATTGCCTGCGCCAGGCATGCAAACATTGAGATCCACACCCGGAGCCGGGTCCTGTGTGTGGAAGGCCAGGAAGGAAAAATGCAGGTCCATATCAGAAAATCCCCGGCCTTCATCGACCCTGCAAAGTGCATAGCCTGCAACTGGTGTACAGAGGCCTGCCTCAAGGCAGTCCCGGATGAATTCAATCTGGAACTGAAATCCCGAAAATGCGCCTACATATATTACAGGCAGTCCATTCCTTCCACTTATGTCATAGACCAAAAGAACTGCCTGCGCCTGACCCGTGGAATATGCGGCATATGCGAAAAGATCTGCCCCGCCGGAGCCATTGATTTCAACGAACCGGAAAAGACTTTGACCCTGCAGGCGGGTTCAGTGATCATGGCCCCTGGGATGACCATGCAAAAAAGTCAAGATCTGCATGACCGTTACAGCTACAAAGACTGTCCCGATGTAATAACCAGTCTGGAATATGAACGCCTGACCTCGGCTACAGGACCTGGCCATGGCATATTGAAAAGACCGTCGGACAACACCCGGCCTGCAAAGACAGCCTGGATCCAGTTCGTTCTATCCCGGAGCATGAAGCATCCCGGCCAAAGGATCTGCTCCAGCATATGCTGCATGCACGCCGTTAAACAGTCCTCCAGCATGGACCTACATATCGGGGGCAAAATCCCGGATACAGCTGTTTTTTACAACGAGATAAAATTTTGCGGTAAAGGGCATGAAAAAATGCTGGACAGGGCCAGATCAAGAGGCGTGCGCTTTATTCGCAGTCTGCCCCACAGCATACTGCCTGGAAAGGATGGAAAAGGGGTACGAATTACTTATGTCAATGATGACTTGAAGATGATTAAGGAACTCTTTGATCTGGCAGTGCTTTCCGTGGGCATGCATGCGGAGCGGGAAAGCCTGCAGCAGGTCTTCGGCCCGGGCATAAACACCAGTCTCAATTACAGCATTGCCCCCTGCTCCAGCACCACCCCCTTTGAAAGCAGCAGAAAAGGGATATACCTGGCCGGCAGCTTCGCTTCCCCTGGAGATATCCGCCACAGCATAACCCATGGCTCCGGGGCTGCAGTTGCAGCCACCGAAAAAATCACCCGCTCCAGGTTTACCCTGACCTGCAAAAAAGACTGGCCCCCTGAAAAAGACGTCTCCGGACAGCAGCCCAGGATCGGGGTCTTTATCTGTGCCTGCGGCGGCAACATTTCCGACGTCATCGACATCAATGCCCTTAAAGAATTCGCCTCCGGGCTTCCGGGAGTGGTCCTGGCTGAAACCAATAAGTTTACCTGCCCCCAGTTCATCCAGGACATCATCTCCAGCCGGATAATCCAGGAAGAGCTCAACAGGGTGGTTGTTGCAGCCTGCACCCCTGTAACCCATCAGGCCCTGTATCAGGACACCCTGAAAAAGGCCGGGCTGAATCCCAACCTGCTGGAAATGGCCAATATCCGCAACCAGAACAGCTGGATGCACCAGTACAATCCTGCACTGGCCACAGCCAAGGCCAAAATTCAGGTAAGCTCCGCCGTGGCCAAGGCGGAACTCAAGAAGGCCCTGAAAGTCAGGGTCAAAACAATTATCCCCAGAACTCTGGTGGTGGGCGGAGGACTGACAGGAATGACCACGGCCCTTTCCCTTGCTGACCAGGGAATTGAATGTTTCCTGGTGGAAAGATGTTCAGAACTTGGTGGCCATGCCCGGGATATTGTCTCCGCCTGTGCTGCAGGGAACACTCGAAACCTGGTTGAGGAGTCCATTGCCAGGGTGCAGCAGCACCCGCTGATAAGCACGTTTCTCAATTCCAGGGTTGTTTCCTGCAAAGGCTCCACGGGCAATTTTATCAGCAACATCCAGACCATGCGCAATAAATGGATCAGGACTACAGAGACAATCCGTTACGGTGCAGCTGTTCTGTGCACCGGAGCCATGGAAGCAAAACCCCGGGAATACCTGTACGCAAAGGCAGAAGGGGTCTTTACCCAGGATGAATTCTGCAGTCTTTTGCATTCCGGGGAAGATGCATTCAAAAAGGCTGCATCCGTGGTGTTTATCCAGTGTGTGGCCTCCCGGGAAAAAAAACGGCCTTATTGCAGCCGGACCTGCTGCACACGCACTCTCCAATCCGCCCTGAAACTGAAGGAAATCAACCCTGGAATTCAGATTTACGTTATAAACAGGCAGATGAATACATGCGGAGAAAAGGAGCTTTTGTATGAACAGGCCCGCCGGAAAGGCGTGATTTTTATAAAGTATACCAGGGACAACAGGCCACTGGTTCAAGAAACACCGCAAGGCCTGAACATCAACATACAGGACCACGTCCTGAAAAAACCTCTGAAAATCAAAACCAGGCACCTGGTCCTGGCCACAGGAATAGTGCCTGATCCGGAAATAACAAGACTTGCCGGAATCTTTAACTGCTCCCTTGATTCAGACCTTTTCCTGCAGGACAGGTACTACTTTCTGCATCCATGCTCCCTGGACAGAGAAGGAATATTTGCCGCCGGGCTCTGCCTGCAACCAGGCCACATGGAAGAAAGCCTGGTCCAGGCCAGGGCTGCGGTGTCCGACGTAAGAAATTTACTTTTCAAAAAACAGCTGCCCATTGATTCCTCCAGGGCTTACCTCACTGCCGGCTGCGACGGTTGCGGCCTCTGCATCGACAAGTGTCCATATGCAGCCATAAAGTATTTGGCCTGTTCAGGAGAAAATCCCGGACCAGGTCCGGGGATATGGATAGATGAAGAAATATGCGAGGGTTGTGGAGCCTGCGTCTCAGCATGCCCCACAAAAGGTGTTGCAATAGATGAGTCCAAGATGGACAGGATCAGGTCGCAGGTTTTGTCCATGCTGCACAGCTGCAAAGAAGAAACTTCCAGCAGAACACCTCTGGTAGTCGCCTTCTGCTGCAGCAGGGGGCCTTACATGGCAGCGGACACGGCAGGGGCACTGAAGCAGCAGAGCAGCCCCTGCGTCATCATAATAAGAGTGAACTGCATCGGAAACTTAAGCCGGGATATAATTCTGGAGGGCATGCAACAGGGAATCGACGGAATCATGATCCTCGGCTGTCCCTCCGGTGAATGCAGGTACAGGCACGGGGAACAGAATATAGTTAAGCAGGCGGGAAATATCCGGGATTATCTAAGGCAGAACAGAATAAACCCTGACAGACTCATGTTCGGCTGTCTGTCCTCTGTGGATGGAACCAGGATAGCCGGAATCATGAACACCTTTGCCAGACGCATCAGAAAAATGATCGTATCTCTCGAAAAAAAGGCCAGAACCCGTTGGTGCTAAGGCATATCGGAATAAGTATAGCTCAACCCCAGGGCTTCTTTAAAAATATCCAGGAGCTCATCCGGCTTGAAAGGTTTGCCCAGGTAATAATCAACACCCTGGGCCAGGATATCATTTATATGTCCATGAGCTACGCTGGCCGTAACCGCTATAATGCATACCTTTTCCCCGCCCTGCATCAGGCGGATGCGCCTGGTGGTTTCGTAGCCGTCCATAACTGGCATGCGCATATCCATTAAAACCGCATGTGGCAGCCAGTGCTCAAACACCTGAAGCGCCTC
>PWFB01000023.1 GCA_003553695.1 Desulfonatronospira sp.
CCGCCCTGCATTTTTTTGTACTGGGAATAAATAAGCAGCGCGATGAGGAGCAAGGGTATGGTGGAAAGAATCAGATACCAGAAAATGGGATTTCGCTCCGGCTGGGTATGGACCTGAATGTCCTTTTCCTGGAGAAGGGGCATGAGCTGGTCATCTCCAAAGGCCGGGGTATAGGTAACGAAATCGGTATAGGTGATATCATCCTTTTCCACTTCTTCGTGCACCGAGCCTTCAATCCTGTCACCGCGCACGGTGACTTCCTTGACGTTGTCCGCACGCACCTGAGCCAGGAAGTCGCTGTAGCTGATTTGCGCCGGCTGCCACATGGGGCCTGCAAAATTCCAGATAAGCAGGACCAGAAACAAAAATATGAGGATATGCAGAAAAGTATCATTTCGAAAGTCAGGTTTTTGCTGTTTCTGCTGTCTTTGTTTGTCTTGCATATATAACTCCTTTGTAGAACATACGTGTATCAGGTGCTGATTTCAAGCAGGGATTAATGGATTATGGGATTTGAGGAATTGGGGACAAGTGTGCACCGGGGCGTGGATTCGGTGCTTGATCCTGGCCGGGGTTTTCTCTATTCTGCCGCTTGTGCTGGAAACATATGCAGTCTGTTCCGGGAACTGGAAAGCCGGACGGATAAAAATACGGGAGAGCGGGCATGCTTAACATTCAAGGCAAGGCAAAGATTTTTGCTGGAGAGATCTTTGTTCTGGGGCCGCCGGGTGCAGAAGGAGTGCGCGGCACTTACACGGGTGAGGAGCCGGGGCTCAGGGCCCTGCGGGCCGGTGTATTTTTGCAGCAAAATACGCTTGTATTTCAGGTGCTGGACAGACCATGGCTAAGCGGGGACGGGGAGACAGGCTGTCTGGGACTGACTCTCAAGACCCTGGAGGACGTGGACCTGGAAAAAACCATGGAACTGCGGATAAAGTGCAGGGGAAGATCCCTGGCCTGGATAACCCTGAGCGACAAGGGTGCCCGGGGAGAGCGCACAGACACCAGCGGACCCATGATCCGCGAAACCGCAGAGAAAACCTTTTCTCTTTCTCTTTGCAGGGGATATGTTATACCCGATGATGCCTATCTGCTGCGTTCCTTGCTGCAGTACCTGGCTTTGAATTCCGGTTTTGACCTGATACTGACCACGGGTGGGACCGGGCTCGGGCCGAGGGATATCACCCCGGAGGCCACGGCCGGGGTCCTGGAAAAGCGTCTGCCCGGCTTTGAGCAGGCCATGATGGCCGCCTCCCTGCAAAAGACCCCGCATGCGGCTATTTCACGGGCGGTAGCCGGCACCCTGGATAAAAGTATCATATTAAATCTCCCAGGAAGTCCCAGGGGAGTCAAAGAAAACCTGGAAGCGGTGCTGCCGGCCATGGAGCATGCCCTGGCCAAGCTGCAGGGGGATGTGGCCGAATGTGCCACGAATTAGGCGTGGAAAATATGGATACATTTCTGGCTGATCTGCATATACATTCCTGTTATTCCCGGGCCACCAGCAGAAGCCTGGACCCTCCAGGCCTTGCGGCCTGGGCCGCGGCCAAGGGCATCCAGGTGGTTGGCACCGGCGATTTCACCCATCCCGGATGGATGCAGATGCTCAGAGAGAACCTGGTCCAGGATGAAGACGGTCTGCTGGAACTGCGAGAAAACAAAGACCTGTCCTCCTTTATCCCCGGTTTTGAGCACAAGCTGGAGGCAAAGACAAGATTCATGCTTTCAGCGGAGATAAGCTCCATCTACAAGCAGGGGGGCAAAGTGCGCAAGATCCACAACCTGGTTTTTTTTCCGGGATTTGAACAGGCCGAAAAGTTCAACAGCAAGCTGGAGCGCATCGGCAACCTCAAGGCCGACGGACGGCCCATCCTGGGCCTGGATTCCAGGAGCCTGCTGGAGATGGTCCTGGAGACGGACCCCTTTGGCTTTGTAATCCCGGCTCATATCTGGACGCCCTGGTTTTCCCTGTTCGGCTCCAAGTCCGGGTTCGACAGCCTGGAAGAGTGTTTCGGCGATCTTGCAGGCCATATTTTTGCCCTGGAGACAGGGCTCTCCTCTGATCCGGAAATGAACTGGATGTGGAGCAAGCTGGACCGTTTTGCCATGGTGTCCAATTCTGATGCACACAGCGCTGAAAACCTGGGCCGGGAAGTGAATCTTTTCCAGGGAGAAATGAGCTACGAGGGCATGTTTCGAGCCCTGCGCCGGGAAGGCCTGGGGAACAGGTTCCTGGGAACCCTGGAATTTTATCCGGAAGAGGGCAAGTATCATCTGGACGGACACCGCAAGTGCAAGGTGGTCATGGATCCAAGGCAGACCCTGGCCCACAGGGGGAAGTGCCCGGTATGCGGCAAGAATGTCACTGTAGGCGTGCTGAACAGGGTCATGGCCATGGCCGACCGGGATGAACCCGTCCGTCCCGATTATCAGCCCGGGTTTTCCTCGGTAATCCCTTTGAAGGAGGTTATTTCAGAGTTTTTGGGGGTGGGCCCCAAAACCAAGAAAGTGCAGGGCTTCTACAACAGTCTGGTGCACAGGTTCGGCCCGGAACTGCAAATACTGCAAAACGTACCCGTGGAAGATCTTGGAAAATTTCACAGTCCACTGGGCAAGGGAATTGCCAGGATGCGCGCCGGGGAGGTCATCCGTCGGCCCGGGTATGACGGGGAATACGGAGTAGTCAGGGTCTTTACCGACACCGAAAGACAGGAATTCAAGAAGGGCAAAAGGCTCATGCCTGCGGCGGGAGATACCCCGGAGCAGAGATATAAGCGCATAAAGTCCTTGCAGGAAGTACCTGACCAGGCTTCCGGAAGTTCTGAAAAGCCCCTGGAATTCAACGCCGCTCAAAAACAGGCCATTGAGGCCGGTCCTGAGCCAGTTCTGGTCCTGGCCGGTCCGGGCACGGGCAAGACTCAGACCCTCATGGGCAGGGTAAGCAGGCTTCTTGAGCAGGAGGTCAATCCCAGGCATATCCTGGTGGTGACTTTTACCCGCAAGGCGGCCAGTGAGCTAAGGGAGCGGCTTATAAGCATTCATGGAGAGAATCATGCCCTGCCCCTGGCGGAAACCATGCATGCCATGGCCTTTGAACACTGGAAAAAAGTCTATGGAGAGGAACCGCTTATCCTGGGGGAAGAAGAGGCCTTCAAGGTGTTTGCTGAGTCCAGTCCGGAACTCAAGGGCTCTGCACTGAAAAAGGCCTGGCAGGAAACCGGGGCTGCCAGGGAACAGATGCTGAAGATTCCTGCGGCAGGAGAAAGCTACAATCGCCAGAAGCAGGACTGGAACCAGGTGGACTATGCCGATCTGCTGGAATTCTGGCTGCAGGAACTGCAAAGCGCAAGATTTGTCCGGGCCTGCACCCATGTGCTGGTGGACGAGATTCAGGATCTGTCCAGGCTGCAGCTGGAGATAATCAGGGAGCTGCTTCCTGAGGGAGGGGAGGG
Organism: Desulfonatronospira sp.; assembly: GCA_003553695.1. GTDB lineage: Bacteria > Desulfobacterota > Desulfovibrionia > Desulfovibrionales > Desulfonatronovibrionaceae > Desulfonatronospira. Next base: position 3,453 of record PWFB01000023.1, read on the forward strand.
CTTTTTCGGCATCGGCGATCCCAGGCAGTCCATTTACGGCTTTCGGGGTGCAGTGGGGGATGTTCCGGAGGTGCTTGGCTCTTTCTGGCCGGATCTGCAGGCTGTTACCCTTACGGAAAACTATCGCTCGGCCAAAGAGATCCTGGAGCTGTCCCAGGGCCTTTTTCCGGAAGACGCAAGCCTTGAGGCCGGAGTGGATGATCCGGGCAAAATGACCATGTACCGGGCGGTCGATGGAGTGCAGGAAGCTCACTGGGTGGGGCAGAGGATCGGAGAACTCCTGGGCGGTGCAGGGCACTGGCAGATGGACGGGAAGACAGGCCGGCCGGCCCTGGCCCCGGAGGACATAGCCATCCTGGTGCGCTTCAAGGCTTTGGGGGTTGTCCTGGAAAAAGAGCTGCACCAAATGGGCATATCGGTGAGCATGCCGCAACAGGAGCCTTTTTTCCAGGATCACCGGGTGGAGCTTATCCTGAAGGCAGCAGCCCGGGTGCTGGGAGTCAGCTGGAGCGAAGAGGTGTTTGAATGCCCGGAAAAGGTACTGGCTAAAGGTCCACTGGGCCTGGCGGCTTATCTCGGGGACATACCTCCCTTTGACAGGTTTTTCTGGCAAAGCAGGGCCTTCAGGGAGCTGGAAAAGCAGTACCGGGAAAAAGGAGGATGGACAGGGCTTATCAACCATATTCGGCTGGAAAGCGAGCTGGAGCAGGCGGAAATGAAGAGCAGAAAGGTCAAGATCCTGACCATGCACGCGGCCAAGGGGCTTGAATTTGAAGCAGTGTTTCTGCCGTGCCTGGAGGATGGAATTGTGCCTTTCGCCGGCATGGATTTTTTGCTGGGCAAACCGGTTTATGCAGAGCAGAAAAGCGATGAACTGGAAGAAAAAAGGCTTTTTTATGTGGCTCTCACCAGGGCCAGGCGGCATCTTTTCCTGAGCCTCGCCGGCAGCAGGAAGGTGTATGGTCGCCAGCTCATGCTCAAAGAGTCCAGGTTCTTCTCAGGGCTTGATCTCTCAGGGGTACGTAAGACCAGGGCCAGGATCTGCAAGGCTAAGAGGGAAAAGAGACCCAGGCTTTTTTAGTCCGGATGGAGTGGACAGGCGCTTCACCCGGGAGGCAGGTTCAGGCAGGGGGGATGCGATTCAGCGCAGAAGGAAGTTGTAGAAGAACTTTTCGTAGAGCGTACAGAATCTTTGAGCCATGACCGGCTTAAACCCTGCGCTCCTGAGACGACAATAGACATGCAGGGGATTAAAATGATGCTGAATAAAACTTTTTACTTTTTTCATATAAATATCTGCAATAAGCATGCCTTATTGTCTCGAGATGAATTTCTATCTTTAAAAGACAAAAAAATCAAGTTTTTTGTCTGGTTTGTGGGTTATAGAATTAAAAAATTCCGGGGTTCAGGGATTGAGAGATGGGAGGAGGAGGAAGGGTGTGATCCGGCCGGAAATGCGGGGTTTCAAATTGGCATTGCATATGTTGTGCACTCAGGTTAAAGGGGGGCTTCCAAGGCGTTAGGCCTTGAGAGTTTTTCAGGCCTGACGGGACAAGTTCTTTTTCCCGGGCCCAAGAGGAATTATGGCATATTTTAGAACCCTGGAGAACCGTCTGGCCAGGCTGCAGGGAATGTTCAAGAAAAAAGAGCGGCTGCTCATCATGATCAATGCTGATCCTGACGCACTGGCTTCAGCCCTGGCTTTGAAGCGCCTGTTGTATCGCAAGGTGCATTCGGTGGGCATAGCGCATGTAAACGAGATTTCCAGGCCGGACAACCTGGAGATGATAAAGCTCTTGCGTATTCCTGTGCAGAAGTTTTCCCCTCCTCTACTTCCCCAGTACGACAGGTTTGCCCTGGTGGATTCCCAGCCTCATCATCACAGGGATTTTGCCCGGGTGGATTTTTCAGTGGTCCTGGATCACCACCCCCTGGATAAGAAGTATCCTGTGAAGGCCGACTACCAGGAGATAATTCCGGAATACGGAGCCACCAGTTCCCTTCTTACAGAATATCTGTACAATTTGAAGATACGGCCGGGCAAGCTTCTGGCCACTGCCCTGGTGTACGGAATCAAGACCGATACCCAGAGCTTCGAGCGCAAGTTTTCCGATGTAGATATACGGGCCTTCAGGCATCTGACCAAGTTCTATGACCCGCTGCTTCTGCAGAACATTCTCAGGTCCGAGTTTCACCGGGAATGGCTCAAGTATTTTTCCCAGGCCTTTCGCAAGATCAAGTTTCTGGGCAACGGGGCCAGTGTATTCATGGGTAAGGTTGACTCCCCGGACATCCTGGTGATCCTGGCGGATTTCTTCCTGCGGGTGCATAATATTTCCTGGGACATCATCAGCGGCATTCATGAGGACAAGCTGGTGGTCATTTTCAGGGGCGATGGTCTGCGCAGGGACATGGGCAAGCTTTCGGCCCAGATGTTCAAGGATCTGGGGCCTTCCGGAGGGCACAAACAGATGGCCAGGGCAGAGATACCCCTGGAAAAGATCGATCAGATACATGCCCAGCAGTTTATCCTGCAGCGCCTGGCCGATGTTGGAAACAAGAGAAAAAAGACTTCCAGGGCCGCCAACTCCAGCAAAAAAGAAACTCCTGCAGGGAAAATGGATCATGATCCGGGAAAAGATTGAGTATAAAAACGAACCGGTTTTTTTAATCGACGGCAGTTCTTTCCTGTACCGGGCATTTTATGCCTACCCGGATCTTAAGCGCTCCGACGGCTTTCCCACCAATGCCATTTATATAGTCATCCGCATGCTTTTAAAGATCATCAGGGAGGAACAGCCTAAATTCATGGGTTTTTTTTTGGATGGCAAGGGTCCGACTTTTCGCCATGAACTGTATGCCCCTTACAAGGCCCAGCGTCCGGCAATGCCCGAAGGATTGTCCGCGCAGATTGATCCTCTGAGGAAAGCGGTACGGATTCTGGGAATCCCTGAATATACAGCCGAAGGTATGGAAGCGGATGATCTTATTGCCGGGTACACGCAGCTCTTCAAGGGCAGGCATCCGGTGATCATAGTGGCCTCGGACAAGGACCTGAAACAGCTCCTGGATGATCATGTCTACCTCTGGGACCCGGGGGCAAAAAATTCCGGGATTCTTGATTACGAGGGGTTCAGACGGGAAACGGGCATAGTTCCTGAACAGTGGCCGGATTACCAGGCCCTGGTGGGAGACAGTTCGGACAATATCCCGGGGATACCCGGGGTGGGACCCAAAACCGCCCTGAACTGGCTGAAGAAATTCCCCTCCCTGGAAGAGCTGCAGGCGGGTCTGGAACAGCTCAAGCCCAAAGAACAGGAAAAGCTGCGTACGCATCTGCAGGATGTCTTTTTGTACCGTAGACTGACCAGGCTCAAGCCGGACTGCCTGGGCGGGGCCGGATTGGAAACCCTGAGGACAAGTCCGGCGGATACCGGCGAGCTTCTTGATTTTCTGGAAGAGTATGAGTTTAAAAGCCTCAAGAATGAGCTTCCGGGGAGCCCGGAGTCTAAACCGGGGCAGAGTCGGGAAAATGCCGATGTCCGGAAGCATTATGCCGCATCAGAAAAACTGCCTGATTGCCGGGGGCAGGATGCCGGTGTTTTCCCGGGCCGCGACAGTTACCTGGTGGCCCTGGAAGACCAGGAATGGGAAGTGCCCAATAAAAAGCCGCCCATTAAAAAGCTTGCAGGATGCAAAAAATTCGTTTTTTCCCTGAAGGAGCTGTACAGGGAAAAACAGGAATGGATGAAGGAGCCTGTGTCCGGTTTTTTTGATATTTCCCTGGGGGTGTATCTGCTCAATCCGGAAGAAAGGGATTACGGTTATGACCGGATATTCAAGACATATGCCCCTGAAACCGGAGTGCACCGGGACAACAGGGCCATGGCCGCCCTGAAGATCGGCCAGCTGGTGCAGAGCCGTCTTGAATCCGCAGGGCTGCTGAGGCTGATGCAGGGGCTGGAGATGCCTCTTGTGCCGGTGCTCTGCCGCATGGAAGCCGCCGGGATAGGCATCGACCTGGAGGCTTTTGACGATTTTTTAAGGCAGGTGAAAAAAAGCCTGGATGGGTTGACCGCCAGGATTTATTCCATGGCCGGGAGAGAATTCAATATCCGCTCCACGCAGCAGACAGCCCGGGTGCTCTTTGAGGATCTGGGACTCAAGGCCAGGCGCAAGACTCCCAAAGGGGCATATTCCACCTCCAACGTGGTCCTGGAATCCATGCGCCGGGAACACGATATAGTCGATCTTATTTTACAGTACAGGACCCTGGAGAAGCTGCGTTCCACCTACCTGGAGCCCCTGCCCAGAAAGGTGGACTCCGGGGGCAGGCTGCATACCACATTCAATCAGCTGGCCACAGCCACCGGGCGTCTTTCCAGCAGCAACCCCAATCTGCAGAATATTCCCATCAAGGGTGAATTCGGTCCCAGGATGCGGGCCTGTTTCAAGCCGTCTCAAGGCAAGCTTCTGGTGGCGGCGGACTACTCCCAGATTGAGCTGCGCATACTGGCGCACATGTCCGGGGACCCGAATCTGCTTCAGGCCTTCGGGGGCAACGAGGATATCCACAGACGCACGGCCGGGCTTTTGTTCGACAAGGATATTGAAGAAGTTAGCCAGGATGAGCGGCGCAAGGCCAAGACCATAAACTTCGGTCTGCTCTACGGTATGGGACCACAGAAGCTCAGCCGGGAGCTGGGCATTTCCATGGAGGAGGCCAAGGAATTCATAAGTGTTTACTTCAGCAAACTGGACAGGGTGCGGGCCTTTTATCAGCAGATCGAGGAAAAGGCGCAGGAGCAGGGATACGTGACCACCATGGCCGGGCGCAGACGCCTTCTGCCGGATATTAACTCCAGAAACAGCAACATGGCCCAGCAGGCCAGGCGAACAGCTGTAAACACGGTCATCCAGGGGTCGGCAGCGGATGTTATAAAAAAGGCCATGCTGGCTGTAGACATTGATGACGAGCTTCGTTCCCTGGGAAGTGTCATGGTCCTGCAGGTGCATGACGAACTGCTTCTGGAAGTGGATGCAAACGTTGCCAAAAAGGCCGGTGAAAGGCTGGCCCGGGTGATGGCCGGGGTGGAGAACCTGGAGGTGCCTTTGCTGGTGGAGTGGGGAACCGGGGGGAACTGGGCCGAGGCTCATGGGTGATTCGGGATTCTGGGATTCTGGAATTGGGGAATTGTGTTGGCGACAGATATCCAGCTGAAGGCGGAATAAAACCAAGCGCTGAAAGATACTTTCGATACCGAACCGATTCCGACCACGAGAAGGTTAGTAAGTCCCTGATTCATAATGGAATATAGGCTATGAACAAATTTACATATCTGACCCCTGAAGAAGGACCTCTTCCGGAAAAGGTGCGCAGGGCCATGAGCCGGGATATATGGGGCCTGACTGAGTGGGAAATCAAAGAGGCATGCACCAGGGTGGAGGCCGGTCTCAAGGTTCTGCTGGGAACAAAAGAGCCTGTAACCGTCTCTTTTGCCGGTATGGGTGAGGTCCAGCGGAGGACGCTTCAGGCCCTCTTCGAGCCTGGAGAGGAGGTGCTGGTGGTGGAAGCCGGGGTGCAGGGCCTGCAGCTTTCCCATGCCGCACAGGCCTGCGGCCTGGAGATATTGGCGTTGCCCATACCCTGGGGAAGAGCGGTGAAGGTCGGGGAAGTGGAGAACACCCTGGCCCGCTGGCCTAAGATCAAGGCTGTACTGCTTCCGGCAGTGGAAATCTCCACAGGCGCGCTGCATCCAGTGCAGGAGATTGCAGGGCTGTGCAGGTCCTTTGAAAAGATGCTGGTGCTGGATGCAACAGGGTTTATCGGATCCCATGCAAGCATGATTGATGCCTGGTCCGCTGATTGCGTCCTGAGTGCTTCCGGCCCGGATATCATGGCTCCCCCTGGGGCAGTGTTTACTGCTTTCAGTCACAGGGTTCGCGAAAAGATGCATAAAGTTTTTCAAGCGGATAAGTCCCTCTGGCTTGACCCGGGGAAAATCAGGCTGGAGGAGGTTTCCAGTCATCCGCTGCTGCATTTGCTGCCTGCCCTGGATGAGGCTGTGGGAATGTTCATGCATCAGGGCCTGGATCAGGCATCACAGTACCCAAACGCACTGTGTTTAATGGCCAGAGCCGGAGTTGAGGCCATTGGCCTGGAACTTCTGGTCCAGCGCGATTTCGCCCGCAGCCTGACCAGCATCAAGCTTCCTCCGGGAATTGATGAGAAAAGGCTTTTACAAATCGCCAGGGATGATTATTGTGTGGTCATGTCCGGCGGGCAGGGGCAGCTGGAGGGAAGAACTGTGCGCATGGGGCATGCCGGATGTACATCCTGGAAGGATGTCCTGGCTGGCCTGGTGGCCCTTCGCGAGGCCTTTTTGGATTGCGGCGGGGTGTCCGGGTCCAGGGACTATCTGGAAAGGGCCTGGATGGCTTATGCCCATGCTTCAGACCGTAAACATCTGTAACATTACAGTTTTTAAGGAGGTATTGCTCATGGAGGAAAATAAGGAAAATGTCAAGGTAACGGATCGGAGAATCAAATACGATCAGGACAACACTGAACAGGCTGGCGCTGCTCAGGAAAGCGAGGCCAGGAAGATGGAACGTAAAAAGGCGGCGCAAGACTACAGAGATGCTGCTGCGGATAATGACAAGGCTTTCCCCCGACTGGATTTCTCCACTTTCGTGTTTTCCCTCAGTTCATCCGCCCTGGCCCACCTGGGAGAGATGCCCAATCCGGAAAACGGGCAGCAGGAAGTAAATCTGCCCCTGGCCAAACAGACCATAGATATTCTGGCCATGCTGGAGGAGAAAACAAGAGGCAACCTCAACCCTGCAGAGGAGCAGCAGCTCAAGGACTTTCTCTTTGAAGTGCGTATGAAATACGTGCAAAAGGCCAAGTAAGGCCCTGGCTGTTATACCCGGACGGGCTCGAAGCTTTCTCCGGTAATGCACCTCCCTCCCTGGGAAGTGACCTGGAAAGTGTTTTCCACCCCTACCATACCCGTATCGGGGATGCCGATCTTGGGCTCCACCGCCAGGAACATGTTTTCCTGCAAAGGCTGATCAAAGCCTTTGGCCAGTGGTGGATACTCATCCACCGCCAGGCCTATTCCGTGTCCCAGGAAGGGGACCTTGTTGCCGCCAAGCCCCATGAATCCCGCGGACATTCCTTCTTTTTCCGCCATTTCCACAGCCATGAGGTAAAGCTCCGAAGGGGTGCTGCCCGGCCTGAGCTTCTTTGCCACCTCTTCCTGGATGCGCATGCACAGTTCATGCGCTCGCATCACTTCCCGGGGAGGATTCCACCGGCCGGGAAAATAGACCTGGGTCTTGTCCGTCTGGTAGCCTTCCAGGGCAAAGCCGCAATCCAGGGTCAAAGGTTCGTCTTCCTGCCAGACTTTGCCGGCATAGCCCATCTGGGTAATGGCCGGGTGCTCTCCGCGCAGGCCCACGGGTCCGTTGAACACACTTGGATAGTTGGCGCTGTCACCGGCGGCCACATGGCCCAGAAAGATTTCCTCCCCGAAGTTCTGCATGCGCATAAGCCCCTGATGTCCCTGGGAAAAAAAGGACTCCCATACCTTCATGCTGATTTGGCGTTCCGTCATGCCGGGACTGATCATCTCCGGCAGAATATGGTACAGGCAAAGGTTGTGCCGCTGCCCGCAAAGGTGCATTTTTTCTGCTTCCCAGGAGGTTTTGACCATACGGGTCAAAGCCACGGCCTGGTCCACGGCAACGAATTTCGGCCCGGCAAGGCGTTTTTGCAGGTTTTCGGCCAGGGCCCAGGGAATCCCCATTTTTTCCGCACCCAGAAGTTCAGGGATGCTCAGGTCGAACTCAGAAAGTATGCCCGGCACCTGGCCGAAGGACTTAAAGGACACCACCCGTTTCAGCGGGGATTCCAGGCTGAATCTCTGCAGGCCCTTGCGGCACATGAATACCGGTTCACCCTGCATGGGTATCCAGAGCAGGCCGTTGCCGAAGGAGCCGGTAAAGTAGTAAATGTTGAGGCGTGAAAATATCATGGCCGCTTCGCAGTCCAGACCACCGGCGCGGATGTTCATTCTGAAGGCCTCGATTCTGCGCTGCATCTCCTCTGCCGGGAGCTTTTCCAGACTTTCAAACATAAGTTCTCCTAAACCTGTTTATTCCACCAGGGTGTAATCCATTCTTCTTTTCCTGGGCTCGAAGCCGGCTTTTTGAATCAGGCCGCGCAGTCTGTCCTCGGGCATCTTGAAACTGACACCGGCTGCTGCCACCACGTTTTCCTCGATCATGGTGGAACCGAAGTCGTTGGCTCCCCACATTAGGGCCAGCTGGCCTACATGGGCTCCCTGTGTCACCCAGGAGGCCTGGATATTGGGGACATTGTCCAGATACAGGCGGCTCAGGGCCAGAAATTTCAAGTACTCCACCGAGGATGCTTCGCCTGTGTCCATCAGGGTGTTGCCGGGCTGAAAGGTCCAGGGAATAAAGGCGGTAAAACCATGGGTGATATCCTGAAGATCCCGGATTTTCTGCAGGTGCTCCAGTCGCTCCTCTGTGGTCTCCACGTGCCCCATCATCATGGTGGCCGTGGTTTTAAGCCCCTGATTGTGGGCTTCGCTCATTACATCCAGCCACTGCCTTGCGCTGCACTTGCGCGGTGCCAGCTTCCGGCGCACCCGGTCCACCAGGATCTCCGCCCCGCCTCCGGGTATGGAGTCCAGGCCGCTTTTTTTCAGCCTGGAGATGACCCGGCTTACGGCAATATCTTCCTTGCCGGCCAGGTAGAAGATTTCCGGCGGGGAAAAACCGTGCACCGCAAGCTTTGGAAACCTGTCCTTAATAAAAGACAAAAGCTTTTCATACCATTCCAGACCCAGGTCGGGGTTCATGCCGCCCTGCAAAAGAATCTGCATGCCGCCCATTTCCATGGTTTCCTGAATTTTTTGCTCCAGCTGCTCAAAAGTGAGCAGATAGCCTTCCTGATCACCCGGAGGCCTGAAGAATGCACAGAATTTGCAGCCCGATACGCAGATATTGGAATAGTTGATGTTTCGGTCAACAATGTAGGTGACCATGTTTTCCGGGTGCAGCTCCTGCCTGGCTTCATGGGCCATGCTGCCCAGCTCGAACAAATTCTTTTCTTGCCAAAGCTTTTGCGCCTGGTCTAAATTGATTCTATACATAGATTTTCCGTGGGTAAACTCGCGTGGTTCAAGATGGCTCTACAGGGTGCATCTGCTAAAAAGAAAATTGATAGTCTCACCATCCGGAGAGAAATATTTTTCGAGTGGAAACTAAAAAGTTTTCATCGGGAAATAAAGAATTTCCAGTTGGAAATAACCGGAGGCTTTTGAACGTTGGTTCCGGATAAAGGAGTACATTATTATGGATATTCACAGGGATCAAGATATAAAAAATCTCCTGCAACAGGCTGCTACCATAGCAGTGGTGGGGGCCAAGGATAAGCCGGGGCAACCGGTGGATACCGTCGGCCGCTATCTCATTCAGGCAGGCTACAGGGTGATACCGGTGCATCCCAAAAGAAAAAGCGTTTGGGGCCTGGATACTTATGCAGACTTGACCCGGATTCCGGAGCCGGTAGACATAGTTGACCTTTTCCGGGCTTCAAACTATTGCCCGGACCATGCCCTGGAAGTGCTGGAAATGAAACATGTCCCCAGGGCTTTCTGGATGCAGCTGGGAATCACCTCGGCGCAGGCAGCTGAGATTCTGCAGGAAAAACCCATCCAGGTTGTCCAGGATAAGTGCATTCTGGTGGAACACAAGAGACTTCTGGGAGTGTAGAGGTGAAAAAGACAAAATCAGCTTTTGTTTGTCAAATTTGCGGCCAGTGCTGCCAGGGTTCCGGAGGGATTGTGGCCACCCTTAAAGAACAGCAAAGAATGGCCGACTATCTGGGAATGGACATCTCCGGGTTTCAAATGATGTATGTGCAGAGGAAAGGCGACAAGTTCTTTATCCGGAACAATGACCAGGGTTGGTGTATTTTTTTCAACACCGGCAAAGGCTGCACCGTGCATCCCGCCAAACCCCGCACATGCCGGGCCTGGCCTTTTTTCAGGGGAAATCTCATGGATGAGTCCAGCTTTGAGATGGCCAGGGAGTACTGTCCGGGCATCGATCCCGACACGGATTTTGAGGAATTCGTCAGGCTGGGGGTAAAGTATCTCCAGGAGCATGGACTGGGGCAGGAACTGGAAGACGATGCCGGGAATGCCCTGCGTACCTCGGATATTGCCTGATCAGGTTTATACACAATAAAAATAAAATCCAGCACGTAGAATGGACAGGAAGGAGGGTTTGAGGATAACTGGACTTGGCCCGGATGCTGATCTGGAGAGCATCAATAAGTCCTGCATGGATGTTGCCTTTGATCTGTATCAAGATCTCAGCCTGAGGCTGCCGGCCAAATGAGCCCTAACCTGAGACTGAATAAAGCTCTGGCACGGGCCGGAGTCTGTTCCAGGCGCAAAGCTGACGATCTGGTTTTTTCCGGCCGGGTGAAGGTTAATGAAGAAGTTGCCCAAGAACCCGGGTCCAGGGTGGACCCGGAGAGGGACAAAATCAGTGTTGATGACCGTCCGGTGAGGCTGTTGCCTGATGAAGAACGCCGTCTCGCCTATGTCATGATGAATAAGCCGGTTCAGGTGGTGACAACCATGAGCGATCCCGGAGGCAGGGTGAAGGTCACGGATCTGTTGCCGGACAGTCTCAGGTATCTTCGACTTTTCCCGGTGGGCCGTCTGGATTATTTTTCCCAGGGACTGCTGATTCTTACCAATGACGGTGATCTGGCGCACAGACTGACCCACCCTTCCAGAAAGACCCCCAAGGTGTACAGGGTGAAAATGCGCGGGGAACTGAGCAAAAAGAAGCTGCAGGTCATGCGTCAGGGCATGGAGCTGAGTGAAGGGGAAAAGCTGGCCCCGGTGGAAGTGAAAATACTGCAGCAGACCAGGAATTCAATCCTTGCAGAAATGACTCTGGTGCAGGGTATCAACCGTCAGATCCGCCGCATGTGCCGGGATCTGGATCTGGTGGTTCTTTCGCTGGTCAGGATAAGGCAGGGTTCCCTTGCTCTGGGCGATCTTAAGCCCGGAGAGTGGCGCTATCTCGAGCCCGGGGAAGTAAGCAGTCTGAAGAAGATGTAAAGCATAAAGCTCGTCCTGCCGGTTTCTTGCTGTACCGACAGGACGTAAGACCGGAAAAACCGGCGGGGGCGACTATTCCTCAAAGGCCCTGGCTATGACCTGCTCCCTCTTGAGGGGGCAGAAGGAAGGGAACTTCTCTTCAATCTCCGGAATAGCTCTTTTTGAAGGCATGGACACGTTGCACTCCATTTTTCCGCTTTCCAGGGTGTTGCAGAAAGGGCATTCCGAAGAACACTTCTTGACCACTATAACCATGATTTTCTCCTGTTCGGGTTGGGATGCTTTTTTCTGGGTCACTTGGCCTGGCCGCAATTAATAAAATCAGCCGGCCTGGCCTTCGCGGATTTCAACGTCTCCGGCCCTGAACTCAAACTTATCCCCGTCCAGCTCAGGGTCTGTCTCCACGGATTCAAGCCTTAGTTCGTTGCCGTTGCCGAAAAAATCCACCAGAAGGATACGGTGCAAAAGGCCCTGGTCATCTGACCACAGATAGGCCAGGACCAGGTCAGGCTCCGGATTGGCCGGAACCAGCTTGAGCTTGTGCAGCCCGTCTTCCATCCCCTGGTCTTCCACCTTAAAATCCTCTGTCAGTTTGGCCTGACCGGAAATGAAATTTATCATGGCCCTGGAGGTGAGTACCTCTTCCACCTCGTATTCGTAGGCAACTTCATCATCAGGAAAATAGTTCCATACTTTGTCCTCGTTTATCACCAGCAGTTCCCTGTGGGGTGCATCGGACTCCCAGCGCACCTGCAGCGGCTTTTCAAAGTAGATGCTCCCGGTACGTTCCTGGCTCTCCCTGGTGGCTGCGTTGGTCAGGATCTGCACGTAATCGGCCTTTAGACCTTCCAGGGCATCCAGGCGCTCCTGGACCCTGTCCACCACCTCCTGGTCTGATGCCTTTGCCGGCAAGGCAAAGCATAATATAAGTGTCAGGCAAAAGATAATATGTTTCATAATTTTTCCTGCCAGCTGTACGCTTGGGTTATGGGTTGGTTTTTTATGATCAAATAACATTTATAATCCGCCGGGAGGAGTTTGTAAAGTAAGATTGTTTTTTGCCTGCAGCCTATTTTAAAACAGCGGTGGGCTGTGATGGATAAAGAGCTTTAATACATGGTTCCCGGAATTGCGCACTCCGTGTTCTGCACCTGCCGGGGCAAAGATGTAGTCGTCAGCCGTTACCGGGTGCCAAGAACCGTTTAAGTATACCTCACCCTCACCGTAGACCACGTATATGGAGTCCGCCTGGTTGTCATGGATGTGCGCGGGAATTTCCACCCCGGGCTGGATCTCAAGCTGGGAAACTCCCACAGCCGAGCTTTCCTGGCTGCTTACCTGGATGGCTATCCTGACCCCGGAAAACTTTGGATGATCCTTGAACTCTCTGTCTCCGGCGGGAAAAAGCCTGCCCTGCATAACTGAACCTCCTGTTAAAAATCTGGTCATTATTTAGTTTTCATCCGGAAACGGTTCTTTTTCCTTTTGGCGGCGTCAATCTGCACAATTATTCGTCACCGTATTAAGATACGCCTCCTCATAATTGCTTGATTTCCTTGCCAAAAGAA
>PWFB01000125.1 GCA_003553695.1 Desulfonatronospira sp.
AAGGCCATGATGGAAACTATAATCGCCCCGGTAATTATCATGTCCGCGTCGCCCCTGGTTATTCCCTGGTGAATGAGTCTGCCCAGATTTTTTTCGCCGATGAAGGTGGCCATGGTGGCAATGCCAGTGATAATTACAATGGACACCCGGATGCCTGCAAAAATCATGGGCCAGGCCATGGGGATCCGTATCTGCAGTAAAATCTGCAGCGAGGTCATCCCCATGCCTTTGCCGGCGTCCACCACAGAGGTGTCCACCGACTTTACCCCCAGGTAGACACTGCGTACCAGGGGCATCATGGCATATATCACCAAAACAACAACAGCTGTATTTCTGCCCAGACCGAAGCCGGGCATGGTCATGAAAAGGCCGAAGAGGGAAATGCTGGGGATGCAAAAGAGTATATTGCTAAGGCTGATGACTGTACCGGCCAACTTGTCATGCCAGCTGATAATCAGGCCGGTTAAGATCCACAAACCCAGAGAAAGAAGCAAAACCATAAGAACCAGGGAAATGTGGTTGAGGGTATATTCCAGAATCAGGCTGGAGTTGTTAAGAATGAAGTTTATAATGTTCATCAGAAACCGGGTTAACAGGAGGATCTAAAAGTTGGAAAATCAAAGTCACGTAAGTTCATCCATCTTTTTTTTGTAAGTCAAACTCAAGCTATTGTCCAGGATAACCCTCAAGACGAATTCAAGGCCTAAAGCGGTGTTTGGAGGACAAGGTATAAGAAAAGGGTCGCTGAACAGATAAAAAGGTTTCAATGCACACTGGGTTGACCGTTGAAGGCGGTTCAGGGTATAGAAAAACAAGTTTGATGTCTTTCGACATTACTTTAGTCTTGTTTGCAAAACCTGTGGCGGCCAGCAGGCCTTAATAGGGAAGCCGGTGCAAATCCGGCGCGGTCCCGCCGCTGTCAATGGGGATGAAATCCGCACTCAGCCACTTTGAGACATATTTCCCGGTATCTTCGGGGAATGGCAAGTTTCAGGGGAAGGCGCGGAAAGTAAGCTGATCCACAAGCCAGAAGACCTGCCGCGGTTTGTTTTCACCTGATGGGAGATGGTAAATCCCCGGGAAGGCATAGGTGTATGCCTGCCCGGGGATTTTTTTGTGTGCCAATGGTTTGATGGTTGAGTGTATTAATGACAAGGGGGGTAAATGGAACTGGTGGTAAAGATAAATATCATACCAGAGAAGTGCCGGGGCTGCCGGTCCTGCGAAACGGCCTGCGCCTTGTGGGACAGGCCTCCTTTCAATCCCAGGCGGGCCGGAATTCATATCATCAAGGACGAGGAAGCCGGCACTGAGTACCCGCTTTTGAACCTGGAATGCCAGGAAATATTCTGCGGCAAGCAGGCCCCGGGGGCCAGATCTCTTTTGGAGCCGGCATGTGTTACAGCCTGTCTCTTCCATGCCCTGCAAGTGGAAAAAGAGGAGGCCCGGGATGAGGGGTAAATGGTATGGATGGTGCGGAAGAATTCTTTACGTGGAACTGAGCAGCATGCAGGTCAAAACAGAAGAACTCCCCAAGGAACTGGTCCGGGATTTTCTGGGTCAGTCCGGCAGCGGAGCCAGGCTGCTCATGGATATGTCTTATCCAGGGATGCCCCCTTTGGCTCACAAGGCACCGCTCATATTCGGGGTCGGCCCCCTGGGAGGTACGCCTGCCCCGTGTTCCGGGCGTTTCAGCCTGACCTTCAAATCTCCTCTTACCGGTATTTTCGCCGACTCCAACTGCGGGGGGCATTTCGGACCGGAACTGAAAATGGCCGGCTATGATCACCTGGTAATAACCGGCAGGGCGGATCATCCAGTTTACCTGTGGATAGACAACGACAAGGTGCAGATAAAGGATGCCCGGCACTTGTGGGGCCTGGACACATGGGAGACAGATGCGGGTATTAAACAGGAACTGGGTGAAAGAACCGCCCAGGTGGCCTGTATTGGCCCGGCCGGGGAAAATATGGTGCTCATGGCCGCGGTTATATGCAATCTGGCCAGAGCAGCTGCGCGTTGCGGTCCCGGGGCTGTCATGGGATCCAAGAACCTTAAGGCCGTAGCTGTACGTGGAGACAAGGGGGTTGAGTTTTTTGAGCCTGCAGCTTTTGCAGAGGCGGTGCATGAGGTGCGCCAAGCTATTCAGTCTGATCCTTTGTATGAGCAGGCCAGTTCCTATGGCACCTGAGCCATTACCCCACTGGCCCAAGGTATGGGCTTCTTACCCACAAGAAATTTTCAGGAGTCAGTCTTTGCAGCTTCCTCCAACTTTTCCGGGGAAAACCTCAAGGATAATTACGTCCAAAGAAACAAGGGCTGTTTCAACTGCCCGGTAAGCTGCAGCCGGTACTGCAGTGTACAAGATGGACCTTATGCCGGAACCAAAGGCGAAGGCCCGGAATACGAGTCCATCTCGGCATTCGGATCCAAGTGCGGCAATGATAATCTGGAAGCAGTGCTGCATTCCAATATGCTCTGCAACCGTCTGGGTCTGGACACAATAGGCACCGGCAATGTCCTGGCCTGGTCCATGGATTGTGTGGATAAAGGGATTTTTTCTTCCAGAGACCTGGGCCTGGACGGTCTTGGCTTCGGCAACCATAAGGCCATGATTCAGGCCATCCATAAAATAGCCGCCAGACAGGACGGGGGGGATATCCTGGCCCAAGGTTCCTGGAGGGCTGCGCGCACACTTGGAGGACAGGCACTGGTGGTGCACAGCAAAGGCCTGGATTACCCTGCTGTAGATGTGCGCGGAACCAAGGGCATGGCCATGTCCTTTGCCGTCTCCCCCAGAGGAGGAGATCATCTCAAAGGGCTGTGTCTCTTCGAGGTGGCACCGGATGTATATTCTCATATTCTCAAGAGTGAACTGGGTATTGATCCCGGAGATAAATACTGGCTTAAGTATGAAACCAAGGCCGGGCTCATGGCCTGGCAGGAGGACTGGCACTGCGTTGTGGACTCCCTGGGGTTGTGCAAGCTGGAGGGAATCGCATTAAAACCTGTCCTGCCTGCTCATTTTCACAGGCTGCTGGTGACAGCCACAGGCTGGTCCGGGGATGTCAGGGACCTCAGGCGGGCCGGGGAGAGGATCTGGAACCTGGAGCGGATGTTCAACTGCAGGGAAGGACTGGACAGAAAAGACGATTATCCGCCAGAGCGTCTTATGCAGGAGCCCATAAAGAACGGGCCTTCCAAGGGAGAATGTCTGGACAGGGAAAAATACGAGACCCTGCTTACGGAATACTACAGCCTCAGGGGCTGGAACCTGGAGACGGGCATCCCGACATCTGAAACCAGAAGCAGACTCGGTCTTTCATAAGGCGAAAAAATACAAATCCGCTTGCTTTATTTTGTTCCAGGCAGTAAAGAAAATCAGGGGGAGTATCTGGGCAGCCCACCTGGTCATGCTCATGTATTTCCAGTACGTCCTACAGGCTAACAATTCTTTGCTGCAGGTGAGCCCATGAAAATCATTAACTCCTTCCCTGAGAAAATCAGGGTGCTGGAAAACGAGTACATTCATCTGAGAGACGGGACCCGTCTGGCCGCCAAGATCTGGATCCCGGAGTCTGCTGAATATAAACCTGTTCCGGCTGTCCTGGAGTACATCCCCTATCGTAAACGGGATTTTGAAGCGGTCAGTGATTCCATTACCCAGGGCTACCTGGCTGGTTACGGATATGCATGCCTGCGGGTGGATCTGCGGGGTGCAGGGGAGTCTGAGGGGGTTCTCAAGGACGAATACCTGCAGCAGGAGCTGG
>PWFB01000048.1 GCA_003553695.1 Desulfonatronospira sp.
ATACGACTTTTGATGTTGAGCTTATAGTACCGATAGCCATGGATCCGGGTTTGAGGTTCGCCATTCGTGAGGGCGGCCGCACCGTGGGCGCAGGCGTGGTCTCGGAAATCGTGGAGTAAAAAATATGGCAACAATGAACAGCGAACGAATCAGAATTAAGCTCAGGGCTTATGATAACCGTATATTGGACAAGGCGGTTGTGGAGATAGTCGATTCCGCCAAGAATACCGGTGCAGGGGTAGCCGGCCCCATTCCGCTGCCCACCAGGATTCACAAATATACAGTGAATCGCTCCGTGCACGTGGATAAAAAGTCCAGGGATCAATTTGAAATGAGAGTACATAAGCGGTTGCTGGATATCATGGAGCCCACACAACAGACCGTCGATGCCCTGGGCAAGCTCAATCTTCCCGCCGGCGTCGATGTCGAGATAAAGCTGTAGGTGAAAAAATGAAACGCACAATCGGACTAATAGGCAAAAAACTGGGCATGACCAGTGTGTTCGGAGATGACGGCAAATTTATTCCGGTGACTGTGATTCAGGCAGGACCATGCCCGGTAATCCAGAAAAAAGACCAGGATAAGGACGGTTATTCAGCGATACAGATAGGCTTCGATTCTATTCCCGGCCACAGGCTGAATAAACCGGCCAGGGGACATCAGGCCAAGACAGGCAAGGGTTATTTTCGAAAGCTTACCGAGTTCAGTCCGGAAAATATCGATGAGTATGAACCGGGGCAGGAACTAAACGTAGAAATATTCAAGCCCGGAGACAAAATCAAGCTTACCGGAACTTCCAAGGGCAAGGGCTTTGCCGGAGTAATGAAGCGCTGGAATTTCAGGGGCCTGCCCAGGACGCACGGCCACGAAAAAGTGCACAGGTCTCCAGGGGCAATTGGACAGTGTGCCGACCCCAGCAAAGTGTTCAAGGGCAAGAAAATGCCCGGGCGCATGGGCAACAAGACAGTCTCCTACAAAAACGCCGAGATTGTCTCCGTACGCAGCCAGGACAATGTAATACTGGTCAAGGGTCAGGTTCCCGGCCCCAGAAACGGCTTTGTTGTCCTGCATAAGCAGGATTAAGAGGTTTTCATGTTAAGCGCTAAAGTATATTCACAAGATAATCAGGAAGTGGGTGAAATAAACCTTCAGGAAAATGTATTTTCCGTGAGCGTCAAGCCCGAACTTATGCATCAGGCTGTGCGTGCCCACCGTGCGGCTGTGCGCTCAGGGACTGTCGGTGTAAAAAACAGGGCACTGATATCCGGAGGCGGACGCAAGCCCTGGAGGCAAAAAGGAACGGGCAGGGCAAGGGCCGGAACAGGTCGCTCTCCGCTATGGCGCGGAGGTGCCGTAATACATGGTCCAAAAGCCAGGGATTATTCCATCAAGTTGAATAAAAAGGTTCGCAGGCTGGCTCTGAAAATGGCTCTAAGCACCAAGTATGCTCAGGATGAGCTGCAGATAGTGGACAAGATTGAGTTGGGCCGGATCCGCACCAAAGACTTCGTGAACATAAAAAATAATCTTGGATTGAAAAAACCCTTGATTGTTATCGCAGAAAAGAGTAATAATCTTGAGCTTTCGGCCAGAAACGTTCCCGGCGTAGAGGTAATCACCCAGGACAGTATTAATGTTTACGAAATACTTAAGCACCAGGAACTGGTGATGGATAAACAGGCAGTGGAAAAGCTGCAGGAAAGGTTGGGCTAAAATGCACAGCACTCAAGTTCTGATACGCCCCATTGTTTCTGAAAAATCCAACGATCTCAAGGAATCTCAGAACAAAGTGGTATTTGCAGTTCATCCAGGCGCCAACAAGTTTCAAATAAAGGGCGCGGTTGAAAACATATTCAACGTCAAGGTGGACAAAGTTAATATTATCCGCCGGTCGCCATTGCTACGCAAGAGGTTCGGCCGGGTCAGCGGCAAAATACCAGGGTATAAAAAGGCCTTCATCACCCTGGCTGCCGGAGACAGGATAGAATTTTTCGAAGGGGTATAGTCTGATGGCCATCAAAAAATTAAAGCCGACCTCACCGGGGAGACGGTTCCAGACAGTTTCCAGTTTTCAGGAAATTACTGCATTTGATCCGGAAAAATCTCTTGTGGAGGGCCTTACCAAGAAAAGCGGCCGCAACAATTACGGCCGTATAACATCCAGAAGGCGCGGCGGAGGCAGCAAGCGCAAATATAGAATTATCGACTTCAAGCGTAACAAGGTCAATGTCCCGGGCAGGGTTGTCTCCATAGAATATGATCCCAATCGAAGTGCCCGTATTGCCCTTCTGGCCTACAGAGATGGTGAGAAGCGCTATATTCTTGCTCCCGCAGGACTAAAGACCGGTGCCTGGGTACAGGCTGGAGAAGGAGTGGATATACAGCCCGGAAATGCCATGCCCATGTCAAGGATTCCTGTTGGGACCATAATCCACAATATCGAGCTTACTCCAGGGCGCGGCGGGCAGTTGGCCAGATCCGCCGGGACATACGCCCAGCTTGTAGCCAAGGAAAGCAAGTACGCACTCATCAAGCTTCCATCGGGAGAAGTACGCAAGGTTTTGTCAGCCAACACAGCAAGTATAGGTCAGGTTGGCAACGTGGAGCACGAAAACATCTCCATCGGCAAAGCCGGTCGCAATAGATGGCTGGGAAAAAGGCCCAAGGTAAGAGGCGTGGCCATGAACCCTGTTGATCATCCCCTGGGCGGCGGTGAGGGCAGAAGTTCCGGCGGCAGGCACCCTGTATCACCCTGGGGGTGGCCCACCAAGGGTTATAAGACCAGGCGCAAGAACAAGCAGTCAGATAAATTGATAGTGAACAAGCGTAGAAAATAACAGGAGAGATCATGCCCAGATCAATAAAAAAAGGTCCTTTTGTGGATGATCACCTGCTGAAAAAGGTGGAAAAAGCCAATGAAACCAGGGATAAAAGAGTAATAAAGACCTGGTCCAGACGCTCTACTATAACACCGGAAATGGTAGGACTGACCTTTGCTGTTCACAACGGTAAAAAATTCATCCCTGTGTTTGCCACTGAAAACATGGTAGGTCATAAGATGGGCGAGTTTGCGCCCACAAGGACTTTTTACAGCCACGCAGGCGACCGGAAAAGCAAGGCCAAACGTAAATAAACGGGTAGCAGGTATAAGATGGAAACCAGAGCAATAGCCAGATTTATCAGGATTTCGCCTCAAAAAGCCCGCCTTGTGGGGGAGAACGTACGGGGATTGCCCGTTGAGGATGCTGTGAATATCCTGAAGTACACGCCTAAGAAGGCTGCCAGAGTTTTGAAAAAGGTGCTTGACTCGGCACTGGCCAATGCAGAGCAGAATTACAGTCTTGATCTGGACAGCCTTTATGTCAAGCAGGTACGAGTAGACGAAGGCCCAACACTTAAAAGAATACAGCCCAGAGCCATGGGCAGGGCCAACCGTATTCTGAAGAGAACCAGCCATATCACAGTAATAGTCGAAGAGTTATAGGAGGGAGTTGTCTTGGGTCAAAAGGTACATCCTTACGGGTTCAGGGTTGGCTATAATAAAAACTGGTTATCCAGGTGGTACAGCAAGACCAGCTATCCCGAGTTCATCATTGAAGACAGAAAGCTGAGAAATTATCTTAAGTCAAAGCTTTATCATGCAGGTATATCCAGGATCGAGCTGGAACGAGCCGCTGATAAAGTCAGGATTATTATATACACATCCAGGCCTGGCATTGTCATCGGGCGTAAAGGTTCTGAAATTGAAAATCTTCGAAGTGATCTAAAAAAGAAATTTAAGAACGAATTTTCCATCGAGGTAAACGAAGTCAGAAGGCCGGAAACCGATGCACAGCTTGTGGCCGAAAATATTGCTTTGCAGCTGGAGCGAAGAGTTGCTTTCCGTAGAGCCATGAAGAGATCTGTAAGCCTGGCACAGAAATTCGGGGCACAGGGAATAAAAATTTCCTGTGCAGGCCGCCTGGGGGGTGCCGAAATTGCCAGGACCGAGTGGCTGAGAGAAGGCAGGGTTCCTCTGCATACCCTGAGAGCTGATATTGACTATGGCTTTGCACAGGCCAGGACCACTTACGGCATCATCGGCGTCAAAGTCTGGATATACAAGGGTGATATACTAAACGAGGTCAGATAGTCATGCTTAGTCCAAAAAAAGTAAGGTTCAGAAAGAGGCAGAAAGGCAGAATCAAGGGAAAGGCCTCCAGAGGGACCAATGTGAATTTCGGCGAGTTAGGCCTGAAAGCTGTTGAGTCAGGTAAAATCACCAATCAACAGATAGAGTCAGCACGTATAGCCATGATGCGGCATATAAAGCGCGGCGGAAAAGTATTTATCCGCATTTTTCCGGATAAACCCATTACAGCCAAACCTGCTGAAACCAGGCAGGGAAAAGGTAAAGGCTCTCCGGTAGGCTGGTGTGCTCCGGTCAAGCCGGGCCGGATCCTTTATGAACTGCGCGGAGTCGCCAATACAGAACTTGCCCGGGAAGCCTTGCGGCGTGCCTCCTACAAGCTGCCTGTCAAGACTGTAATAGTAGAAAAGGAGTGGTAGTTTTTATGAAGCCAGAGGAAATCCGCAAACTTTCCGCAGCTGACATGCAGAAACAATTGCATGGATTCAGGCAGGAGCTTTTTAACCTTCGCTTTCAGCATTCCACCGGTCAGCTGGAGAACACCCAGAGAATGACTCAGGTTCGTAAGAATATTGCCAGGATTCTAACCATACTCAAGGAAAAAGAGGCAGGAACAGGCCATGACAAGTAAATCCAAAACCTCTGGAAATAAACGCAGAATGGTGGGGTTTGTTACCAGTGATAAAAACGACAAGACCATAGTCGTCCGAGTGGAAACACTTATTAAACATCCCCTGCTCAAGAAATATATTCGCAGAAGAAAAAAATTCATGGCCCATGATCCGGAAAACGATTCCAAGATCGGGGACAAGGTCCAGATTATTGAACACCGTCCCATGAGTGCCAGAAAGAAATGGCATTTAAACAAGGTTTTGGAAAGAGCGGTCTAAGACTCTACTGTAAAGGTTTATTGCCTTGCAAACCACGGCAGACTTGCGACGGGCAAAACAATCAAAAAATTTCCGGTCTTTGGTTAATGTATTATCTTGATACAATTTTTAGTATTCATCGCTGGCAGGCAGGACTGGATTCAGCTCAAATATTGATAACGAGACACAAGGTGGAAGAAAATGATACAAGTCCAGACCAAACTGGATGTAGCCGACAACTCCGGCGCAAAAAGCGTGGCCTGCATTAAAGTGTTAGGCGGAAGCAAGCGCAGGTATGCATCCATAGGAGATATAGTGGTGGTGTCTGTCAAGGATGCCATGCCCAGAGCCAAGGTCAAGAAAGGTGATATATATAAGGCCGTGGTTGTCCGGACCAAGAAGGAGGTCGGCCGCAACGACGGTTCCCATATCCGTTTTGACAACAATTCGGCAGTGCTTCTGAATAAGAACATGGAGCCCATCGGAACCAGAATATTCGGTCCGGTGGCCAGGGAACTGCGCGGAAAAAATTTCATGAAGATTGTTTCTCTTGCACCTGAGGTTCTGTAAAATGAGCAAGATGAAAATAAAGCAAAACGACAAAGTAATGATCATATCCGGCAAGGATAAGACCAAAATAGGCAAGGTGCTCAAGATATACCACAATAAGGGCAAGGTGCTTGTGGAGGGTCTGAATAAGATCAAGAAACATGTCAAGCCCAATCCCTACAAGCAGGAGCAGGGGGGGATCAAGGACTCAGAGGCCCCTGTGCATATATCCAATGTACGAGTGGTATGCGATGCCTGTGCCAATCCCACCAAGCCGGGATTTCGAGAAACAGCAGACGGACAGAAAGTCCGCTTCTGCAGAAAATGTGACGAGAATTTTTAGGAGTAATGATGCTCAGGCTGGAAAAATATTTTAAAGAAGAAATAAGTCCCAAGCTGCACAAAGAGTTCAATTACACTTCTCCCATGCAGATTCCCAGAGTGGAGAAGGTGATTCTGAACATGGGTCTGGGTGAAGGCAGTCAGAACAACAAGCTTATCCAGGATGCCGTGGAAGAGCTCTCCAGAATCGCCGGGCAAAAGGCAGTGATCACCAGGGCAAAAAAATCCATTGCCGCTTTCAAGCTCAGGGAGGGTATGCCTGTTGGATGTACGGTAACCCTCAGACGAGCCCGCATGTGGGCTTTTCTGGATAAGCTTTTGAATATTGCCCTGCCCAGGGTACGCGATTTTCGAGGGCTGCCGGACAGAGGGATGGACGGTCGCGGCAATTACACTCTGGGCATCAGGGAGCATACCATTTTCCCGGAGATCAACCTGGACAGGGTGGATCGGACCAAGGGCATGAATATTACAGTGGTAACATCAGCCAACACCGACAAGGAAGGCAAAACTTTGCTGACCCTGCTGGGCATGCCTTTTAAAAAGTAAGGAGGACTGGTTTTGACAAGGAAATCGCTAATGGCCAAGGCACAAAGGAAACCAAAGTTTTCCTCCAGGGCCTATAACCGTTGTCCTTTGTGTGGAAGATCCCGCGCATTTATGCGTCATTTCGGAATTTGCCGCATTTGTTTCAGAAATATGTCCCTGGCAGGTGAACTGCCGGGTGTCAGAAAATCAAGCTGGTAGATCTAGAGAGGAACAATCATGTCCGTTGACCCCATTGCAGATATGCTGACACGCATAAGAAATGCACATACAGCCCTGCACCGCGAAGTACAGATGCCTTCGAGCAAGGCTAAAAAGGCCATTCTTGAGATCATGACCGAAAAGGGTTTTATCCAGGATTATACATCTGACGACAGAGATATCCGGGTAAGACTTAAGTATAACGGCAGCAAGCCGGTGATCAAGGGTCTGAACAAGATCAGCAAACCAGGCAGGAAGGTATATTCCCAGGCTTCAGAGATACCTCTGGTCAGAAACGGAATGGGCATCTGTATCGTGTCCACCTCCAGAGGGGTAATGGACGGCATGGAGGCCCGGAAACAAAATGTCGGCGGCGAACTTATCTGCGAGATCTGGTAGATAAGCCATGGAACTTTGTTCAGTCTGGACCAGTTTTAAAAAATCCTGGCAGGGAAGGAAGACATGTCACGAATAGGAGTTGAGCCCATCACCATACCGCAGGGTGTTGAGGTTACGCAGCAGAAATCAAAACTGCATGTTAAAGGACCAAAAGGGGAGTTGAGTGTAGCACTGGATCCCAGAGTGAAAATCAACATCGATGGACAGACCCTGAAAGTAAGCAAGGCAGATGACAGCATCAAAGCCAGGGAGCAGTGGGGACTCAGAAGGACTCTTGTCAACAATGCAGTCCAGGGTGTGTACCAGGGGTTCAAAAAATCCCTCGACGTTATAGGGGTAGGCTACAAGGTGGATATGCAGGGCAACACTCTGGTGCTCAATGTCGGATTTTCTCATCCGGTACGCATTGAACTGCCCAAGGGAGTGGAAGGCAGTGTGGAAAAAAACAGGATCACCCTGTCCGGCATAGATAAGCAGCTTATTGGCGAGACAGCTGCAAAAATCAGACGCGTAAGGCCTCCTGAACCCTACAAAGGCAAGGGGATCAGGTATGAGAAGGAAGAAGTCAAACAAAAGGCCGGAAAATCCGGTAAAAAATAACGGGTAAGCACATGAAGCTGTCCAAAAATCAAAGGCGTATAAAGCGCAAGTACCGTATACGCAAGAAGATCAGTGGTACTGCGCAAAAACCCAGACTGGTGGTATTCAGATCCAACAGGCATATTTACGCTCAGATTGTAGATGATACAGAGGCGCGTACTTTAGTTGCGTGCTCAACCCACAATCTGGAAGAATCTTCTGGTCTTACTGCTACGACAGCCGGGAATGTAGGAACAAAGCTTGCAGAAAAGGCAGTGGCCAAGAACATATCTAAAGTAGTTTTCGACCGCAACGGTTACTATTATCACGGCAGGATAAAAGCTCTGGCAGACGCAGCACGTGCCGGCGGCCTTAAGTTTTAAGGGGAAATGATTTCATGCAGCAAAACGATTTGGAACTCATTGAAAAGATAGTATATCTCAATCGCGTGGCCAAAGTGGTCAAGGGCGGACGTAGATTCAGGTTCAGCGCACTGGTTGTTGTGGGAGACGGGCAAGGAACAGTAGGTTATGGTCTGGGCAAAGCCAATCAGGTGCCGGAAGCCATCAGGAAGGCAACGGAAAAAGCCAAGAAATCCATGGTAAAAGTCATACTCAGCGGTTCCACCATCCCCTTTCAGGTTACCGGGCGATACGGAGCTGCCAGAGTACTCCTCAAGCCGGCCAGCGAAGGAACCGGCATAATAGCAGGAGGACCGGTCAGAGCTGCAATGGAAGCTGCAGGGGTTAAAAACATTCTTACCAAGGCCATCGGAACCAACAATCCCCACAATGTAGTCAAGGCAACCGTGGAAGGCCTGACCCAGATGGCCAGTCCAGAGTATGTGTCCGGCCTGCGCGGGCAGAGTGTAGAGTATGCCAGCGTCAGGTAGGGTGCACCTGCTAATGGTCAGTTTTGCAGATGCAGAGGACATAAGACTGGTGCATCGTTTCTGAATTTTTGCAGTTAAAACAGGTAAGCCTTGGGGACATCCGGGAGTTATTTTTATGAAAATCAAACTGAAAAGAAGTTTTATAGGGATGAAGCCAGTGCAGAGAAGAACGCTCAAGGCTCTGGGATTCAAGCGTCCCAATCAGGTGCTTGAAGTACAGGATAATCCCAGCATAAAGGGTATGATTAAAAACGTTGAAAGCTTTGTCGAGGTTATAAAATAATGAATCTGCATGAACTTTACCCTTTTCCGGAAGAACAGAAAGCTCCCAAAAGGCTGGGCAGAGGTAATGCCAGCGGCAAGGGAAAGACCAGCGGCAAAGGACACAAAGGTCAGAAATGCAGGGCTGGAGCGAGCATCCCCGCTCACTTCGAAGGCGGTCAGATGCCCTTGTCCAGAAGGCTGCCCAAAAGAGGTTTTAAAAATCGCTTTCGCCAGGAGTACTGTTCAGTCAACCTGAAGCAGATTGCCAACCATTTTGCAGATGCTCAGGAAATTAACCTGGAAGATATATACAGAAAAAAGCTTGCCCGTAAAAACCATCCGGTTAAAATTTTAGGCGATGGAGAAATAAACGCTGCGATGCAGATTACTGCTCACAAGTTCAGCAAAACCGCTGCCGAAAAAATCGTCAATGCCGGCGGACAAGTAAAATCCCTGGAAGGATAACAGCTTGAAACAGCCAGCATCTACTGGAGGATCAGGATTAAAGGACCTGCGCAACAAGGTCCTTTTTACCTTTTTTATACTGGGAGTGTATCGTATAGGTGTACACATTCCTCTGCCCGGCATCGACGGGCAGGCATTGTCGGAATTTTTCGCCGGTGCAGAACATACTCTTTTCGGGCTCTTTGACATGTTCGCCGGAGGCGGGCTCAAGAATTTTTCCATTTTTGCCCTGGGCATTATGCCTTATATTTCGGCGTCCATCATCATGCAGCTGTTGACAGTCGTCAGCCCCACCCTTTCCAGATGGAAGAAAGATGAGGGAGAAGCCGGCAGAAAAAAGATTACCCAGTGGACCAGATATGGGACGGTGATGATAACCCTGGTACAGGGCATGGGTATTTCCGTAGGACTGGAGCAGATGACCAGCCCGGATGGAGCTTCAGTTGTCATTGAAGGCGGATGGGCTTTCAGGCTTACCACAGTGTTTACACTGACCGCCGGAACAATATTTATCATGTGGCTGGGTGAACGTATTACAGCCAGAGGTCTGGGCAACGGCATATCACTTATCATTTTTGCAGGAATTGTTGCGGGATTTCCCGGTGCCCTGGCCAATGTCTACCAGCTTTTTACCGCAGGGGAACTGACCCTGTTCATGGGTATCTTTGTCCTGGCCATAGTCGTAGGTGTTCTGCTCTTTATAGTGTTTGTTGAGAGGGGACAGCGCAGGCTGCCCATACACTACGCCAAACGCATGATGGGTCGGAAGATGTATGGAGGACAAACCAGTCATCTGCCTCTTAAGCTTAATACATCAGGAGTCATTCCGGCTATTTTTGCATCTTCCATCCTGATGTTTCCGGCAACAATCGCCAGCTTTTCCCAGGCCGGATTTCTGGAGATGGTGGCTAATCACCTGCAGCCGGAATCACTTGTGTACAATCTGATCTTTGTGGCCTTGATCATTTTTTTCTGCTTCTTCTATACCGCCATAATATTCGATCCCAAGGATATTGCGGAAAACCTGAAGAAGCAGGGCGGATTCATACCAGGAATCAGGCCCGGTCTTAGAACCAAGGAGTATATAGACGCTGTTCTGTCCAGACTGACTTTCAGTGGTTCCATATACCTCTCCCTGGTGTGTGTTCTGCCGGTCTTCATGATCAGGGAATTCAATGTGCCCTTTTACTACGGCGGCACTGCCCTGCTCATTGTGGTTGTGGTGGCCATGGATACCATGTCCCAATTTCAGTCGCATCTGATTTCCAGGCATTATGAAGGGCTTATGACCAAAACCAGGATCAAGGGAAGGCGCTAAGGTTGAAAAAATTTCGAGGCATTTTTTTAAAAAATGACTATGAAATATCTCTTCTAAGAGAAGCCAATCAGATAGTGGCCCGGATCCTGGATGACATTCAAACCCGCATTAAGCCCGGCATCTGCACCATGGAACTGGAAGAAAGGGCCAATGATCTGTGCACGGAATTCAGGGCCAAACCGGCTTTCAAGGGTTACCAGGGATTTCCATATACACTGTGCTGTTCGCTTAATGATGTGATCGTGCATGGCTTCCCCACCAGGGATGAATTGAAGTCCGGAGACATTTTAAGCATAGATATGGGAGTCCAGTACCGGGGGTTTTTTGGAGATTCCGCCAGGACTTTTGCTGTGGGGGATGTCAGCCTGGAAGCCGCCATGCTCATGCAGGTAACACTGGATGCTCTGCACAAAGGTATTGAGCAGGCCAGAACCGGGAATAATTTATACGATATTTCCGCAGCCATTGAAATGCATGCCAGGAAAAACAACTGTTCCATAATCAAGAGATTTGTAGGGCACGGGATTGGGGCAAATCTGCATGAGAAGCCGGAACTTCCTAATTTTGTGCCTTCAAGAATGCCGGGCTTACCATTGAAAAAAGGCATGGTCCTGGCTATAGAGCCCATGTTTTCCCTGGGTTCGGAGCAAGTGGAGATTATGCAGGACAACTGGACAGCCAGGACAACGGACAGAAGTTTAGCGGCTCATTTTGAACATACCGTGGCCATAACCAAGGATGGTCCGGAGATACTCAGTACCTTGGATAAATAGTCGGGAGAGAGAATATGAAAGTCAGGCCATCGGTTAAAAAGATGTGTGCCAGATGTAAAGTGGTCAGACGCAAGCGGGTCCTTAGAATACTTTGCAGCAACCCGCGTCATAAACAAAGACAAGGCTAACAGCGGGGGGAAAATGGCACGTATAGCAGGGGTGGATTTGCCCAAAAGGAAAAAGGTAGGTGTGTCGCTGACCTATATTTACGGGATAGGCAGGGCCACGGCTTTAAAGATTCTTGATGCTTCCGGGGTGGACTGGACCAAAAGAACTGAGGAGTTAAGCCCAGATGAGGTCAACACCATCAGGGGAGAGCTGGAGAACAATTATAAAGTCGAAGGTGATCTGAGACGGGAAAAAAGTGCTGATATAAAACGCCTCATGGATATAGGATGCTACCGCGGTCTCAGGCATCGCAGGTCAATGCCCGTAAGGGGGCAGCGTACGCATACCAATGCGCGTATTCGCAAGGGGCCCAAGAAAACCACCATCAAGAAAAAGAAATAAGCGGAGACTTATAGATGGCAAAACCCAGGAAAACCAAGAAGAAAAAAGAGAAAAAGAATATTCCCACAGGCATAGTGCATATCAATGCCTCTTTTAACAATACCACGGTGACAATTACTGATCAGACGGGCAATGTTGTATCCTGGTCCAGTTCGGGAATGGTAGGGTTCAAGGGATCAAGGAAGGGAACACCCTTTGCTTCTCAAAAGGCTGCGGAAACCGCAGCCAGGCTGGCCCATGAAAATGGCATGCGAACTGTGGGAATACTGGTAAAGGGTCCCGGTGCCGGACGCGAGTCAGCCATGCGGGCCATCAATTCGTCAGGTTTCAAGGTTACATTTATACGTGACATCACCCCGATACCACATAATGGATGCCGCCCTCCCAAAAGGCGTCGAGTATAATCAGGAGGTTTTAAGAGTTGGCCAGGTATACTGAATCCAAATGCAGGTTGTGCCGCAGAGAGGGAACCAAGCTCCTTCTGAAAGGCGACAGGTGCTATACAGACAAGTGCGCTTACGAGCGTCGGGCTTATCCCCCGGGAGAACATGGCAGGGCCAGAAAAAAGTCCAGCGACTATGCCCTGCAGCTTCGCGAAAAGCAGAAGGTGCGCCGCATGTACGGACTGCTGGAAGGTCAGTTCAAGAAGTATTTTGAGATTGCCGATTCCAGAAAAGGAGCCACAGGAACGAATCTGCTGGTGATGCTGGAGAGAAGGCTGGATAATGTTGTATACCGCATGGGTTTTGCTAATTCCAGGTCCCAGGCCAGGCAGCTGGTCAGGCACGGCCATTTCCACATTAATGGCAAAAGGGTGAATGTTCCTTCAATTCTGTTGAAGGAAGGAGACAACATTGGAGTTATGGAAAAGAGTAAAAAGGTCCCGGTTATCCAGGATGCCAGGGATGTTCTCGCTCGCAGAGGCTCTCCCGACTGGCTGCAAATCAATGACCAGGAGTTCAAGGGAACAGTAAAGACCCTGCCGGTAAGGGAAGATATTACCTTCCCCATCAATGAACAGCTCATAGTTGAGCTCTATTCCAAATAAATATGACTGCTGGGAATTCAGGCCTTCTTGAAGCCTGAATCCTTAAGTTGTTGAGCACAGAGGCTTAAATGATAATCCAGACCAACGACAAACTGATCAATACCAGGAATTGGTCCAGCCTGGTAAGGCCTGACCAGATTCTCAGGGATGAAAAGTCTTCGGAGCAATACGGGAAATTTTCCTGCGAGCCCTTGGAGAGAGGCTTTGGCAACACCCTCGGGAATGCTCTGCGCAGGATACTTTTGTCATCTCTGCAGGGAGCAGCAATTGTTTCCGTTAAGATAGAAAATGCATCTCACGAATTTTCAACCATAACCGGTGTTGTCGAGGATGTAACGGATATAGTCCTGAACCTGAAGCAGGTGCGTTTCAGAATGACCAGAAACGAACCTCAAAACCTGAAGCTGGTGGCGAATGAAAAAGGGCAGGTCAAGGCCGACGCAATACAAACCAACCAGAACGTGACCGTGCTTAACCCGGACCAGCATATTGCGACTCTTTCCCAGGACATTGACCTGGCGATCAACCTTGATGTCCGCATGGGCAAAGGTTATGTTCCCTCTGAACTGCACGAGGACCTGGACGAGGAGATCGGACTTATCGCCATGGACGCCAGTTTTTCCCCTATCCGCAAGGTTTCATACACGGTTGAGCAGGCCAGGGTGGGGCAGATGACCAATTATGACAAGCTGGTAATGGAGATTACCACCGACGGCTCAGTGCTGCCCGAGGATGCCCTGGCATACAGTGCAAAGATTTTGAAGGATCAGTTGACGGTGTTTATCAACTTTGATGAAAGCCAGACAGATGTGAATGTCATAGATACCAGCACAGATGAAGGACTTGATCCACAGCTTTTCAAGACTATAGAGGAACTGGAACTGCCTGTGCGCGCAGGCAATTGCCTTAGAAATGCAGGGATACGTCTTGTGGGAGAGCTGATTCAGCAGTCTGAGCATGATTTGCTAAGGACCAAAAACTTCGGCCGCAAGTCTTTAGAGGATATTCGGCGGGTTATTGAGCAGATGGGCTACGATTTCAACACTCAGATTGACAACTTTGAGCAAAAATACCAGGAATGGCTGAAAAGGAAAGAAGACGATGAGGCATAGAAAATCCGGAAGATCCCTGAGCAGAAACTGGGAACATCGAAAGGCCATGTTCAGAAATATGGCCAGGTCACTGGTAACTCACGAAAAGATCAAAACCACTCTGCCCAAGGCCAAAGAGCTGTCCAAAGTGGCTGACCGGCTGGTTACCCTGGCCTTGCGCGGAGACCTGAGCGCCAAAAGACAAGCCTACAAAGTCCTGGGGGATCACAAGCTGGTCAAAAGACTGTTTGATGATATTGCCCCCAGGTTTGAAAAACACCAGGGCGGTTATACCCGTGTGGTAAAATACGCCATGCCCCGGGTGGGGGACAGTGCATCCCTGGCTATGATCGAGTTTACCTACGCTACTGTTACCGAGCCGCAGGCCAAAAAGCCAGAGCCTCAAAAGAGCTCAGCAGCTAAGACTGCACCTGCTGCAGCACCTGTCCATGATGCTCCGGATTCTGCAGAAGGCAAAGAAGATTTAGAACCCGGCGAAGTAACGGCACCTGACAAAGAAGCCCGGGTTTTAGACTCTGAAGATCCCGGGAGAGTTGAAGATGCAGCGGATGAAACGTTGCAGAAGGACGAACCAGATGAATCCAGGCCTGATGAACCTGATGATGAACAAGGCCGGACTAAATAAATAGCCACAAAAAAAGGGTCAGTTAATGACCCTTTTTTTGGGACATTAACCATAGAGTATTGCAATACAGGTCATTGCATTTACCGATGATGGATCCCAGCCAATGGAATTTAGAAAATTGCAGGCTTTTGCCAGGGTTTACGAACTGCAGAGTTTTTCACTGGCAGCCAGGGATCTTTTCTTGTCCCAGCCGACCATAAGTACCCATATCATCAGTCTGGAGGAGGACCTGCGGGTGTCGCTTTTCGACCGTATAGGCAGAAAAGTTATTCCCACCCAGGCCGGAGAGATTCTTTATCGTGGAGTGCGCGATGTGTTCAGAATCATGGATGAAGCCAGATCCGGCATCCAGGAGCTTACCAAGCAGGTTTCCGGGCTGGTGACCATCGGCGGCAGCACTATCCCGGCCAATTACCTTCTGCCGGGGGTTCTTGCATCATACAGACAGCTTCACCCGGATGTATGCGTTGATCTGCGCATCGCCGACTCCATACAGATCAGCCATGAAGTACTTGAGGGCAGAATTGATTTCGGTCTGGTCGGAGGTTTTGCTGAACATTTTGATCTGGAGAATTACCTGCTTTTTACTGATGAGCTTATGGTGGTTGCCCCTCCGGGGCTGGCCGCAAGTTATGCCCATGGACTTACCCCGTATCAGCTTTCGGATATTCCCTGGGTTATGCGGGAAAAGGGTTCCGGAACCAGACAGGCCCTGGAGAAAGCATTGCAGGAACACAGGGTCGACGTCTGTTCTCTGCCTGCCAAGGCACTTGTTCAGTCAACTGAAGCCATGATACGCTGTGTACTCTCAGGAATGGGCGCAGGCGTTACCTCCAGACTGGCTGTGGATGAACTCATCAACAGTGGTCAGCTGGTTACACTGGAAGTATCTGAATTGAATATGTCCAGACAGTTTTACCTCATCAAGCATAAAAGGCGCACTCTTTTTCTCTGCGCATCAATGCTTATGCAGCATATCCGCAGAGAACTCAGCCTGGACCCTACCAGCTAATCAGTTTTCATCCGGAAAGAAAGAATGTCCGGATGGAAAATATTTGCCTGTAGATTTTCAAAGGTGTTTTATGGAGATAAAGCTTAAGCCTAAAGAGCCGCAAGAACTTTTGCCCACGGACATACTCTTCCAGACCCTATACTGGGCCAGGGTTAAATCCAGGCTGGGATGCCGCGTTGCAGCCTTTGATATCCAGTCTGACCCGGCTGCATCTTCAGGGGATGTTCTTGTCCTGCTTCAGAGATATGGCCAGGATTTTATATCGGCATTTGTGCCCCAGGGGCCGGAATTTGCTCCGCCCAAGGAAGAATACGGGCCTTTTCTGGAAGCCCTGTCCCAATCATTGATCAGGCATCTGGGAGCCAAGACGGCTTTTATAAGGTTTGATCTGCCCTGGGAGTCTCAGTATGCACATGAGATGAAGCATGGCAAGGTGGGCGGCTTCCCTGAACCCAGGCTGCGGGAAATGCGTATGAACATGGGCACTCAGTCTTGGAATCTTAGAAAGTCTTCAATGGATATGACTGTTGCCAGTACTCTGGTGGTGGACCTGGATCTGGCGGAAAAGGATATCCTGGGGCGCATGAAATCCAAGACCAGGTACAATATTGGCCTGGCAGGACGCAGGGGGGTGGAGGTAAGGACCGGTTCCATGGAACATCTGCCGGCCTTTTATGATCTTTACCTGCAGACTTCAGCGCGAAATGGGTTTGCCACGTGTGCATATGAGCATTTCTCTGCCATTTTCAATGCGCACATCTATGATCCGTGTAATTCCGAGGTTCTCTTTCTTTTGGCCACATGCGACCAGGAGCTGCTGGCCGGGGGTATAGTGGCCATCTCCGGGCAGACAGCACATTTTCTGTATGGGGCCTCTTCCAACACCAGACGGCACCTCATGGGCTCCTATGCAGTGCACTGGGAGGCCATGCGCCAGTCGAGGCTACGCGGTTGTCTGAAGTATGACATGGGGGCTGTCTCTCCGGGTGCCGATCCGGATCATCCATTTTATGGACTCTACCGTTTCAAGACCGGCTTCGGAGGCAGGCTGGAAATGCGCAGCGGGTCCTGGGACTTTCCCATTGACCAGGAGAAATATCAGGCTTTTATCAATACGGACAACCTGGTTCGAGGGTAAAGGCAAGGAGCTTTTCCAAAAAAAGGCCGGACAGATGTCCGGCCTTTTTTTGTCTTTTATTGAAGTTCAATGTGTTATCAGGCTGTACTGCCGAAACGGTCCAGGAAACTCTGGGGGGGGACATTACCGGTGAAGCTCCATATGAGCGCCCCAATCCAGCCCACTACAATAATCCCCAGAAATACATTCAGAGCGGCTATCTGGGCCAGTTTGTTGTGGCTTCTTATCATGGCGATGATTGTTGGAGCAAGGTAGATAACAGCCCCGATTCCGAACAGAGCCATGTTTTGGACGAACCACATGGCACTGCTTATGACGTGGGACAGATCTCCCTCAATGCCTACAATGGGGTCTGGCCGGCCGTCAGCGTAAGCAAGAGACACCGACAAAAGAACCAGGATTACGCCCAGTACGGCAAATTTCATTGGTTTCATATCTTTTCTCCTGTTTTCAAGTCTTATGCAGGTCCCGGGAAGAGGCCGCGTTGTGTTCCGCTGCCCCCGGGGACACTAATCTTCGTCCCGACCGGTTAAAAACAGCCACCAGGCAAGCATGGTGACCACAGCCACACCCATAAAGATATAAGCCCAGTTCTTGGTGAATATATCAAATTCAAGCATTGTATAAAATTCCATGGTTCCTCCCAATGTGATAGCCCTTAAGTCAGGGCAGGGTTTTTAGTGAGAGCCCTTGAATTCCGGATGCTCGTAAAAGATGGGCATCCGTGTGCCGATGAACTTGAACAGAATCAGTCCCACGGTGACAACAAAGATGGTTATACCGATTTCCGCCAGAGCCGGAAAGTACTTCAGCTCTGAGGGCAAGTGATAGTTGTAGGCCACCAGGGAAACATTGAACCGGTTGAAGATGATTCCGAAGACAGCCACCACAGCGGTCCACTTAATTAGCCTGACGTTTTTGTCCCGGACCCCTTTGGCATACAGAAAGGCAGGCAGGGCAACGAAGCCGAGCATTTCCAGGCTGAACATGAAGCCGTAGAACGTGGGCAGGTAGCCCCAGTTGGCATTGAGGACCACTCCGAAGAATTTGATGAAGAAGTACCCGGCCATGATCCAGGCTGCAGCCTTGGCAAATCCGAAGGTCACATGGGGGGTACCCTCCAGGTGCTCCTTGTCCATTTTGTTATGGTAATAGCGATGCGAAAGGGTGCTTTCGAAGATGACCATGGACAGCCCGGCAAACATGCTGGATACAAAGAAATAGACGGGCAGATGCGTTGAATACCACAAGGGGTGCATTTTGCTGGGCAGAATCAGGTACAGGGCGCCCAGGGAAGACTGGTGCATGGTGGAGAGAATGACTCCGAAGATGGTCAGCACCAGAGTGAGTTTGATCAAGATATTCCTGACTCTTTTGAGCCTCAGCCATTCCAGGGGGGCCGGCAGCCATTCCAGAAAAAGGACCGTCAGATATAAAAAGACGCACAGACCTACTTCAAACAGCACCGAGGTCGTGCCCTGCTGCACGAAAATCGGGTAAGCAAGCCTCCAGGGCTGTCCGACGTCGTAATGCAGGGCAAAGACCACAAGGGCATAGCCCAGAAATGCAGTGAGCACTGCAGGTCTGACTGCTGCATGATATTTTTTGATTCCAAATACATAACAGGCCGCAGCTGTAGTATACCCGCCGGCGGCCAGAGCCACTCCGCAGAGCAGGTCGAAACTGATCCAGATTCCCCAGGGATAGTAATCGTCCAGATTGGTCACTGCAGCCAGTCCTCCAGTGAACCGCAGATAGGTCAGATAGATGCCCATGAGGACGATTAGCCCGGCTATTACATTAAAGGGCGTGATCCAGGGGGATTTGCCTGTGTCATGATGGTTATGGTTGCTCATGATTAATGATCCTCCCTCTCGGTTTTGGCAGCGGCCTCATTCAAGGCCTTTCTTACTTCCTCCTCGATGGCGGCCTTGTCCAGGGTTTCAGACTTGGAAAGTCTTTCCGCCAGTTTTCGACCGACTTCGGGTCCTGCCTCGGCAATAACCTGGGATACAAAACTGTCCCTTTCTTCCTTGGCTACCTTTTCTCTGCGCTTGGATATGGCGTAGGCACCCACCAGAAGAACCGGCCAGAATGAAGCAATGAGTGGGACGCCACCCAGAGCACCTGAGGTATAGTCTCCGGCGGCTCTGGTTCCAAGGTCCATGCGCATTCCGACATCTTCAAAGGGCTCTGCAGATATGTAGATCCAGTTGGTGCCGCCCATTTCGTGTTCCCCGTAAATATGTGACTGGTATTTGTCAGGGTTGTTGACTATTCTTTTGCGGGCTTCCTTGAGAACCTCCTCCCGGGTGTTGAAATACATGGTCCCGGTGGGGCAGATTTCCACGCAGGCCGGTTCTCTGCCTTCCTTGAGCCGGTGTTCGCAGAATGTGCACTTGGTCACCAGGGGATCAAGGGCTATGTGGTACTCATATGCCGGAATGTTGAAGGGGCAGGCCATCATGCAGTACCGGCAGCCGACACAGACCCTGGGGTCGTATGTAACAGCCCCGTCCGGGCGCTTGGCAAAGGCCTTGACAAAGCAGGAATGGGCGCAGGCAGGCTCCAGGCAGTGCATGCACTGGATTTTCCGGTAAAGATCTCCGGCTCCCGGAGGTTTGTCGTCGTACTGGTTGACCAAGGTGTAGGTTTTCCAGTCCGTTCTGCGGGTTTCCTCAAAGACCCCGGTGTCATAAAAATCTACATCAGGCTCCGGTAACCGGTTCTCATAGTTGCACGCATCTTCACACTGCCGGCAGCCGATGCACCGGGTGACATCGAAAAGGACTGCATAGCTGTCAGGCAAACCTTTGACGTCCTTGACCGAGGCACCTGTGACCCCATCTTCCTCGGCCAGGACCTTTCCGGCCCCTGCCACGCCTAAACCGGCGACACCCATGGCCCCTAGAAATTTTCTCCGGTTCATAAAACACGCACCTCCTTGAAAAACAATGTTGGCAGCACTCAGCTCTTAAAAAAGCTCCCAGGCATCTTTTCAGTTTCGGCTTCAGGCTCGTAAGACTGAAGAGATGCTAACCCACCAATTATTAATTAGCTGCTCTCATAAAGAGCATTCCTGGCTTAATCTGTCAAGCTATTCGTGCAAAAACTCACAAGAAAGTTTTTAATTTGTAGAACTGATTGTTCCAGGGGTGGCTTTTTAGTTTTTTACGGATTCAGGTTATAAGAGTTAAGGTCTGCAGACCTCCAGGTCTTTAATCTTTTGTTCCAGTTCCTCCAGGCGGAGCATGAGCCTGTCGTTTTCCGCGCAAATGTTCCGGTATTCCCTGCTGAGTTCTCTGAATCTGTGGGGTTCCTGGTATGTTTCAGGCAAGGCCATGATGGATTCCAGCTCTTCCTGGCGCATCAGGGAGCTTTCCAGGGATTGCTCCTTTTCGGCATATTCTTTTTTAAGGGGCTGAAGCTCGCGGTACAATTGATTGCGGAGCTTTGCTTCCTGCCTTTTCTTGTCTTTATGCAGGTTCTGACTCCTGAATGAGTCTCTGGAATTCCGTTGTCGAGGGGCCGGGGGTTTGCCGTCTTCCTTCAGGGAGACAGTCTGATAGTACTGGTCAAATCCCAGGCCATGCTCAACGATGCGCCCATTTTCCAGGGCCCAGACCTCTTTGGCCACTTCTGAGAGCAGAAAGCGGTCGTGGGCCACCATGAACACAGCCCCTGGAAAGTCCTTCAAGGCGGCTGTAAGGGCCTCGCGGCTTTCCATATCCAGGTGGTTGGTAGGTTCGTCCAGCAAAAGGAGGTTGGCCCGGGTCAGAAAGAGCGAGGACAAAAGAAGCCTGGACTTTTCTCCCCCGCTTAAATTTTCTACCGGTCTGTCCCAGAAGGATTCATCCAGAAGAAACAGTCCCAGAACAGAGCGATACTCCTCTTCTGTAAGGTCGCTGGAGGATAGTCTTTTGATTTCGTTTAAAACTGTGTTCTTCAGGGTCAGGGTCTCGGTCTGGTGCTGGGTGAAATATGCCGCCCTGGTGTTTTGTCCCAGCTCAATAGAGCCCGAGTCCGGGGAGAGCTGTCCGGTTATGAGTTTGAAAAGCGTGGACTTGCCGCTGCCGTTTGGTCCCAGCAGGGCGATTTTTCGGGCATTGAAGAGCTGAAAGTTCAGCCCCTGAAAAAGAGTCCGGCCTTGTGGATGTTTGAAGCAAAGATCAAAGCAGGTGATGGCCAACCGGCTGGATCTGGCTGGAGCAGGCCAGGTGAAGCTGAGTCTTTTGCCGGACCTGTCCCCCTGCAGCGCTTTTTTTCTGGCTTCCAGGGCGTCCATTCTTGACAGCCTGGACTGGGCCTGCCTGGCCTTGGAGGCCTTGAATCGGAAGCGGTCCACAAAACTTTGCAGGTGTTTTATCTGGCTGGATATATTTTCTCTTTCCTTGTCCAGCAACAGCTGGGTCTCCTGGTGCCATTTTTCAAAAGAAGAGTAGTTTCCCGGCCGGAAATAAGGCCTTTCAAAACCCAGGTGCAGAACATGAGTTGTCACCCGGTCCAGGAAAAAGCGGTCATGGGCCACAAGCACAAGGATTCCTGAAAAGTCCAGCAGATAATTCTCCAGCCAGAGCACAGCTTCCATGTCCAGGTGGTTGGTGGGTTCGTCCAGGATGAGAAGGTCTACTCCCTGCAAAAGGACTCTGGAAAGCCTGGCTCGCTCTCTCCACCCCCCGGAGAAGTTCTCCAGAGGCAGGTTAAAACTGGATTTCTCGAATCCCAGCCCCGCAAGAATTCTTTCGGCGCGGTATTCCGGGTTGTACCCGCAGGACTGCTCCATCTCTGCCTGCCTGTGGGCCAGATGCTCCAGCTTGGCCTTGTCGTCTTCTGAAACGGCTTTTTTCCACCGGCTCCAGAATTCGTTCCAGTCAGGCAAAGTACTGAGCACAAATTGTAGAAGAGGGGCCTGCAGTTCAAAATCCTCCAGGTCCTGGGACACAAAGCCGGTCCTGAGGCCTTGGGAACGATTTATGCTTCCGCTGTCCGGCTGGGTCAGCCCGGCCATCATCCTGAGTAGCGTGGATTTGCCGCAGCCGTTGGGGCCTGTCACTGCCAGACGTCTGCCGGGTTCGAGCTCAAAATTGACTCCGCTGAAGAGTTTCTCGCCGCTGTAGTTTTTGGAAAGATTGTTTGCGATAATTTTCATGGTGGAGACAAATGAAAAAGGCGTGCTCTGCCCGCAACTCAGACGGGATTTATTTCTATTTTTAGCTTTTTGCCGTGTCTGCCGGGTTAAAGATTAAAGGCTCCGAGCCTGTCCACCCGTGACCAGAATTCCTGTCCCGGCGTGACGCAGTAGTTGGGTCCCAGCATGAGCCTGCAACGTGTATGGTCTTCCAGGCGCAGGTTCAGGCATACCGGGATGCGTCCAGGGTATCCGGCCAGAAGGCTTTTCAGGTCCTGGATCCATTGCTCCCCGGGCACGCCCTGAAGGTCTGCTTCTATTTCCACCGGCTGATTCCCGTTCTCTATGGCCTGGCCAAGATAATACATGCTCTCGGCTGTAAATTTAACCTGCCTGGTTGTCTCGCCTTCTTCTTCTCCGGATGCTTGAGGCCCCTGATAACTGCTTATTCTGGCCTTTAAGACCAAGGGCTGCTCACTGTTGACCACCTCCCTGCAGGTGGCATAAAGATCTCCGAATATGGTGACTTCAGCGGTTCCAGTGAGATCCTCTATCTGACAGAAGGCCATTTTGTCTCCCTTTTTACTCACGTGTTCCTTTTTGCCCACTATGATTACGGGAAGCTCCACCTGGGTGCCGGGCTTGAACTCAAGGCATTCCTCGATGGTACTTAGCTTAAGGCGCTGGATGTCGCGCCTGAAGGGCAGCAGGGGGTGTCCGCTCAGGTAGAATCCCAGGGCCTCTTTCTCCAGTTTGAGTTTTTCATCTTCCTGGAATTCTCCCAGTTCGTTCTCGGGGCAGTCCAGGCCCAGCCCCTTTACCGGGCAGGTCTCTTCTCCCAGAAGGCTCAGCATGGACAGTTGTCCTTTGGTTTTGTTTTTGGCCGTGCGCTGCGCCCTGGCTGCAACCATGTCCAGCCCGGACAGCAGGGCCCGCCGGGAACAGCCCAGGCTGTCCATGGCCCCGCTTTTGATAAGCATTTCCAGGACCCGCTTGCCCGCCTTGCGCGATCCTACTCTTTCGCAGAAATCCAGCAGATTTTCAAAGGGTCCGCTCTTTTTTCTTTCCCGGATAATGGCTTCTATAGCGCTTCGCCCCACGTTTTTTATGCCCGAGAGCCCGAAGCGCACGTGGTTGTTTTCCACGCTGAATTCATCCAGGCTGGAATTGATGCACGGGGGGAGCACCTTGATTTCCAGATCCCGGCAGGCGTTTACGTGTGCTATGACCTTGTCTGTGTTGTTTACCTCGGAGGTGATGAGCGCGGCCATGAATTCGCTGGGAAAATGTGTCTTGAGGCAGGCCGTCTGATAGGAAATCAGGGCGTAAGCCGCACTGTGGGATTTGTTAAACCCGTATCCGGCGAATTTTTCCACCAGGTCGAAGATATATTCCGCTGTCTCCTGGCTTACTCCGTGTTCCTGGGCTCCCTGCAGGAATTTGCTTCTCTGCCGGGCCATGACCGAGGCTTCCTTCTTGCCCATGGCCCGGCGCAGTATATCTCCGTCTCCCAGGGAGTAGCCGGCCAGGACCTGGGCGATTTTCATGACCTGTTCCTGGTAGAGAATGACCCCGTAGGTTTCCTTGAGTACCGGCTCCAGTTCTGGATGGGGGTATTGAACAGGAATCTGGCCGTGTTTTCGCTTGATAAAATCCGTGACCATTCCGCTTTCCAGCGGTCCTGGACGGTAAAGGGCCAGAAGGGCGATAATGTCCTCGAAGCAGGTGGGTTTTAAGTCCACCAGGACTTTGCGCATTCCCGGGCTTTCCAGTTGGAATACCCCGTCGGTGAGCCCCCGGCCCAGAAGTTTAAAGGTGTCCGGGTCCTCCAGGGGCAGGCTGTCCAGGTCAGGGATGTCCTTGCCGTTTCTGGAGGCCAGTTCCAGTGTGTCTTTGAGTACAGTCAGTGTCTTGAGTCCCAGAAAATCAAACTTGATCAGCCCAACTTTTTCCACCCTCTTCATGTCGAACTGGGTGACCACTTCGTCTTTTTTTCCGCGGTAAAGGGGCAGGTGCTCCTGCATGGCCCTGTCGGAGATGACAATGCCCGCGGCATGGGTGGAGGCGTGGCGCACCATGCCTTCCAGGCGGCGGCAGATATCCATGAGCCTGGCCACGTCTTCATCCTCGTCCACCATTTTGCGCAGGTCCGGCTCCTGCTGCATGGCCCTGTCAATGGTCATTTTGAGTTCTTCGGGAATGAGCTTGGCTATCCTGTCCGTCAGGGACAGCTTCATGCCCAGGGCCCGGCCCACGTCCCGGACAACGGCCCGGGCCTTCATGGTTCCGAAGGTGGTTATCTGGGCCACGCTTTCCCGGCCGTACTTTTCCGCCACGTAGCGGATGACCTTTTCACGCTGGTAGTAGCAGAAATCCACGTCAATATCGGGCATGCTGGCCCGTTCTTTGTTCAGGAAACGCTCAAAGAGCAGATTGTAGCGGATGGGGTCCAGGTTGGTGATGCGCAGGGCATAGGCCACAAGGCTTCCGGCGGCTGAACCCCGGCCCGGCCCCACGGGAATGCCCTGGGATTTGGCCCAGTTGATGAAGTCCTGGACAATGAGGAAATAGCCGGGAAAACCCATGGAGCAGATTATCTCCAGTTCTTCCTCCAGGCGCTGCCGGTAATGCTTCTGGTCCACGCTGTATGGCAGTTCCCGGAATCTTTGCTCCAGCCCTTCCCGGGAAAGGCAGATGAATTCCTGGTCCAGGGTACTTTCCCTGGTGGGTGTGTACCGGGGAAAATGAAAGGTGTCTGTTTCTATTTCCAGGTTACAGAGTTTTACAATTTCCTGGATGTTTTCCAGGGACTGGGGGCAGTGGGAGAATTCCTTCTCCATTTCTTCCATTGATTTATAATAAAGCTGATCCGTGTCGAAGCGCATCCTGGATTTTTCCTGGACTTTGGAGTTGGTCTGGATGCACAGCAGGATGTCGTGGGCCTGGACA
Organism: Desulfonatronospira sp.; assembly: GCA_003553695.1. Classification (GTDB taxonomy): domain Bacteria; phylum Desulfobacterota; class Desulfovibrionia; order Desulfovibrionales; family Desulfonatronovibrionaceae; genus Desulfonatronospira. Next base: position 24,849 of record PWFB01000048.1, read on the forward strand.
TCGTCAGGACCCAGGTAATGGCAGTCGTTGGTGGCCACTACCGGCAGACCCGTATCCCGGGACATCTCCAGCAGCAGCTCGTTGACCTCCATTTGCTCCGGGATGCCGTTGGCCTCCATTTCCAGGTAAAAGCGCCGGGGAAATATATCCGCGTATTGCAGGGCAATTTCCCTGGCCTGCTTAAATCCCTGACGGCGCAGGACGTGTTGAACTTCGCCCTGCAGGCAGGCGGAAAGACAGATAAGCCCCTGATTATTAGCCTTTAATATGTCCTTGTCCACCCTGGGCTTGTAGTAGAAGCCGTCCATCCATCCTTTGGTGACTATCTTCACCAGGTTGTGGTACCCCACTTTGTCCATGGCCAGCAATACCAGGTGGTAACGCAGCTGTTCCTTGTCCCGGTGATTTTTAGCCACATATACTTCACAGCCTATGATAGGCTTGATGCCGTACTTTTTGGCCTCCAGATAGAAGTTCAGTGCCCCGAACATGTTGCCGTGATCGGTGATGGCTGCGGCAGACATGCCCAGGTCCACGGCCCTGGCGCACAGGTCCTTGATCCGGATGGCCCCGTCCAGAAGGCTGTATTCGGTATGACAGTGTAAATGGCAAAAATCGGACATTGATTTCTCGGACTATTCAGGGTTTAAAGATTTATAAACCATCAAAGCCCCATATCATCGTTGATAAGTATAACGCAGATACGATCCTTGGGGAATGATTTTTCTGTGATACTCCATACATTGCAGATACGTTCCGGGCTCTCGCAGTCGTGACAATAGGCGGTTTTTATGCAGGGTGTCTTTTTCTGCAGGCGCAGGGCATTGGCCGGGGCGCTGTAGGCTTTGATGCGCTCCATGGCCTGGTCAATATCGCCCACTATCTTGTTGCGTCCGCACAGGATGACTACTTTCCTGGGTCCAAATACCAAAGCCCCCACCCGGTTGCCGATCATGTCCAGGTTTACCAGATGCCCCTGCTCGGTAACTGCGTTGGTGCCGGTAATGAACAGATCAGAAAGCAAAGCCTGGCGTCTTAATTCCAGACCGGCTTCAGGCCCGCGGCTCTTATCGAAGGTGTCCATGACCTGTATGTCGGATCTGTCTTTTAGTTCGTCGTACAGTCCGGTTTCCTTGAAGGTGGTACTGCCGCCCCAGGATATGGATTCAGGCCTGGTTTCGGGGATAATCTCCTCCAGGACCAGGCTTCTGGCCCGGGCCGGAGTTTCTGCCAGGCGGCAGTCAAAATTGTTTGCCCGCAGGTTTTCCTGAACCCGCAAAAGCCTCATGTCCCAGAAGTCTTTTATTACCTTGCCCATTTATACTTCCTTTTCCAATGTCTGCTCATTTATCTGTTTTGGGTGATTTGGCCGCTTTACCGGAAGATTTTTTATCTCCGCTGCTCTGAGTCTTGGGCACCAGCTTCATCTGCGGCACCAGCACCTTGCCGATTACCAGCACTTCTTCGACCTCCTGCATACGGTTCCAGTCCGGCTCCTTGGGGTCGAAGTCCTCCGGTGCCTCCACGAGCGTGCCGTCGGTTTTTTTGAAGAGATACATCTTTGTCCTCCTGATTTTGAATCCTGTAAATTCACGGGCTATAAGCTCCCGGGCTATATATCCATCAACATCGTCCCGGGTGAAAAGGGAACAGGGAAAATGTCTGCAGCAACGTACACACCTCATGGGGGTGGTGTAGTAGCTGCCGCTCATCTTTTTCTGCGTGGCACAGTATATACTTGTATAAAGCATTATGGAAGAGTGTGTTGTTGCTTGACCGAAGCATCAGCCAGGGCTTCAGGCGAGTCCTTGCTAAAAAACCATTTCATCCTAATAGACAGCGGCACTCAAATCAATCCCCTGAAAGGGGGCAAGTTTTTCATTCTAAGGAACAACATGTTTTTTTGGAACGGGAATAAAAGAATGAAATCTGCAATTGACCCCCTTGGGCCACGGCCGCCAGGCTCATGTGCCTGCCGGTCTTCTTCCAAAGCAGTTTTAAAGCCGGGTTTTTCGTTATGAGGAAGTAAGAGTTGACCTTGCCGGAATATGAAGGCAAACCAGCCTTACTACCAATGTGCTGGGGTTTTTGTAACAAATCGTCCTGTCCATAGGGGAATACCATGAGAAGGTGCCTTGCGTTGTTTTTCTGCAGTCTGCTGGCCATGAGCTCTGCAGCTTTTGCTGAGGGCCCCGGGATGTATAATCAGGGACTCAAACTGAAAACTGTCCTGGAGCATACTGCTGAATCCGGTTTTAAAGACCATGAAACTGAAGTTTCCCGCACCATGTACGGTGTTCAGGCTGAGTATTCCTTTTTTACCCTGGGATATGACTATTCCAGCTATTCCTGGGATGATCCTGGAAATGCAGGCATTACCGAAAATGGAGATACCCCCTGGGACGGGCTGAACAATTTATATCTTTCGGCTGACGTTGTGTTTCCCCTCAGGGACCAATGGTCCTTAAACGCTGCGGCAGGGCTCAGCAGTTCTTTTGAAAAGGAGATTTCAAGATCCTTTGGGGCTTCGGCCAGGATTATTTTTTTCAGGGCCTTTGACAATGGCTGGACTGCAGGGATAGGTGCTGTTGGCGGGTATCATCCGGTGCGCAGCATTTTCATCCCTGCCATTGCCCTCGCTTACGCAGCGCCAGCAGGTGAGGGCTGGAGCGCCAGGATAGGGGTTCCTGCTACAATGGTTAGTTACGGTTTTGACAAGGATTTTGCCTTGCAGGCAGGTGTAAACTATTCCTCCAGAATCTACCGCCTTGAAAACAAAAGTCCGGTATCGAAAAAGGGATACTTCCGGGAAAGGAGCATCAGACTGGGAGTTCAGGCGGAATGGAGTCCGGTTCAGAATATGTTCGTCCAGGCAGGTCCGTATTACATGGTTGCAAGAAAATGGCAGATTTTCGACCGTCGGGAAAACCGTCTAAACAGCATGGATCTAAAAAATACTCCAGGGGTGGAGGTTAGCCTGGCCTGGAGGTTTTGAAGCAATGATCATGATTTGTTATCTTTTATGTAACCAGATGTCATGGGGAGTTTGATTTCTGCTCCATGAGGAAAAACTTTTCGTTTCCGGAAAAAACCATCAGGTTCTGCATCTGGAAAGAAGGACCTTCCCCATGGCAACTGGAATAGCGGGGGAGACAACCATTTGATTGTTCAAGGAAAAATGAACGACAGGAGGTTTTTTGAATGTATACGACTCTGTTTTCACCAATAAAGGTCGGAGGCGTGAGGCTGAAGAACCGTATCACCATGGCTCCCTTGTACCTGGGTTATGCCGGTGAGGGAGGCACTGTATCGCCTCTCTTGCTGGAGCATTACCGCTTAATGGCTTCTGGAGGGGCGGCCATGATCACCGTGGAGAACGCCACTGTGGATCATCCCGCTGGCAGCGGCTCAAACCGTACCATCAGGGCGGATACCGATGAAAACCTGCCCGGGCTGGAAAAGCTGGCCGCAACGATCAAGACCGAAGGGGCGCTGGCCTGTCTGCAGCTCAACCATGCCGGAAGGTTTGCAGGGGCACAGGAGGTAGTGGCTCCTTCGGAAGTAAACACTTTCGGCCGTACTCCCAGGGCCATGAGCATTGAGGAAATAAAATCCGCGCGGGACAAATTTGTACAGGCCGCTGAAAGGGCTTTCAAGGCCGGGTTCGACATGGTGGAGCTGCATGGGGGCACCGGTTATCTCCTGGCCCAGTTTGCATCGCCTCGAACCAACAAGAGAAACGATTATTACGGGGGCTCCCTGGAAAAGAGAATGCGCTTTCCTCTTGAGGTCCTGCAGGCGGTCAGGGAAGCCGCAGGCAATAAGCCCGTGGGATACCGCTTTCTGGCGGATGAATGGCTCCCTGACGGGTTGACCCTGGAAGAATCAGGAGTTCTTGCATCCCGGCTGTCCCATGGGGGCGTTGCATATTTGTCGGTAATGGGTGGGACTTACGAATCTTTTTCCATGCCTGAAGTGGTCAAGGCATCCAAGAAGCCCGGATACATGGCTGATCTGGCCGGAGAAATAAGAGATCATGTCCGTGTTCCGGTAATAGCTGCCGGTCGTATTGCCGTCGGGCATATCGCAGAAGAGATACTGGCCTCAGGCAGGGCAGACCTGGTGGGCCTGGCCCGGGTGCTCTGGGCAGATCCTGAATGGCCGGAGAAGGTGCGCCGGGAAATGGAGGATGACCTGGTGATATGCGATCCTTCCTGCAGGGACGTGTGCATGCAGCTGGTCATGCAGGGTAAACCGGCCTTTTGTCCGCAGTGGAGCCCGGAAAAGACCAGGCGGCTAAAAGACCTGTATGAGTAATAAGGAATCTGTCCCTGGGTTATTTTACAGGTCAGGTCAGATCTGAAGACGGTTTGCGGGCCATGAGGCTGGCCAGGTATTCCTGCGGATTCTGGGTTTTGCCCTCAAAATAATGCAGGATCTCCCAGTCCTGGAACCAGGAGTAGAGTTCCTGGTCCTGGAGCAGAAAATCCGGGTTGGTGGGGCGTCCCAGCCTGGCCTGGCCGTAGGTAAAGGTTTCGTAGGCGATTATGCCCCCGGGGAGCAGGGTGTTTTTAATAGCCGGCAGCAGGGGGCGGTGCAGGTACCTGAAAACCAGCACCGCCCCGAAGAAGTTTCGGGGCAGGACGGTTTCAGGCGCTGCTTCCAGATCCACTTCCTTGATGTGCACCCAGAGTTTTTTTTTCCGGGCAATATCTTCGATTTTTTGCAGGCCGGCCCGGTTTCTGTCCTGGAAATAAACTTCAAGTCCCTGCCCGGCCAGATACAGGCCGTTTCTCCCGGAGCCGCAGGCCAGATCCAGCACTGGTCCCGGCAGAGGTGAAGCAGTAAAAAGGTGCAGGTGCTTTTTTAAAATCTCTGCCGGCTCAGAGGGATGATCGTGCTGCATTGAGCTTAATCCAGCCCGGCCATTTTGTCTTCACCTTTTAAGGAGGAAAACAGGATTTCCAGGTCTTCTCTGGCGGCCTTGAAGCGCTGGAGTTCATTTCCTTCCAGGGTACGTCCCGGCGGGGTGTCCACAGTGGCCGGATTGACGTGACTTCCCCGGTGATGGACTTCATAGTGCAGATGCGGCCCTGTGGACATACCTGTTGAGCCCACGTAACCGATGGTCTGACCCTGCTCGACCCTGGCTCCGCGGCGTATGCCTGATCCGAAGCGGCTGAGATGGGCATAGACGGTGTGGTATTCATTGGGATGCCTAAGGCGTATGTAGTTGCCGTAGTTGCCCTTGCGCCCGGCGTACTCCACCACCCCGTCCCCGGCGGCCATGATGGGGGTGCCGGTGGGGGCGGCAAAGTCCAGGCCGCGGTGCATGCGGCTGTATCCCAGTATGGGGTGGCGGCGCTTGCCGTATCCGGAAGTCAGCCTGGCCCCGTCAATGGGGGTGACCATGAGGGTCTTGCGGACAGATTCGCCGTCGGGGTTGAAAAAGTCCACTTCCCCGTCGGTTGTTTCGTAGCGGTAAATGGGAAAATTGCGGCCCCGGGTATTCAGCTTGGCGTAAAGGACTGATCCCCCCCGGACAAAGTTGCCGTCCTGATCCAGCTTTTCCTTGAACATGACTTCAAAAGAATCCCCGGGGCGGATATCACGCTGAAAGTCCACGTCAAAGGAGTAGGCTCGGATCATCTGCATAAGCACCCTCAAGGGTATATCTGAGCCTACCGCGGCGTTGTACAGGCTGGAAGTTATCTCGGCCTGGGCTACCACCGTCCTGGAGTCCAGTTTACGCTTTTCTTCAGTGGCCACCAACCCGTTTTCAGGGCATTTTTCCACCCTCACGTCCCGGTCCGCAGCCAGTCTCAGGTTCATGGCCTCAAAGACGGGCTCCTTATCATCCTCTTCCCGGAAGACCAGTGTGATTTCCTGTCCCTGCCGGATACGCCTGGGATTATAGACCTCTGAAAGTTCGGTTATGATTTCGTGGGCCTTTGTCCTGGGCAGGCCCTCCCCGTTTAACAGCCCCATAAGGGTGTCTCCGGAAGAGACCCTGATGTTTTTTTCTGAAAATCTGGCCTGGCTTTCTTCCTTGGCCAGGGTATGCAAGGGATCTTCTGATCCGGCGGCTTCCATGTACGCCTCTGCAGGAACTTTGCCGGCAATGCCCGAATCAGGCTCAGGATATTCGAGATCTTTTAAAGTGCCTGTCTCTTCAGATGCCTGCAAGCCGGAAGCTTCAGGGATTGACTGTTCTATGGTCAGGCTCTGGAATTTTTTTTCCTGGCCGGACTGGTCATGATTTCCAGCGTCCTTGAAATCAAACCCGGACAACATGTATGTCAAAGCAAGGATAACGCAGGCCGCCAGAAGCAGCAGAGGCTTTTTGCTGCGTTTGCGCCTGTACCTGATGCGCGATTTGACGTAGGATGGTACGTAATAATCCATGGGTCTACCTCCTCTGAATTTGGAAGTCTGATTTAAATATCGCCGTGTTCACGGATTTTTTCGTCCTCGTATGGAGCCAGGACCTTGCGGTACCATTCCAGCTTGGCGTGTTCCATGGCGCTTGAGCACATGCTTAGATTATCGTAGCTGTAACCCATACGCTGGGCTATCAGTCTGGAAAGCTTGTAAATGCAGTAGTTCAGTTCCCCCTGAGTGCGGACTTCTCCTGAAAGCTGCTCAAGAATGGGATCAAACAAGTCCCTGCGATTTCCTGGGATATAAGGCATTAAAATCTCCTATGGTTCAGGACCCTCTGTCCTGTGTAATCTTTACTCTGTCCTCTATTCCTGCATGCCGCATCTGCGGCAGTTGCTGCACTCTGTGTCCGGGCAGGGCGGGGTGAGCCTTCCCTGCCAGTATTTCTGCCATTCGCGCTTGAGATATTCCTTTTTTACCCCGATGTCCAGCCTGTCCCAGGGCAGGGTTTCCTCCAGGGAAATCTGTCTGTCTGCGTAATGTGTTATGTCCCTGGACCACCCGGCCAGGGCTTTTTTCCAGTTACCCTGATTTTCAGCCGCCAGGAGCAAGAGTTCGTGCACGTGTTCGTCGCCCCGGGCCAGAAGTCCCTGGATACGGGCCTGAAAAGGATTTTCAGAACTAAACTTAATCGCCTTGTGCCTGGAGCAGAGTTTTTTGAACTGCCTGCATCTGGATTCGAACTCCTGCCTGGAAACCATGGGTGACCACTGCAGCGGGGTCCAGGGCTTGGGCACAAACATTGAAGCGCTTATCTGAATAAGCCCGATACCTTTTTTCCTGTTGCCCATCCCCTTGAATCTTGCCTGCTGTATTTCTTCCAGAAAAATTTCCAGTTCCTGAAAATCTTTACCGGTTTCACCGGGCAGCCCCAGGATGAAATAGAGTTTTAAAGTGTTGAACTGCAGCCTGCTTATTTCTTCCACGCCCTGGAGAAATTTTTCCTGGTCAAAGCGCTTGTTGACAGCCGTGCGCAGATTTCGACTTATGCCCTCTACAGCCAGGGTTATGCTCCTGGTTCCGCTTCGGCGTAGAAATTCCAGAAAGTGCTGGCTCAGGCCATCTGAGCGCATGGATGACAGGGAAAATTTAATTTTTTGCGCTTTAAGCCACTGAAGAAATTTCTCCAGATCAGGCCAGTCCGTGAGAGATGTACCCACCAGGCCCACCTTTCCCGGGCGCATCCCGGATATCAAATCCTTAAGCTCCTGCATTTCAGCAGTACGTCCCGGCCTGTAAACGAATCCGGCTGCACAGAAGCGACAGCCGTGGGGGCATCCCCGGTTAATTTCCACCAGGAAGCTGTCCCGGAAAACGCTTTGTCCGGAGACAAATACCGAGTAGGCCGGGTTTTCAAGCCGGCGAGAGTCTGATGCAGCCACCTGCCTGGACACCCTGTGTTTCTGCCCGGACATGTAGATTCCGGGAAAGCCGGCAATGGCCTCCAGGGCCTGCCGCCTGCCTTTTCCCTCCAAAAAACTGTTTTTGAGCGCTCTGGCTATGCAGATAAAAGAATCTTCAGCCTCCCCGGCATAAATGAAGTCCAGGCTGGGCATCACCGGAAAAGGGTTTATAAAGGTAACCGGTCCCCCGGCCATGATCAGGGGCCAATGGTTCCTATTGGAGGCGCAAGGTTCAATTTCTTCAGCCTCCAGGCTCTGGATCAGGTTCAGGTAGTCCCCTTCAAAGTTCAGGCTGAAGCAGATGAGGGGAAAGTCGGACAATTTGTTATCCGAGTCCTGATTTGCAGCCCTTCCTGTTTTATGGTCCCAGAAAAAGCGTTGGACCAAAAAACTTCCCTCGTTTTCCAGGAGTCTGTAAACAGCCTGCCACCCCAGGGTGGACAGGGCCAGAGACTTTTGTTCCGGAAATACCAGGGCAACAGGAAGTTTGCCTCCCCATTCCCGGGTTTTGGGCCTGTACAGCCCTGAGATTGAATGCTCCCTGTTCTTGTCTTGCAAATTAAAGTGTGCAGCTCAATTCTTAAGGCTTGTTGATCGTTTTGATTTCCATATGGGTTTTCAGAGAAAGAGCAGAGACAGAGTATGCTTATTTATTTCAAAATCCCTTGCCCTGTTCATACCAATAATCCCTGTTAATCACCCCTGGACCCTGATCCATGGGTATCATGGCTAGTCCGCCTGTCTTCGGATAAAGGAGGGGATCTCGAATTCATCTTCGTCGAATATAAATTCCTCTCCCTTTTTCTGCCGGGTCTTGTTCTGCTTTGCACTTTCAATGGGGGCCTGGTCCTGATTGTTTCTGCTGCGCCTGATGTAGGCCGGTATATTCAGGTTGTCCTTACCCTCGGTATCAACGGACATGTTCCTGGGCCTTTGCCTGGCATTGTTCTGGCTCTTTTGAACCCTGGAGATGTCAGTAACCTTGGATGAGGTACGCTCAGAAGAGGCATGTTCATCTTCGATTCCGGTAGCGATAACCGTAATGCGGATCTCGTCCTCGATGTTTTCATCAAATACTGTGCCGAAATAGATCTGGGCATCATCGTCAGCAGACTCGTGGATGATTTCCGCTGCCTGGCTTACCTCGTCAATAGCCAGATCCATGCCGCAGGTGACGTTCATGAGTACACCCTTGGCCCCGTCAATGGAAACATCTTCCAGGAGCGGGCTGGTTATGGCTTTCATGGCCGCCTCCCTGGCCCGGCCCTCTCCGCTGGCTATGCCGGTGCCCATCATGGCCAGCCCCATTTCGGACATGACCGCCTTGACATCTGCAAAGTCCAGGTTGATGAGTCCCGGGACCATGATCAGGTCGGATATGCCCTTCACACCGTAGTAGAGCACCTCGTCGGCCTTCTTGAGCATCTCCAGAAATGATGCTTTTTTGGAAGCAAGTGACAGCAGACGGTCATTAGGGATGGTGATGATGCTGTCCACCACTTCTTTAAGTTCTAAAATCCCGTTTTCTCCCTGTCCGCGCCTGCGTTTGCCCTCGAAGTAAAATGGCTTTGTGACCACGGCTACAGTCAAGGCACCCATTTCCTTGGCCACCCTGGCGATGACCGGGGCGGCTCCGGTTCCGGTTCCACCTCCCATTCCCGCGGTAACAAAGACCATGTCACAGCCGTCCAGGACTTCCCGAATGTGGTCTATGCTCTCTTCAGCCGCCGCCTTACCTACCTGGGGATCGGCACCCGCGCCAAGACCCTTTGTCAGGTTTTCCCCCAGCTGGATCTTGTATTCCGCCTGGGAATGCTTAAGGGCCTGCAGGTCGGTGTTGGCCACAATAAAAGTGACTCCCTTCATGGCCGAACAGATCATGTTGTTGACGGCGTTGCTCCCGCCGCCGCCCACGCCGACCACTTTAATTCTGGCGTTGCCGTCCATCTGGATTTCCTGGTATTCCATAGTTTCCTCCTTCCCGTTTAGCTGAGAAAAATTTTTGCCTGCAATCTGTAACTGTTGTTTCTAATTGGTAATACTTATTTATTAGCCAGGCCGGACAAAAATGATGGCCGGGTCTATTTTATGTCTACGAACCACTTGCGCATTTTGCTGAGGATGCGGTTGAACATGTTTTTGTCCCTGATGCGGAACTGTTTTTCCGAGCTTTCCTTTTCCGCTCCGTAAATGAGTACACCTACCGCAGTGGCGTACATGGGGTTGTTGACCACGTCCTTGAGTCCGCCCACTTTGCGGGGATACCCGATGCGGGTGGGCATATTGAATATCTGTTCCGCCAGTTCCTGAGCGCCTTCTATCAGGGCCGCTCCACCTGTGAGCACCACTCCGGCCCCTGTGGAATTCTTGAATCCAGAACGGTTGATCTCCTGGTCCACCAGGAGAAAAAGTTCCTCCATCCTGGGTTCGCATATCTCGGCCAGCACGTGCCTGGAGAGTTTCCTGGGGGACCTTCCCCCGACGCTGGGGACCTCGATAACCTCTTCCTCCTGCAGCATGTCCGCCATGGAGCAGCCGTATCTGACCTTGATCTTTTCCGCTGCCACCATGGGAGTACGCAGACCGAAAGCTATGTCGTTGGTCAGGTTGGCCCCGCCTATGGCAATGCCTCCGGTATATTTGATTGAGTCTTCACTGAATATGGCCACATCAGTGGTTCCGCCGCCGATATCCACCAGAGCCACTCCGATTTCCTTTTCTTCTTCAGTAAGAACCGCCTTGGACGACGCCAGGGATTCCAGGACAATGTCCGAGACATCCAGGCCGCTTCTATGGCAGGAGCGTACTATGTTCTGGGCGCTGCTGACGGCCCCGGTGACGATATGCACCTTGACCTCAAGTCGCACCCCTGCCATGCCCAGGGGATCTGCTATGCCGTTCTGGTCGTCCACTATGTACTGCTGGGGCAGAATATGGATGACCTCCCGATCCAGAGGAATGGCCACGGCCTTGGCCGCGTCCAGGACCCTTTCCACATCACGGCTGCTGACCTCCCCGCCTTTTACTGCTATGACACCGTGGCTGTTGAAGCCTTTGATATGGCTGCCGGCTATGCCCGCATACACTGACTGGATTTCACACCCGGCCATAAGTTCGGCTTCTTCCAGGGCCTTTTTTATGGACTGTACGGTCTGTTCGATATTAACCACCACTCCCTTGCGCAGTCCGGTGGAAGGGCTGGTGCCTATACCTACGATATCCACCCCGTCGGGGGTCATTTCCCCTACTACAGCTGTGATTTTGGTGGTCCCCAGATCCAGCCCCACGATTAAATCTGACTTGGCCATATTAAGTTCCTTAATTTTCTGGTTTCGCCTGAGTTTGATAAGCTACCCAGGCATTTTCTCCGGCCACGGTGATCCGTTTTATATCGTTAATATCCTGCCTGCGGCGCAGGTCGCTCCATACCAGATTGAGCTTATCCGTCTGCTGCTCCAGTTCCCGGCAGTCAAGGGACAGCTCCAGATCCAGCCCATGTATGTACATGTGGACCCTGCCGGTTTCGGTTATCCTTATCCAGGATATGTCCTGGATGGAAAAGGGAAATCTTCTTTTTTCCAGGGTGGTTACGATTCCGGCCACATGCCTGGACTGAGCACCATCATGCAAATACAGAACCGGCAATGAAACAAGCCTCTCAGGAGTCAAAGGTTCGATAGTCCGGCCCTTTTTATCTGCGTAATAAAGGTTGTTGTCGTTCTGAACCCAGAAACTGGCCTGCTTTTCCCGAATATTTACGTGCAGCTGATTGGGGAAATCCCGCCTCACCCTGGCTTCCTTAACCCAGGGGTTCTCAGCCAGTTTTTTCTGCATTCGGGATATGTTCATTTTGAGCATGTTTTGGCCGGTATCCACCTGCATGAGTTTTAAGATTTCCGCGTAGGTCAGGCGCTGGTTTCCCTTGATTTCAATCTCTTGCAGAGCCAGGTATTCACTGCTGGTGGCGTAACGATATCCATGGATAAGGGCCGCGCTCAACAGGACAAGTATACCCAGGCTCAGCCCAAGGACCAGGATCAGCCCCAGAATGCCTGTCATGGCTGAAAAAAATCTGTGCAGAACACCTACGGTCCTTGGGCTGTGCTGTCTTCCGGTATTTCGCTTCGTTCGGCTTTGCCTGGCGGTCAAGATCAATTCCTCAGACTGTTTTTATTTCCAGTTGCAGTTCATGTCCGGACAGTTCAAATACCTTTTCCCTGGCTTGAGCTATGAGGTCCAGGGCCTGAGTACTGCTGCCGTGTCCCAGATTGACCAGGAAATTGGCATGTTTGCTGGAGAAAGCCACGCCCTTATTCTGTCTGCCCCTGAATCCGGCCCGTTCCAGCAGTTTTCCGGCAGGCTCTCCATCCGGGGGATTCTTGAACACGCATCCGGCGGTGGAGGCCAGCACCGGCTGAGATCTTTTCTTGCGCAGGTAGAATCTTTTTATGTTTTCCTGCACATTCTGGGGACTGGATCGCACCAGGGTTATTTCAGCGGCTGTCACCAGGGGGTTTCCTGAAATTCCGCCTGGATTGAACCACCTGTAACCGTAGCTGAACTGTCCGGTCTGCAGCTGACTTGTACCTTTTTCCGGGGTCCAGATCCATATACTGGTCAACAGGCTGCATATCTCCACCCCGTGAGAACCGGCGTTCATGGTTATCGCTCCCCCCACGCTTCCGGGGATGCCGGCCAGTCCCTCCAGCCCGGAAAGCCCCCGGGAGGCGCACCATCCAAGGAGGCGGGGCAGGGGATACCCGGCATCTACAAGGACCAGCACCCGGTCCCTGTCCTGGGCGATGCTTTCAGGCAGGATGCGTCCCTTCCATTTGACCAGCACCAGATCTCTATTGTCCTCGGTAAAGAGGACGTTGCTGCCTTTGCCCAGATACATGCAGCGCAGGCCTATGCCGGCCCAGTTGCGGTTTATTTCCTCCAGATGCAGTTCATTTTCCGGGTAAAGTGCCGCCCGGGCTCGTCCCCCCAGCTTCAGGGTGGACATTTTCTTCAAGTCCGGCTGGTGTACTGTTTTCATTTATGGATAAACCTTTCCCCAACCTGCCATACATTACCTGCTCCCAGGGTCATGAACAGGTCTCTCCCCTTAAGGACACGGTCCAGGTCCCGGCCTGCTTCATCCAGGCTCTGGTAGAAGCGTACCGGGACATCGGCCACCTGCATGACTCCCTGGGCAAGGCTCCATCCGTTTACACCGGGAATGGGATCCTCTGAAGCCGGGTATATCTCCGTTAGCAAAAGCAGGTCCGCACCGGCCAGGACCCGGCAGAACTCTCCGAAGAAATCCCTGGTCCGGGTAAAGCGGTGGGGCTGGAATAGCACCACCAGTCTGCGTTCCGGATGGCACTGCCTGGCTGTTTCCAGCGTAGCCGCGATTTCTGTGGGATGGTGGCCGTAGTCGTCCACAACAATAACATCATCTCTTATTCCCTTGCGCTCGAAACGTCTGCCTACACCGCCGAAATCGGCCAGTGAACGCAGGATGTCCTGTTTGTCTATCCCGGCCTGTATGGCTACCCCGATGGCGGCCATGCAGTTGAGCACGTTGTGCCGGCCGGGGTGATTGAGCTTTACCCGGCCCCAGAAGTTATGGTCTTGGAAAACATTGAACTGTGATCCCGGGCTGGTGGAGAGGATCTCCGCGCGCAATCGGTTTTTCTCATGTAAACCGTAGGTTAGAACCGGTCGTTTGACCCGCTCCAGAACACTGCTGATTTCCGGGTCGTCGCCGCACACGACATTGAGCCCGTAAAAAGGGACATTGTTCATAAAACGTACGAAGCTCTCCCTGATTTCATCCAGGTTACGGTAATAATCCAGGTGATCCGCGCCGATATTGGTGACAATATTGATTATGGGCAAAAGAGTCAGAAAGGAGCCATCGGATTCGTCAGCCTCGGCTATAAGATATTCACCGGTTCCTGGCAGGGCGTTACTGCCGTATTTGTTCAACCTGCCCCCGATGATGACGGTGGGGTCCAGTCCGGCTTCCTTGAAAATGGTTCCCAGAAAAGACGTGGTGGTGGTCTTGCCATGGGTTCCGGCTACGGCCACCCCGGTTTTGAGGCGCATGAGCTCGGCCAGCATCTCCGCCCTTGGGATAACCGGAATCCCTGCGGATCTGGCCTGCAGGATTTCGGGGTTGTCCTCGCGCACCGCCGTGGATTTAACCACCACCTGGGCCGAGCCTACATTGTCCTGGTGGTGACCCTGGAACACCTTTGCTCCCTGCTGCTCAAGTATGGTTACCGTGGGACCCCGGGACAGATCCGAGCCGCTGACCTGGTAGCCCAGGTTCAGAAGGACTTCGGCAATGCCGCTCATGCCCGAGCCCCCGATGCCCACCATATGAATGCGATTTATGTAGTTGTGCACTTTAATTTCCTGTTTTAAGATTTACCAGTTCCTGAACTATTCTGTCCGCTGCATCGGGGCGGCTGATTTTTGCTGCAGCCCTGCCCATGTCCCGGATCTTTTCCGGCATGGCCAGAAGATCGGTAATTACCCGGGCCAGGTTGACCTGGTCCAGGTATCCCTGGTCCAGAACCATGGCTGCGCCGGCTTCTTCCAGATACCTGGCGTTGACCATCTGGTGGTCATGGGTGGCATGGGGAAAAGGTATGAATATACAGGCTTTTCCAGCCACGCAGATCTCGGAGATGGTGGAAGCTCCGGCCCGGCTGAGGATCAGGTCCGCAAAATCGTAGGCTCCGGCCATATCCTGTATGTATGCATCCACCCTGGCTTCCGGATACTTATCCTGGTAAACCTCATTTACTTTTTCAAAATCCCGCTCTCCCGTCTGGTGCCAGATTTTCACCTCCATGGCCTTCAGTTCATCCAGCCTCTCCAGAATTGCTGAGTTGATGGCGCTGGCCCCCTGGCTGCCCCCCAGAACCAGAAGCCTTTTTCCCGGCCGGTGCATCCCGGGTGATGCATATTGGTGTTCCAGAAGCTCTGTACGCACGGGATTACCTGTACAAATCACCTTTTCCGGTGGAAAAAAATTTTTAATGTCCTCATAGCTGAGCATAACTTTTTTTACCTTGCGTCCCAGGACCCGGTTGGTCATACCGGGGAGACTGTTCTGCTCGTGTATGGCGGTGGGTATTTTCATCATTCTGGCGGTAAGTACCGGGATGAATCCGGCATAACCCCCAAAGCCCACCACCACGTCCGGTCTCAGAGAGCGCAGCAGGATATAGCTTTTGGCCAGACTTCTGGTAACCCACCACACGGACCCCAGGGATTTTATCCCCTTGCCCAGCACCCCTTTTGCCGGAAAGGCCTTGAATTCAAACCCGGCCTCAGGGATTATATCCTTTTCAGAACCGTATAAGCCCCCAGCAAACACCACCCTGCAGGAGGGATACAGTTCCATTATTTTCCTGGCCACGGACAGGGCCGGGTAGATATGGCCCCCTGTGCCGCCGGTGGCAATGAGCACCTTGTTCAGCATCACCTGCTCCTGGATAGGTTGAGCAGAAAGCCCGCGCAGAAGAAAGACACAAGCAGGCTGCTGCCTCCGTAACTGATAAAGGGCATGGGCAGTCCCTTGGGGGGGATTACCCCCAGGACCACCGCCAGGTTTAAAAGGGCCCCCAGAATAATAATCATTCCCATGCCCAGCCCGGCAAATCTATCCACCAGCTCAGTCTGGGACATGCAGATGACCAGCACCCTCCAAAGAAGGATTCCCAGGACGATAAAGACCAGGGATACCCCGATAAAGCCCAGTTCCTCTCCCACCACGGCCATGATAAAATCGTTGTGCGCTTCCGGCAGAAAAAAGAGCTTCTGTCTGCCTTCGCCGAGCCCCATGCCCCAGATCCCCCCGGAACCAAAGGCATACAGTGACTGCACCAGCTGATAGCCGGCATCCTGTGCGTCCTGAAAAGGATCCAGAAAGGAAAACCACCTCCTGAACCTGTAGGGTGACTGCAACACCAGCACAATGGCAGTTATGGACGCCAATACCGAGGATGAAAACAAATAAATTATCCTGGTTCCCCCCACCAGGCTTAAAAGAAACAATAGCCCGGCCATGTACACCGCCCCTCCGAAATCGGGCTGCAGCAGCAAAAGAGCGCAGAATATTCCGGTAATCAACGTGGGAGGCAGAAAACCCACGCTGAAGGTCTTGACCTTGTCCTGCTTGAAGGCAAAAAAGCAGGCCAGATAAATGACCAGGGCCACCTTGGCCAGCTCCAGGGGCTGAATATTGAAAAACCCCAGGTTGACCCACCTGGTGGCCCCCCCTGCTGCATACCCCCAGGGGGTGAATACCGTGACCGCCAGCAGGGCCAGGGCGGCGGCCACCCAGAGATAGCGTAGTCTGTACACCAGGTCCCTGTTGAGCATATATGCCAGGTACATGACCAAGATTCCAGCCAGGCCGAAAAGAAGCTGTCGTTTGAAAAAGAAGTACTTGTCCGCATAAAAACGCTCGGCCATGATGGCGCTGGTGCTGAGGATCATCATGAATCCAAGCCCGGTCAGGATGAGTACCGAGAAAAGGAGCCACAGGTCCGGCCCCTGGTTTGTTGCGGTGTTTTTCCTGCTGGTCATACCTTTTGCTCTGTTTTGTTCGACTTGTCCGACGTGTCCGACAGGTCTGACTACCCGGACTCACTGTATCTTCATGCCGGTTTCCTGCTTCACCTTCTCTTTGAAGGCCTCCCCACGCTCCTGGTAATTATTGAAAAGATCAAAGCTCGAGGTTCCCGGAGACAAAAGCACATTGTCCCCGAAATCTGCTTCCTGCACTGCCCGGGCCGCGGCCTGCTCCAGGTCCGGGAAATATTCCAGCTTCACGCTGTCCTTCCACGCGTTTTCAAAGATCTCCCGGCTGTGGCCGAAGAGGTAAACCTTGGCTGCCTTTTCCTGCAGGGTCCGGGCCAGCAGGGAAAAGTCCCCTCCTTTGTATTTTCCTCCGGCCAGAAGCCTGATGGGTGCGTCAAAGGCCTGAATGGCGGCGGCCAGGGCTTCCAGGGTGGTAGCCTTGGAATCGTTTATGTATGTCACCCCTTTGTCCTGCAGGAAAACCTCCTGTCTGTGCGGCGGGGGAACAAATTCCAGCAGGGTCTGGTCAAAAGTCTTTCTGCTTACGTCCAAAAAACCGCAGGCCAGCATGGCCGCCTCCATATTGGCCTGGTTGTGTGTCCCTGGCAGAGCGGGGCAGTCAAACCTTCCAGTGGGGGCAAAATAGGGGATATTGCTTTTGATCCTGAAATCACCCTCAATTTTTCCCCGCAGTTCAAGAGGCAATACAGCCAGGTCCATGGAACTCTGGCGTGCAAAGAGCTGCATCTTGGCCTGGAAGTATTCATCCTCGCTTTTATGATGATCCAGGTGATTGGCGGAAAAATTGAGCAGCACCCCCACATGCGGGGCAAACCCGCTGCACCCCTGAAGCTGGAAGCTGCTTACCTCCAGGACCAGCATGTCGGCCCTTGCTCCGGAAAGCACATGATCGCTCAAGGGGGTTCCGATATTGCCTCCGGTGAACACCCTGCGCCCGGCCTTTTCCAAAACCTTTTGTATGAGCATGCATGTGGTGGTCTTGCCGTTGGTGCCGGTGACCGCAATTACCGGTTCGGAAATAAACCAGGAAGCCAGTTCCAGCTCAGAGATCACCGTCCGGCCTCCCGGGCACAAATCCTTGACCATGGACAGGGAGATTCCGGGACTGACCACCACCAGGTCCACATCTTTGAAGTGCTCCTGCCTGTGTTCTCCCAGGACGAGTTGTACTTCTGAAAGACCCCTGGATTCCAGCAGCGAGGCGTCAAAGTCTGTTCGTTTCTCCAGAAGGCGCACTCCGGCTCCCAGGCCTGCAAGCAGGGCTGCGGCGGACAGGCCTGAACGGCCTGCACCTACTACCACAGCCTTATGGCCTTTTAACTGATCTTTATGCACCATTTCCTGCATGACTTTTCCTACCTGAGCTTAAGTGTGCTCAGCGCCGCCAGGGCAAAGAGTATGGACAGAATCCAGAACCGGATGATTATTTTGGATTCCGGGACTCCTTTTAGTTCAAAATGGTGATGCAGCGGGGCCATGCGAAAGATGCGCTTGCCTCCGCTCATCTTGTAGTAACCCACCTGCAGGATCACCGAGAGAGTTTCAATGACAAAGAGTCCGCCTACGATGATGAGCAAGAGCTCCTGTTTGCATAAAACGGCAATGAAACCCAGGGTGCCACCCAGGCTGATGCTGCCGGTATCGCCCATGAATATCTGAGCCGGGTAGGCATTGTACCATAGAAATCCCAGTCCAGCTCCCACCAGGGCCCCGCAGAAGACGGTCACCTCCCCCAGGTCAGGTATGTAGGGAACCTGGAGATAATCCGCCAGGTGGTAATGACCGGATACATATACGAATACTGCCAGACATCCGGCGCTGACTATGTACGGACCAATGGCCAGGCCGTCCAGGCCGTCGGTGAGGTTTACCCCGTTGGATGCCCCGATCATGACCACTGCGGCAAAGGGTATATAAAACAAAAACAGGTCCGGCCTGATATCCTTGAAGAAGGGTATAAGCAGTTCTGTATTGTATCCCGGCATGGTCAGGAGCATGGAGACGGCACCCAGGGCAATAATACCCTGCCCCAGAAGCTTGCCCTTGACCCTTAAGCCCTGGTTGTGCTTCTTGATTACCTTCAGGTAGTCATCAAAAAATCCCACCAGGAAAAAGCCGGCAAATACGAACAAACACATCCAGACAAGTCTGTTGGTCAGATCCCCCCACAGAAGAACGCTCACCACCAGGGTGAAGCCCACCAGAACTCCGCCCATGGTGGGGGTGCCCTGTTTGACCTGATGATCGGGCCCGTCTTCCTGGACATACTGCCCGCACTTGATCCTCTGCAGCCATCTGATGAATTTCGGGCCCAGCCACAGGCTTAAAAGCAGGGCTGTAAGCAGAGCGTAAATGCTTCTGAAGGTTATGTAGCGAAAGACATTGAAGAAACTTATGTCTTCACTTAAAGGATAAAGCAGATGATAGAGCATTTATATGCCTGCTTCCCGGTCTTTTTTTAAACTGGCCTTGAAGGCCTGTACAAAGTTTTCCATTCCGGCCCTCCTGGAACCCTTGAAAATTATTACTCCCCCAGGGCACCCGAGCTTATCCCACGCTGAGAGAAACGAGGAAACATCCTGAATTTCATGGGTCTTTCGGCTACCAGTTCCATTCATCCCGGAAAGGACATGCTCCAGGTTTTCTCCGCGATAGAAAAGGGCGGTAAAGGCCTCTGTACAAAGGCTGCGTCCCAGGTCTCTGTGGGCCCTGGTCTCGGCCTGGCCCAGTTCGGCCATATCCCCCAGGACCAGGATGAGATTTTCCCCGGAGGCCAGGCTGCGGGCGGTCTTCAGGGCGGCCTGCATGGACATGGGGTTGGCATTGTATGAGTCATCTATGATTGTCCATTTCCCCAGGCGGCATATGGACATCCTTTGTTCCGGCAGAGTCACCTTTTTCAGACCTGCCCGGATTTCCTCCGTATGCATGCCGTATGCCAGGGCCACGGCCCAGATTGCAGCCAGGTTCTCGCAGAAGTGCGCCCCCTGCACCGGGGCCTCAAAGAAAATGTCCCGGCCGTTTAAATGAAGAATGAACCAATTGTCCCTGCTGTGGCTAACGCGGCAGGCGGCTTCGGGATCGCAGCTGGAGAACCAGGTGATGTTCAGGTCCGGCCTGCTTTCGGCCTCGCGCTTTATATCCGGGTAATCCAGATTGATAAAGGCTCTACGTTCTGCCCGGAGATGATCGAGGATGCAGGACTTGGCCCGGGCCACCCCGGCAACATCTCCCAGGCCTTCCAGATGGCAGGGGCCCACATTCAGAATCAACGCCGCGTCGGGATGCAGGATTTCTCCCAGTTCGTCCATGTCCGTGTGGTTATTGATGCCCAGTTCCATTATCCAGAAGTCTTCATTGCCCCTTTGCATAAGCAGGGAAAGGGGCAGGCCCAACTGATTGTTCCAGTTCTGAAAGTTTTTGCCCACCTTGAAACGGGTTTTTAGCACTTCTGCCAGAATTTCCTTGGTAGTGGTCTTGCCTGCAGAGCCGGTAATGCCCAGAACTTTGGGCCCGGCTTTGAGCCTCCAGTGCCGGCCCAGTCGCCCCAGGGCCTTAAGGGTATCGTCCACCATCAGTACCGGTGTATCCTGAACCGTGCTCAGTTCCCGGTGGGCCACAATGGCCAGGGCCCCTCTGTCTGCGGCCTGCCGGGCAAAGCTGTGTCCGTCGTTTCTAGTCCCCTGCAGGCAGAAAAAGAGATCTCCGGGGCCTGTCCGGCGGCTGTCGGTCTTGACAGCGCTTACAGGTGCCCTTTCCAGCCCCTTGAGGTCTGCCTGGCCTTGCATGGCCCGGGCTGCTTCCCCTAGTTTCATCTCCATGCGCTACTCTGCCTCTGCAGGGCAAGGTTCGAAAACCTTGCGCCATAGTTTGCTTACGGCCCTCTGAATTTCCCCGCTGTCGCTGAATTCCTGTCTGACCCCCCGGATTTCCTGGTAGTCCTCGTGGCCTTTGCCTGCCACCAGCAGGGCCTCGCCCTGGGCCAGCATGGACACAGCCTTTTGTATGGCCAGTCTGCGGTCCGGCTCCACCTTAACGCAGGGATGATCTGCCAGTCCGGGAAGAATATCCTCAATAATGCTGCCGGGGTCCTCGAACCTGGGATTGTCCGAGGTGAGAAAGACTGCGTCGGCATGTGCGGCCACCGCCCGGGCCATCTCCGGGCGTTTGCCCCGGTCCCGGTCACCGCCGCACCCGAAAAGTACAGTCAGCCTGCTGAAAGACAGCTTTTTCAGGGCCAGGCATACATTTTCCAGGGCGTCCGGGGTATGGGCATAATCAACGTAAATATTCATCCCTTCAGGGGCGGGCACCTTTTCCAGGCGGCCCGGGATGGGGGGGAGGTCTTTTAGGCACTGAAAGCTTTCCGGCTCCAGGCCCAGGCAAAGCCCGGCCCCCTGGGCGGCCAGGAGGTTCTGGGCGTTGTGGCTTCCCGGCAGGCTGCAGGAGCTGCTCCAGGACCTATCCTGGTAGCTGCACTCAAGGTCCAGTCCCCTGGCAGTACTCTGCACCAGGCGACCCTGAAGTTCTGGAGCAAATTTTCCTTGCAGGCCGTAGCCCAGTACCAGGGGGGCTTGCCTGGCCAGTTCCCGGCCATGGGGGTCATCTAAGTTTATTACGCTGCCGAGAAAGTTTCGGGGGTTGGATGGCCAGAAAAGCTTTTTCTTGGCCTGGAAGTAGTCCTCAATATCTCTATGATAGTCCAGATGATCCCGGGAAAGATTAGTAAAGACAGCCACATGAATATCAATGCCAGCCAGGCGCTGCTGGTCCAGGGCGTGAGAGGATGCTTCCAGGCAGACCACCTGAACCCCGCCGGCCTGCATTCGAGCCAGCATGCGGTGCATTTCCAGGCAGTCCGGGGTGGTGGTTGAGGCTTTGAGCACTGTCCCGGGCCAGCGGTAGTTAACCGTTCCCAGGACTCCGGTTTTGTATCCGTTGCTGGAGAAAATGTGCTCCAGAATATAACTGGTGGTGGTCTTGCCGTTGGTTCCGGTAATGCCCACTACCTGCATGCTCAGCCTGTCGGTTCCAAAGTGGGCCCTAGCCATTTCGCCCAGGGCCAGGGCGGGATGGTCATGATGAAACACCCGGTCCTGCCCGGCAGGTTCCCCGCAAGCCACGACAAGGGCCGCTCCCCTGTCCAGGGCCTCGGGGATATATCTGTTGCCGTGGACCCTGGTTCCGGGCAGGGCAACAAATATGTCCCCGGGGTTTACCAAGCGCGAGTCGCTTCGCACCTGTCTGCCCTGCCGGGCTTCGCTTATGATCTCATGCCAGCTTTTCATTTTATCTTTTATCATGACCCCGAGCAAAGTTTGAGGGTGATCTGCTTCTCTTCACTGTCCCAGTTGCTGCCTGGAGAGGGGCTTTGCTCATGGACTTTGACCCCGGTACCTTCAATCCTGGGGTCGATGCCTGCCTGGATAAGGCTTTCTACAGCCAGACGCAGGGGGGTCCCGCGCAGATCGGGCACGCTGGAGATGTCCACTTCCCTGGTCTGCCTGGGGGTTATACTGAACCGGCCGGTTTCCCCGGTGTATGCATCTGTAGCTGGGCCGGATCCATCCAGGGCCAGTGTGCGCAGGCCCTGACCCTTCTGCGAGGAAAGCAGTCTTCCGCCAATGCGTTGAAACGCAGGGGCAGCAACCAGCCCGCCATAATAGGGGTTTTCGGGTTCATCCACCAGTACCATTATCATGTACTCCGGCTCCATTGCCGGCAAGAATCCCACAAAGGAGGCCACATATTTATCACTGTATCCTCCCTTGGGAGAGGCCTTCTGGGCGGTCCCGGTCTTACCTCCCACTTCTATGCCGCTGATCCTGGCCCGGGTTCCGGTGCCATCTCGCTCCACAGAGTCGCGCATCATGGCCAGTACATCCCGGCTCACTTCCCTGGAAAAAACTCTTTGCTGCGATGAAACAGGACTGCTGTTTTCCTGCAGGATGTTCAGGTCCGTGTAAATCCCGTGGTTGCCCAGGGTGGCGTAGGCCCTGGCCAGCTGAAGAAAAGAGGTGGCCATGCCCTGCCCGAAGGAAATGGTGGCCAGGTCCATGTTGCTCCAGGTGCCGGGCGGGCGCAGCAGTCCCCGGCTCTGACCGGGGACCTGGACTCCGGTAGGCTGATCCAGCCCCAGCCTGGTTAAATAACTGTGCAGGTCTCCGGGACCCAGGTCCATGCCCACCTTGGCAGCACCTATGTTGCTGGAGTAACGCAGGATCCTGTTAACGGTAAGCCAGCCGTACTCTCTGACGTCCTTGATCTGATTGTTGCCCAGCCTCCATTGACCCTGTTCACAGTAATACAGCGAGTCGCCCCGGGCCACGTTTTCCTCCAGGGCAGCGGCCACAAGAAAAGGTTTCAGGGTGGAGCCCGGCTCAATGAGGTCGGTTGCGCCACGATTGCGCCAGATATCAGGACTTGAGGCGCGGTAATTATTGGGATTGAAAAAAGGGTAGTTGGCCCAGGCAAGGATATCCCCAGTGGGCACGTGTACCACCATGGCTACACCCCTCTGGCCGCTGTTTTCTTTCACGGCATCGGCCAGGGTCTGTTCTACGTAAAACTGTATCCTGGAGTCGATGGTCAGGTAAATGTCTTCACCGTCCACCTGCTGGTGGGGTTGTCTGGGCATCAGGCTGAACCTCTGCCCGGAAGCATCTCTTTGCATGACCATGACCATTTCCGCTCCGCTGAGCCTCTCATCCAGAGATTTTTCCAGCCCTTCCAGGCCGGTATTGTCAATGCCTACAAATCCTAAGACCTGTCCCAGCATATGTTTCTGGGGATAAACCCGGCTGTGCTCGTCCATAATAAAAACACCGGGAATATCTGCAGAGGCCACTTCATGGGCCACCCGGTCGCTTATTTTCCTGTCCAGCCAGACAAAACTGCTTTTACGGCCAAGCCTGACCCGGATGGAAGCGGGATCAACATTAAGTATCCGGCCCAGCTCATCTGCCTGGAAGTGAATATCGTCCATCAAAAAAGGATTGGCATACACGGACTTACTGCGTACGCTCTGGGCCAGGACCCGGCCGTCGCGGTCGAATATTTCGCCCCTTTTGCCCATGATCTTTTCCTGGCTGAAATATTGTCTGCTGGCCTGCTCAGCCAGTTCCTGGCCCTGAAGGACCTGTACCTGCAGGGTTCGGGCCCACAGAGCACCCCAGAAAATAAAACAAAAAGCAAGTACCAGGCCTATCTTGGCTCTGCTGTACTCTCTAGTTTCTTTTCCTTGGTGCTTTCTGGATTTGACCATGACTTAATTCCTGATTTTGCGGACCTGTTCATCACCGGGCTTGGATAGACCGTGTTCACGGCCGAATTCCCTGAGCCTGTAGGGAGAAAGGAGGTTATTACGTTCTATGGACAGTTTGGTACGCAGTTCCCTGTTTTCCCGGTTTTCTTCCTGGAGCCTTTCCATGCGGTAGGCCAGATCCACCCGCTCCACTGTAACCCAGACCTTGGCCAGCCCCAGAACAAATGTCACCAGTAGCATAAAAGCCAGCCACTTGTAATTCCCGGTTTTTTTTTCTTTCTTTCCCATGCTCCTAAACCTTTTGAGCCGCTCTCAATTTGGCGCTTCTGCTCCTGGGATTGCGGCTTATTTCTTTTTCCGATGCGGTCAGGGGCTTTTTGGTTAAAATTTCCAGGGTTTTCCTGTGGCTGCAACTGCATACCGGCGACCTTGGGGGACAGATGCAGTCGGACGCCTGTCTGCGCAGATATTGCTTGACCATCCTGTCTTCCAGGGAGTGAAAGGAGATTATCACCAGCCTTGCCCCGGGTCTGAGCCAGGGGGCGATTTTTTCCAGAAAACCCTGCAGGCTCTCCAGTTCTTTGTTTGTGGCCATGCGCAGGGCCTGAAAGGTTTTGGTGGCCGGGTGATTCCTGGCGGCCCGACGTCTCTGGGCGGGGTAGGCCTGCTCCACAATGCTGGCCAGTTCCAGAGTGGAATTTATGGTTTTTTTTTCTCTGGCCTGGATTATGGCCCTGGCTATTCTGGGAGCCATGGGTTCTTCGCCCAGTTCATAGATTATTGTTTTCAGACTGGAAAAAGATGCGTTCTGCACCAGACTGGATGCCGGGGGAAAACCCTGGGCCCGGCCCATGCGCATGTCCAGGGGTCCATCCTGAATAAAGCTGAATCCTCTTTCCTTTTTATCCAGCTGCAGGGAGGACATACCCAGGTCTAAAAGGGCACCGTCCAGGCAGGGCCACTGCAGTTCCTGGACATGCTCTTCAAAGTGGTGAAAAGCATCCTGGACCAGGTGGATGCTGTCCTGGTATTTTTCCAGGTTTTCTGAGGCCAGTTGCAGAGCTTCCCTGTCCATGTCCATGCCTAGGATACTGCACTGTCCTTTGCAGGCTCTAAGTATTTCCAGGGTATGTCCACCCAGGCCCAGAGTGCCGTCCAAGTAACGGCCTCCAGGGGCAGGGATCAGAAAATCCATGACTTCCTCAAGCATCACCGGCTGATGGGTATAGTCTGATAATTCCTGAGCCTGCACGGATATCACCCGTCCTTTAGGTTTCTGGGCGCCTCGGTGGTAACCAGGTGCAATTTTAAAACCTGAGTTCGAATCCGTTTTCCACCAGGGAATCCATTATGCCTTCAAAATCCTGCTCCATCTTTTTGCGCTGCATCTCGAAACGCTCCAAGTCCCATATCTCGAATTTTCTTCCCACTCCGGCAAGGATGACTTCCCTGTTTATGCCTGCGTATGAGCGCAGATAAGGCGGTACAAGGATGCGGCCCTGTTTATCCAGGTTGACCTCAGTAGCCCCGGAAATAAAAAAGCGGGGGAAATCCCTGAATTTGCGATTAGCCATATTTAACTGGTTAAAACTCTGTTCAATCCGTTCCCATTCAGGTAAAGGATAGCCTACGGCACAGCCGTCAAAGTTGGTAAGCATTATCTGCCCCTCTGGAGAGTGCTCCAGGATCGTTTCCCTGAATTCGGGGGGCAGCATGAGCCTTCCCTTGGGGTCTATGCTTCTCTGGGTGTGTCCTCTGAACATAATTGTCTAACCACTATTTACCACTATTTACCACCTTGTTTTTTTTCAGGCAAGAAAAATTAGTAAAAAAAATGAAATTTTTAGGCCTGTTCAGCTTGATTTTAAGTGCCTTTTTAGTTAACTATTGATTATATTTGAATTTTAAAATTTAAATTTTTTTTTGCATTGTTGCAAAATTGATCCAGTGACCTGTAAAAGGCACCCAATTATAAAGTACAACCTCCCGGATTTTAATTTTGCGGGTGAAAAAAAGGACTGAACAAATGCATACCAAGATCATTGCCACCATCGGACCTGCCTGCAAGGACAGGTATATGATCAAAAGACTGGTGGAGCAGGGAGTGCGGATTTTCCGGCTCAACTTTTCCCACGGAAGTGCCGGGGATTTTGAGCATATCATTAGAGATATTCGCAGCGTGGAGGATGAGCTTCAGCATGGAATAACCATAATGCAGGACTTGTCCGGCCCCAAAATAAGGGCAGGGAAGCTCAAGGAGTCTCCCCTGAGCATAAATGTAGGAGATGAAATCTTCATGGGTCCTTCGGATTACATGGACAGGCATGACCCGTATCTGCCTTTCGACCACAAGGAGATCATCAAGGATCTGAAAGCGGGGGATGAGGTCCGGGTCAGCGACGGCGGCCTAAGCTTTGAAATCATGGAAAAAAGAGGACAGGTGCTCAAACTCAGGTCTGAAAACAGTGGAATTATTACCTCGCGCAAGGGCATAAATTTTCCTGGTCTCAAGGCCTCCATCGCAGCCCTGACCACCAAGGACCGCGAAGACCTGGCCGCCGGCCTGGACCTGGGCATAGACGCGGTGGCCATGTCCTTTGTTCAGTGCCCGGAAGACGTCTCCAGCGCCAAGCATGTCATAGAGAAAAAAGGCCGCTGGATCCCGGTTATTGCCAAACTGGAAAGGCAGGTGGCGGTAAACCGTCTGGAAGAGATTCTAAGAATAGCCGATGGAATTATGGTGGCCAGGGGAGATCTGGGTCTGGAATGTCCACTTTCTTCAGTGCCGACTTTGCAAAAAAGGATCATCGCTGCGTGCAACCAGTCGGCCAAGCCGGTGATTGTAGCCACTCAGATGCTTCTTTCCATGGTCAGCAACCCCATGCCCACCCGGGCAGAGACCACGGACGTGGCCAATGCCGTTCTGGACGGGACCGATTGCCTAATGCTCTCGGAAGAAACCGCCATCGGAGAGTACCCGGTTCAGGCGGTGGGTTACATGCGTGAGATAGCCGAGGAAGCGGAAAAATTTTTTTTCGAACTGGGCACAAGCCCTCTGGAGCCCAAAAAGCAGGTTTCGGAAAACTTCATCGGATACAATGCCTGTCTTCTGGCTGAAAAAATCAGCGCCAAAGCCCTGGTGGCGCACACCGATTCCGGGGCAACGGTAAGACTCATCAGTTCCTGCAGGCCCAGGCAGACCATTTTCGGTTTGAGTCCCAGATGGGACACCCAGAAGTTCATGAATTTTTCCTGGGGAGTGGTGCCGGTGCATATACCTGAAGTACCCCATGATCATCTGCAGCGCACAGAGAAGTTCGTAGAGGATTTTTCAGGCTTCATGAGCGGGGAGGACCTGATTATTACTGCCGGTCATCCCAAGGCCGGGGTGGAAAGTTCCCCCACCAATTTGTTAAAAATATACAAAAAATAGGGTGAGTTATACCTGCAGGGCAACCTGTAATGTAACTGTTCGCCATAATTAAATGAGCTACAGTGGTCCGGAAATTCGGCAAACAGGACGTAAAAACTCGCTCCAAGGCAGCGTAAATCAAAACCTCTTCAAGTTTTTTCAGCCAGAACATCTTCAACTATAT
>PWFB01000174.1 GCA_003553695.1 Desulfonatronospira sp.
TCTAACTGAAAAAACTTGAAGAGGTTTTGATTTACGCTGCCTTGGAGCGAGTTTTTACGTCCTGTTTGCCGAATTTCCGGACCACTGGAACTCATTATCATTATGGTGAACAGTTACAAAAAGAGAGAAATTTGAGCTATGCCGGGCTGCAGGTCGGTAGTGTCAAACTTAGATCAAGCATCTGGCAGCCAGGGGCATACGCCGACCAGGTCCGAAAGCCACATCGCTTATTTTGATTCCCGGTGGAGCCTGGTAACGCTTGAATTCCGACTTGTTTACCAAATCCATGACCTTTTGTACCACATCCCTCTCATACCCCCTGGCGCAAATCTCTTCCAGTGAAGCCCTTTTTTCAACATAGAGGCGAAGAATCTCATCCAGGATGTCGTATTCAGGCAGACTGTCCAGGTCTTTCTGGTTCGGACGCAGTTCTGCGGAAGGCTGCTTTTTTATAATCCCTTCTGGGATAATGGACCCGCCCCGGGTATTCAGCCACCTGGCAAGGTCATAAACCAGGGTCTTGGGCACATCAGCCAGAACAGCCAGGCTGCCGGCCATGTCCCCGTAAATGGTGCAATAGCCCACAGCCAGTTCAGACTTGTTGCCGGTATTTAAAAGCATATCCCCCCACTTGTTGGACAGGGCCATGAGCAGGGTACCTCTTATCCTGGACTGAATGTTTTCTTCCGTGACACCAGGCTGCATCCCGGCAAATACATCTTTCAGGGCCTGGTCAAACCCCTGCATCAAAGAAGATATGGGAAGTGTAAGGGTCTTGATTCCCAGGTTTTCAGCCAGTTGCATGGAATCGTCTATGCTGCCGGGGCTGGAATGCGGTGAAGGCATGAGCACCCCGGTGACCTTCTCGGGCCCCAGGGCGGCTGCTGCCACGGCCGCAGTCAATGCCGAATCAATGCCTCCGGAGAGGCCCAGCAGCGCTCTGCTGAATCCACTCTTGCGCACATAATCCCGGGTGCCCAGCACCAGTGCCTGCCAGGCTTCTGCCGGTGCTTCAAAATCAGGCTCCGGGATATCCTTTCTGGCTGGACTGCTGATATCCATCACCAGCACATCCCTTTCAAACTCCCTGCCCCGGCCTACAACCCCTCCATCCGGGGCAATGACCATGCTTCTTCCGGGGAAAACCAGATCGTCAAATCCCCCCACCTGGTTGCAGAACATGAAAAACACCTTGTGTTTGAGCGCCAGTGAACCCATCATGGCCTGCCTGATCCTGTGTTTGCCCAGGCCGAACGGGGAAGCGGACATGTTTATGATAATCTCT
The DNA here is from genome assembly GCA_003553695.1 of Desulfonatronospira sp. Lineage (GTDB taxonomy): Bacteria > Desulfobacterota > Desulfovibrionia > Desulfovibrionales > Desulfonatronovibrionaceae > Desulfonatronospira. The sequence continues at coordinate 1,286 of PWFB01000174.1, forward strand.
GCTCCCTGACGGGCCAGTTCCTGCATGGGATCATTTCCATCCCTGGTACTGTCCCAGAAGTCCTCATCGTTCCAGGCATCTTCACAGATGCTCACCCCGATTACTTTTCCCTTAAATTCAAAAACACCCGGGGCCTCAGCTGCACAAAAATAGCGCTTTTCATCAAAGACATCGTATTCAGGCAGAAGCACTTTACAGAATACCTTTTTCACCCGGCCTTTACTCACCAGACAGGCTGAATTAAATACCTGTCCCCGCTGGCCCTGGAAACTCCAGGGACTTCCCACTAGCAAAGGTCCTGCCCCGTAAGTTTCCCGGGCAATGTGCTCAACGCTGTGCATGCACTTTTCCAGGATATCCTCTCTTAGCAGCAGATCCCTGGCCGGATAACCGATTACTGCCAGTTCAGGGGTCACACAAATGTCAGCACCCTGCCGGGAGGCTTCCATGCAGGCCTGGACAATTCCACGGGCATTGCCCTCAAAGTCGCAGACAACAGGATTCAACTGCAACAGCCCGATTCTCATTCCCCGATTACTCCCTGTTATTTTCAGACAATCCAGTTCAAAGTATGCTAAACAGCCTTGTGGCCACAGCTTCTGTCTGCCGTACAGGCGGTTCGATTATTGTTGACCTGCAGCATATTTGCAAGTAAATATCACATCTTTATCAAACAGGCCGATAGCATCAGGTGGCCATGAGCATCAAAGACTTTTTTGACCGGGAGAAAATATCCCCTCTGCTTAAGCTGCCAGACGAAATGCGTGAAAAGCTTTTTTCCGGCACGCATCTTTCCAGGCGCGAAAAATACGTTATGGCCAACCTTTACTACCTGGATTCCTGGAACAAACTGGATGAATTTCAAAATCTCCTGCCGTACATGGCTGATCTGGAACTTTCCCAATGCCTCGAGAGCATTGACATCCTGGAGGAAGAAGGATTTATTTCCAGGAAGGGTCAAAAAATTATACTCAGGATCAAACCCATAACCTACAAGTAAGATCTCATGCCCAAAAGAACCGATATCCAAAAAATCATGCTCATTGGTTCCGGCCCCATTATCATCGGACAGGCCTGCGAATTCGACTATTCCGGCACTCAGGCCCTCAAGGCTCTCAAGGAAGAGGGCTACCAGGTGGTCCTGGTGAACTCCAACCCGGCCACCATCATGACCGACCCGGACCTGGCCCATCAGACCTATATCGAGCCGATAGAACCGGAAACAGTAGCCCGGATAATAGCCCGGGAAAAACCGGATGCTCTTCTGCCCACGCTGGGAGGACAGACCGGGCTGAACACTGCGGTAGCCCTGTCCGAAAACGGCGTGCTGGAAAAATACGGTGTAGAGCTCATAGGGGCTTCCCTGGAGGTTATCCAGAAGGCTGAAAGCAGGGAACAGTTCCGCAGGGCCATGGAAAATATCGGCCTGAAAGTTCCTAAAAGCGGCATCGCCCGTAATATGGACGAGGCTAGGCAGTGGACAAAAACCATTTCCTTTCCCATCATCATCCGGCCGGCCTATACCCTGGGCGGAACCGGGGGGGGCATCGCCTACAACCTGGAAGACCTGGAAGAAAAGGCAGCCTACGGCCTGTCCTGCAGCATAACTCATGAGATTATGCTTGAAGAATCGGTCCTGGGCTGGAAAGAGTTTGAGCTTGAGGTCATGCGGGATAAAAACGACAACTGCGTTATCATCTGTTCCATTGAAAACCTGGATCCCATGGGTGTACATACCGGGGATTCCATTACCGTGGCCCCATCCCAGACCCTGACCGACAGGGAATACCAGGTCATGCGCAACGCCTCCCTGGATATAATGCGCGAAATTGGTGTTGAAACCGGAGGCTCCAATGTCCAGTTTGCGGTAAACCCGGACAACGGAGATCTGGTGGTTATTGAAATGAATCCCAGGGTGTCCAGGTCTTCGGCCCTGGCTTCCAAGGCCACCGGCTTTCCCATTGCCAAGATCGCAGCCAAGCTGGCCGTAGGCTATACCCTGGACGAGATCCCCAACGACATTACCCGGGAAACCATGGCCTCCTTTGAGCCGACAATAGATTACTGCGTGGTCAAGATTCCCAGGTTCACCTTTGAAAAGTTTCCCGGCAGTCAGGACATGCTTGGCACCTCCATGAAAAGCGTCGGGGAAACCATGGCCATCGGGCGCACCTGCAAGGAGGCCCTGCAAAAGGGACTGCGCTCCCTGGAAACAGGGCACATTGGACTGACTGTTGATTTGCCGCCCGGTGAACCTGACCTGGAAGACATACGCTCCAGGCTGCGTTTTCCTCACTCCCTGCGCATATTCGCCCTGTACGAGGCCTTCATGGCCGGCATGGAAATCCAGGAACTGTATGAGCTTACCAGCATAGACCCCTGGTTTCTGCGGCAAATCCAGGAACTGGTGCAGATGGAGAAAAAGCTGCGCAATTTCAGCCTGGAACACAGCCTTTCCCCGGAAAACCCGCACCTCAAGCCGGTCTTATCCGAGGCCAAGACTCTTGGCTTCGGAGACAGGCACCTGGCCCGGCTCTGGAAAAAAGACGAAGCTTTCGTGCGCAATCTGCGCCGCGAACTGGGCATTGAACCCACCTACTACCTGGTGGATACCTGTGCCGGGGAATTCGAGGCCTATACCCCATACTTTTATTCTACATATGAAAAAGGGCGGGAAGTATTCCCCAGTGAAACCCGCAAAATTATGATCCTGGGCGGGGGACCCAACCGCATCGGCCAGGGCATAGAATTCGACTACTGCTGCGTTCACGCGGCTTACTCCCTCAAGGAAATGGGTCTTGGCTCCATCATGGTCAACTCCAACCCGGAAACAGTGAGTACCGACTACGATACCTCGGATTTTCTTTATTTCGAGCCGTTGACCTTTGAAGATGTCATGAACATTATCGAATTCGAAAAGCCTGAGGGAGTCATAGTCCAGTTCGGCGGGCAGACCCCTTTGAACCTGGCTGTTCCCCTGCTGCAGGCGGGTGTCCCCATAATAGGCACTTCGCCGGACAGCATAGACCGGGCCGAGGATCGCGAGAGATTTCAGGCGCTCATAGCCAAGCTGGGGCTCATGCAGCCTGCCAACGGCACCGCCAGATCAATAGAAGAAGCCCGCATCATTGCCGCGGACATAGGCTATCCGGTTGTGGTCCGGCCTTCATATGTTCTGGGAGGACGGGCCATGGAAATCGTCTACGATGAAGACAATCTCATTACTTATTTCAAAAATCATGTTGTGGTGGCGCCTCAGCATCCCATCCTCCTGGACAAGTTCCTGGAAGGGGCCATAGAGGTGGACGTGGACGCCCTGAGTGACGGACAGGACACGTATGTAGCCGGAATAATGGAGCATATTGAAGAGGCTGGTGTGCATTCCGGAGACTCTGCCTGCGTCATCCCGCCGCACACCATAGAAAAGGATCTCATCCGGGAAATTGAGGCTGAAACCATTAGCCTGGCCCGGGAGCTGAATGTGATCGGGCTTATAAATATCCAGTTCGCCCTCAAGGACGGGCGGGTGTACATCCTGGAAGTAAATCCCAGGGCATCGCGAACCGTGCCCTTTGTCAGCAAGGCCACCAGCGTGCCCCTGGCCAAGCTGGCCACAAGGGTCATGCTCGGGGAGAAACTAAAAGATCTGGACCCCTGGTCCATGCGCAAACAGGGTTATTATTCCGTCAAGGAGGCTGTGCTTCCCTTCGGACGTTATCCCGGGGTGGATGTTCTTCTTGGACCTGAGATGCGCTCCACCGGAGAGGTAATGGGGATCGACTACGGCATGGGACTGGCATTCATGAAGGGCCAGATGGGTGCCGGGCAGATGCTGCCGGAAAAAGGGTGTGTCTGTATCTCTGTCACAGAAAGGGACAAGCAGGATTGCCTGGAACCAGCGCGAATTTTTCATGAAATGGGTTTCAGCATAAAGGCCACCCGCGGAACCGCCGCTTTTTTAAAAGAGAACAGCATCCCGGCCCAGGTGGTGAACAAGGTTTACGAGGGACGTCCCAACATTATAGACCATATAAAAAACAAGGAAATCGATCTGCTCATCAATACCTCGTCCGGCAAAAAAACCAAGCACGACTCGTCCTCCTTGCGGCAGGCGGCCGTGTTGTACCGCATTCCCTACACCACCACCATGGCTGCAGCCAGAGCCATGGCCGCGGCCATCAGGGAACGCGCCGGTCAGGGCCTGCGGGTCCAGAGCATGCAGGAATACTACCGCAATGCAGGATAAATTCAAAACCGTTTGACAGGGGTATTTTGCCACTGATGGGAGGCCTGCCTCACGGCAAATAAGTTATGAAAAAGATATACTGCGGATTATTCGGCATCCACTCTCACCCCGAGGCTGCCAGAATGACCTACTTCGGGCTTTACGCCCTGCAACACCGGGGTCAGGAAAGCGCGGGCATCGTTACCTGGGACGGCAGCAGAATCCGGGAACAAAAAGGCATGGGACTTGTGGGGGATGTTTTCAGCGAAAAACACCTGGGGCATCAGCTTAAGGGAACCATAGCCTCTGGACACCTGCGCTACTCCACTACCGGGGCGTCTCTTCTGCGCAATGCCCAGCCCTTTCTGGTGAGATTCAAAGACATATCCATTGCCATCTCCCACAACGGCAATCTGGTAAACACCACTGAAATCCGCCAGGAACTTGAGAAGCAGGGCTCCATTTTCCAGACCACAATGGACAGTGAAATCATAGTCCACCTGCTGTCCAAAAATATGAACGGCAACTCCCTGGAAGAAGCCCTGCAGATAGCCCTGCAGAAAGTTAAAGGAGCCTATTCCCTGCTTATCATGGCCAATGACAAACTAATAGCCGTTCGCGACCCCAATGGCTTCAGGCCCTTGTCCATAGGCCGTTTAGGGGACTCCTACGTGTTTGCTTCCGAAACATGCGCCTTTGATCTTCTGGAAGCCGAATACATGCGCTGTGTTCAGCCCGGGGAAATGGTAGTTGTGGATAAAAGAGGTCTGGAAAGCATTCAGTTTGCAGAACACAGGAATACATCGCCCTGCGTTTTTGAACTCATCTACTTTGCCCGGCCTGATTCCATTGTTTTTGACGATGAGGTCTATCATGCCCGCAAGGAAATGGGCCGAGCCCTGGCCAGGGAAGCCCCTGTTGAGGCGGATTACGTTATGCCTTTCCCTGACTCCGGGGTTTACGCTGCTGTGGGCTATGCCCGGGAATCAGGGATACCTTTTGAAATGGCCATGATCCGCAATCACTACGTTGGCCGGACATTTATCCAGCCCTCCCAGGATATGCGCGATTTCAGCGTCCGGGTAAAGCTAAATCCTGCACGAAGCATGATCCGGGACAAAAAGATTCTCATTGTGGAGGATTCCATAGTCCGGGGCACTACCATCCGCACCCGGGTGAAAAAACTGCGCGAACTAGGGGCCAAAGAGATACACATGAGGGTAAGCTGTCCTCCAATAAAACATCCCTGCTACTACGGCATAGACTTTTCTTCCAAGGGTGAACTTATAGCTGCCAATCAAAGCGTGGAAGACATCGCCGACTTCATCGGGCTGGATTCGCTGCATTACCTGAGCGTTGAGGGCCTTCTGGCCTCACTGAACAGCAACAGATCATTCTGCCTGGCCTGTTTCAATGGGAGTTACCCGGTTCCCCCTTCCCCCAATTGCGACAAACTCTGCCTGGAGTGGTAGAAATCCGGGTGTCTTATTCCTGTGCATAGTTACCTGGATCTTTAAACTCTTAATGCAAAACCACCTGCAATACCTATGTCTGAGAGCAACGACTGGCTGAACAAGGCCCGCGAGGTCCTGGATATTGAACTGGAGGCCATTCGGGCGGTACGCGACGACCTGGACGAGGCCTTTTCCTCGGCCATGGAGGAAATGTCCGCCTGCACCGGGCGTATAGTGCTCACCGGAGTGGGCAAGTCCGGACTCATCGGCCGCAAAGTGGCCGCCACCTTCAGCAGCACCGGCAGCCCGGCCTTTTTTCTGCATCCGGTAGAGGGAGCCCACGGGGACATGGGCATGCTCAGAAGTGAAGATCTGGTGGTGGCTATCTCCAACAGCGGCGAAACAGAAGAGGTAAACTCCATTTTGCAAAGCATCAGGTCCCTGGGCATCAGGATAGTGGCCATGACCTCCGACACCGGGTCCACCATGGCCAGATTGGCGGACGTGGTCATCAGGATCAGGGTCCCCAGGGAAGCCTGCTCTTTGGGGCTTGCCCCCACCAGCAGCACCACAGCAGTTCTTGCAGTGGGCGATGCCATGGCAATATCCCTGATGCAAAGCAAACACTTCGGTAAAAAGGACTTCCAAAGATACCATCCCGGGGGTTTTCTGGGGAAAAGACTCAGACAGAGTATTCGCAGACTCATGCATACCGAAAACCTTCCCCTGGCCAAAGAAAATGAAAATCTGGAAAAATCCCTGGAAGTAATGAATCGGGGAGGGTTCGGAGTGGTCTTTATCACTTCCGCAGACAACAGGCTGACCGGGGTTATAACCGACGGCGACGTCCGCCGCATGATCTGTGGCAAAAACTGGCAGTTGAGCGACCCGGCAGGGCTGCATATGATTTCTTCTCCTGTGCATGCCCAGCCGGATCAGTCAGCGGCCTCGGTGCTGGACCTCATGGAAGAAAAGGCCATAACGGTTTTGCCCATCGTGGACCATGAAAAAAACATCAAAGGCCTGATTCACCTGCATGACCTGCTGGGCAAAGGAAAACTCAAATTTTCCTCATGAACACACAGGTAATAAATTTACCTCAGGTACAGCAGACTGTTGCCCACCTTGATGCTGCCTGAGTCCCGGCATGGAAAAAATGTGTCTTCCTTTGTCCCTGCAGGAGAAAAGAAACATCGAGCCTCATCTGCAATATTGAGACGTTTTGCATTGAGCAGCCAGACACAAAAAGTTTAATTCCTTTCATGACCAGGCTCCTCCGAAATCACCATACAAAAAACAGATCAATTTTTCCCCTGATACTTGTCATTTGCGGCTGAAAACGTTATCAGATGATATATGTATACTTCTTCAGGAAGACGGTTGCCTGCTGCCCCGGCAGTTGCGCACCTCTTACTGCCGTCGTTTGCCATTCCGGTTTTACCTGGGCAGGCTGCGGGGTATATGGAAAACAGTAAATGCCTGGCCCAGAAGGAGGCCAGTGAAGTAAAAGACCTGCTCAGGTTTTTCGGAGCAGAAGCTGAAGCCGTGCAGAATATTTTTTTACATGCTTCAGAACCTGGAATTTGGTGACTGACCCTTAAACATTACACTCTGGTTTATTATCAAAATGAAATACCTGAAAATATTCTCCGTATTACTTCTAGTTCTGGTCCTGGCAGCCACAGCAGTGGGTATTGGACTTTACAAGTGGGCGGCTCAGGACCTGCCCGATTACAGGACCATTTCCGACTATGATCCGCCACTGGTTACCAAAGTCCTCACCCGGGAAGGAGATGTCCTGGGACAATTTTACCGGGAAAAACGCTACCTGGTTTCCATGGATGAAATCCCTCCTCACGTGGTCCAGGCCTTCCTGGCCTCTGAAGATGCCCGGTTTTACGAACATGAAGGCGTATCAATACTCGGAGTGGCCAGGGCAGCTATCCAGAATTTCAAGGCCGGCGAGATCGTTCAAGGGGGAAGCACCATCACCCAGCAGGTGATAAAATCCCTGCTCCTTACCCCGGAACGCAGCTACACCCGCAAGCTCAAGGAAGCCATCCTGGCCTACAGGCTGGAAAATCACCTGACCAAGGACGAAATCCTGACCATTTACATGAATCAGATCTTCATGGGTTCCAGGGCATACGGGGTGGAAGCAGCATCCAGAGAATACTTCGGCAAGCACGTCAGCGAACTCAGCCTGGCCGAGGCATCTCTTCTGGCCGCCCTGCCCAAGGCTCCGTCCAGGCTCAATCCTTACCGCAATCCTGAAGGGGCAAGACACCGACAGATGTACGTCCTCTCCCGCATGCTGCACCTGGGCTGGATAGATGAGCAGGAGTATCAGGAAGCCGTATCCCAGCCTCTGGAACTGAATCGCATGCCCGACCCTTCCTGGAGGGTGGGACCGTATTACCTGGAAGAAGTCCGCCGCCGCCTGATCCAAATGTTCGGCGAGGAAAAAGTATATGAGGGCGGACTGGTAGTCCAGACCCCTACCAGCTTCAAGCACCTTGAGGCCGCCCAGAACGCCCTTCGCCAGGGCCTGGAAGACTCGGCCAAGAGAAGAGGATGGAGAGGTCCCCTGGACAATATCGAGCCTGAAATGGAGCAGGGTTTTCTTATGCAGCAGGTCCTGGACCCTGCTGAACTGGAAAAGGGTCAGTGGATGAAGGTCCTGATAACCGATGTCCAGGCTTCTGGAGCTGATGTCCGCTTTGGGGAACTCCAGGGGCGCATGGACGTATCCACCATGGAATGGGCCAGGACACCTGATCCTTCAAGAGCCCCGGAAGAAGTGCGGGCAATAAGGGACGCCACGCGCATCCTTAAACCCGGGGACGTTGTCTGGGCCTCGCTTAAAAAGATTCCCGGCTCAGAAGAAAACGGTGAAGACCTAAAAGTAACCGGCACCTGGGAACTGGCCCTGGAACAAAAACCCGAAGTGCAGGGAGCCATTTACTCCCTGGATCCGCGCACCGGAGACGTCATGGCCCTGGCCGGGGGATACGATTTTAACCAGAGCCACTTCAACCGGGCTACCCAGGCTAGAAGGCAGACCGGTTCGGCCTTCAAGCCCATAGTTTACTCCGCGGCCCTGGACAATGGCTATACTCCCGCATCCATAGTGATGGACGCCCCTTTTGTCTACGATGATCACGAGACCCTGACCAGCTGGAGACCACGCAACTTTGAAGGCGTATTTCATGGACCGACCCTCATAAGAGACGCCCTGGTCAAATCCAGAAACCTGGTCACCATCAGGGTGGCTCAGAACCTGGGCATAAATGAACTGATAGACAGGTCCAGAAGCCTGGGCATCCAGGATGAGTTCCCCAGGGATCTGTCCATAAGCCTGGGCTCAGTCCCCATCTCTTTGCAGGATATGTGTCAGGCCTTCAGCGCCTTTGCCCGGGACGGTTCTTACGTGGTTCCCAGGCTGATCAACTCTGTATCGGACTCCTGGGGAGAGCTTCTATATGAAAACGACCCCCAGCCGGTGGAGGCCATCAGCCATGAAAACGCCTATATTATCACCAGCCTGCTGCAGGAGGTGGTTGCCGACGGCACAGGATGGAGAGCCAGAGCCCTGGGCAGGCCTGTAGCCGGCAAAACCGGGACCACCAACCAGCAGAAAGACGCCTGGTACCTGGGATACTCTCCTTACCTGCTCACCGGGGTATATGTGGGTTTTGACCAGCCCCGGCCCATGGGACGCTTCGAGACCGGTGCCAGGGCGGCATCACCCATCTGGGTGAACTACCGCAAGGAAGTGGAGGATGACTACCCGGTCCAGGATTTCCAGCGTCCTCCGGGAATAGTCACAGCCAGGATAGATGCCGAGTCGGGGCTGCTGGCCCCTTCAGGCATGGACAACACTTATTTCCTGCCTTTCAAGGCCGGAACCGAGCCCACCCGCAAAAGCGCCAGAGCGGAAGCCGACCCGGAAGATAGCTCCAGCCGCAGAGGAACTGCAGAAGAAGACCTGCTGAAACAGATGTATTAAAGTGAATACCCCGCCCGCAGGTCCTTTTTCCTCCCTTGCCGGGATCATAAGGGAGGCAACCGTCCTTTTTCTGGGGCTGTTGAAAATAATGGTCCCCATAATAATCCTGGTAAAAATCATTACCGAGCTGGATCTTCTACCCTATCTGGCAGCCATATTGGAACCGGTCATGCACCTCATGGGGCTGCCCGGCAGTATGGGCCTGGTATGGGCCACGGCCATTCTGAACAATGTCTACAGCGCCATGATAGTCTTTGTTTCCCTGCCGGGAAGCTTTGAACTGAGCGTGGCCCAGGTGACCATTTTATCCACTGCCGTCTTAATGGCCCACGCCCTGCCCATAGAACTGCGCATCGCCCAGAAATGCGGTGCCAGGCTTCTTTTCCAGGCCCTTTTCAGAATTATCTGCGCCATCATCCTGGGCATTATGCTCAACCTGGTTTACGAATGGGGGGGCTGGCTGCAGGGACAGAACACCGTGGTCTGGCGTCCCGATCCGCAGCCAGAGGGGCTCATGGGATGGATTGCGGCCCAGTTGCGCAACCTGGGAGCCATCTGGCTGATAATAACTGCCCTTGTAGCTGTAATCCGTTTCCTGGATTACATACAGGTCACCAGAATCCTTATCTGGATGCTCAACCCCCTTTTCAGACTGCTTGGAATCGGCAGGGAAGCAGCATCCATAACCATAGTAGGCCTGACCATGGGCCTGGCCTACGGCGGGGCCCTCATCATCAGGGAAGTGCGCACCAGGAAGATTCCGCAAAGGGATGTCTTCTTCTCCCTGACCCTTATGGGCATAGCCCACAGCCTCATTGAAGACACTCTGCTCATGCTGTTGCTGGGTGCGGATCTTTCAGGCATACTCCTGGCCAGGCTGCTTTTTTCCCTGGTCTGTGTTTTTTTGCTGTATAAAATCTGGGCGTATCTGCCCTCCAAATATGTTCACCGCTATCTGCATCCCCTGGATGCCCCGGAGGTAAAAACATGAGTCTAAACAAGGAACTTCTGCAGATTCTGGCCTGTCCCAAATGCAAATCAGACCTGACACTCATGGGCCAGGAGGAGGGCCTGAAATGCTCTCAGTGCGCCCTGGTCTATCCCATCAGGGAGGAAATACCGGTCATGCTCATAGAAGAGGCCATTTCTGAAGAAGACTGGGAAAAAGGGATCAGGGCAAAAAACTGAGCATGGGCAAAAAAAAGAACAGGCCTACGCCTCAGGAAATGGCCCTGCCCCCAGGCGGTGCGGACAGTCACGCGCACCTGGATTTTGAGGCCCTGGCCGGCAATCTGGACCAGGTCCTGGACAGGGCTGAAAAATGCGGGGTCAGTACTCTGGGCCAGGTCTTTCTCGGACCGGATGCCTACTTGAAGGGGCGGGAACTCTTCTCATCCCGGCCCGAAATTTTTTACATCCTGGGAGTGCATCCTCACGAGGCCTCGACGCTGGACACGGAAACCTCCGCACATATCTACTCACTTGCCCGTGATGATGAGCGTATAAAGGCCGTGGGCGAGACCGGTCTTGATTTTTTTTATAATAAGAGCAGTCCGCAGGAGCAGAGGCAGGCTTTCAAGACCCAGCTGGAACTAACCAGGGATCTGGATCTTCCCGTGGTCATCCACTCCAGGGATGCTGCGGGGGAAACACTGGAAATCCTGAAACAAATGGGATTCAAGGGCAGGAAGGTACTGTGGCACTGCTTCGGCCAGGACCTGGAAACCGCCCTGGAAATCCTGGATCACGGCTGGTTCATTTCCATACCCGGAAGCATAACCTTTGCCAGAAACACCCGGCTTAGAGAAATCCTAAGAGAAATACCCGTGGACAGGCTCATGCTGGAAACCGATTGCCCCTTCATCGCACCTGAGCCCTACCGGGGCAAACAAAACGAACCAGCCCTGCTGGTGTTTACGGCCATGGAAGCGGCAAGGTCAAAGGGGATGGATGCCGAAGAACTCTGGACAACATGCGGGGATAACTGCCGCAGTTTTTTCGGGGTCAAAAGTTAGTTTTCACCTTAATGATATGAGCTCCAGTAGTCCGGTCTCTCGCAGGTGCTGAATAATTGCGTTTCCGGAAAGAAAACCAATTAAAATGACAGGACACTCCGTCTTCACATGGCAGGGTTCCGGTGGTTTTGCAGGTAAGGCTGTAAACTGTCTGAACGACATGGAATGCGTTAATCAAAATCGGAATAAATATTTTGCGCGGCTGGCTTCAAGCAGTTTATCCGATAAGAATGCATATATAAAACAAGCAAAAGATTTTGATTTTACGCATTACCGGAGTGAGTTTTTACAGCCTGCCTGCAAAATCTCCGGAGCCCAGATGCGCCTGCAAAAAAGCATTTTGCTGTTTCATCAGCTCAGGAAACACAGCAGGCAACAGGCGGAAAGATCAGGAAGTGCTCCAGTTATCAAGTGTCCTGGGAGTCGCAGGCCAGCTCTCTGGATGTGCTGGCCAGGCGCTGGGCCAGGTTGCTTATAATGCGCGCGGACATGCCCGGATAGTCTGCTATCATCTGGTTCAGCCGGTCACCGGGATACACTTCCAGAATGGATTCTCCCACTGACCTGACTCCGGCGGTTCTGGCCTCTTTCAGGATGGAGGCCATCTCTCCGAAAAAGTCTCCAGGCTCTCTTAGTACGGCCAGCACTTTATCCTGCTTGACCACCTCCAGGCCCTGGTCGGAAGATACTATCCGGTATATTGCGTCGTCCCGGTCTCCTTCCCGGATCACCCATTCCCTGGGTGCACAGGCCTTGATCCCCCCGGGAAAGAAGTATTCCTGATCTTCCTTGAGTGCCTTCTCCATACGCTGCCAGAGTTCTTCAATCTCCTTTATATGCGTATCCAGCACCCTGCGCAGAAGTGTCGATCCGGACATGGCCTGGTCCAGAAGCTCCTGGTACCCATGCCTGGCCACCCGGGCCTCACCCCTGGTGCGGGCAGTGTACAGGTAACCCTTGTCCGGCTTGAACATGGTTTCCGTCCCCAGTACAGTACCGGAACCCAGATGCATGACTTTGTGTTCTCCGCGTAAAAGATCCGCCTGCCCCGAGAGCAGTACATAAAAGCAGTCTGCAGCTTCTCCCTGGACAAAAATATCTGTATCGCTTCCCAGGTTCAGAACACTGGTCTTTTGTGCACTGAAATATTCCCTGTCTCGCATCACCTGAAGCTTATCTCCTTGATCTCGTCCGCCCGGAATGAAATATTCCCCCAGTCGGTCTTTCCTTTGAAGGTAGTCTGAGGCTGAATATAAAAATCCATCTCTTCCTGATTGACCAGGGTCACCCTGGCCAACACCCTGTCATCCTGCACATAGAACCGGGCGGTTTGAATCTTGCCGAAATCCACTTCCGCCTCGGCAGCCCCGGTTCGAGCCGGGAGATAAGTGGAGCCCTGGACAAAAACACCCTGTACTTCATGGCTTGTGTCCGAGCGGTCCAGTATCTCAGCCCTGAAAAATCTGTCCGTTTCTGCTCCTGGCCCGAAAGTACCGCTGGTACCCCCCATGCCCAGACAGAAAAAGGTCAGCATGAACAAAGCCAGCATGGCCCGGCCTGCCTTTATAGCACCGGTTCTTTTTCCGGAGCCTGCAGCAAACCTGTTGTGCTTAAAGAGTCTTTTCATTTTTTCATGCACCTCTATAAACTACTTTCAGATTTATCTCCCGGCCGACAGCAGCCAGAAAATCATCCAGGTCATCCATCGCCCCGGGGGAGCATACCAGTTGCACCACCGCTCTGTATTTATCCACAACACTCATATAGGCCAGATTGTCCATGGATTCAAGCAAAAACTTGAACAGTGCTATATCCTTGCGCTCAAGTTCAACATACACACGGCTGGAAAAAAGAGGGCCAGGGCTCAAAGGATCTCCACCCCGCTTTTGGTAACCAGGACCATGTATTCCCAGCGAACTCCTCCCCAGCCTGCATAATAGAGCCCCGGCTCCACCGTGACCACCATGCCGGGAACAAACTCTCCTTTTGCATTGGGACCGAGGCTTGGGGCTTCATGAGTCTCCAGGCCGATTCCATGCCCCAGAGAGTGAGTAAAATATCTGTCCACTCCGTGATCAGCAAAAAAAGAGCATACTCTCTGGTAGGTCTCGCTGATGGACTTGCCCGGAGCCATCCATTCGATCACCAGGTCCTGGGCCTTGCGCACCAGGTCTCTGGTCTGCCTGAAAAAAACATCCTCCCTTGAACCTATCCAGAATGTACGGGACTGGTCCGAACAATAGTCCTGGTACCTGCCCCCCATATCCACCAGCAGGGGGATTCCATCCCTCAGCTCCCTGTCGCCGGGAGAAGCGTGCGGGAGAGCGGAGCGCTCGCCCGCGGCCACTATAGTGGAAAAACTCATTTCGCTGGCCCCTTCCTCCTTGAACATCTTTTCCGCTTCCCAGGCGATGTCCTTTTCCCGCAGACCGGGACCAAGTATTTGCTCCAGACGGTTAAAGACCTTGTGATTGAGGGCGCAGGACTTTTTAACCAGAGCCAGCTCACGCTCATCCTTGACAAAGCGCAGGTCCTCCACCAGTCCTTTGAGCGGTACCATCTCAAACTCCTGGATGAGTGCCGCATAAAACTCATAATTCATCCATTGGGGTTCAAATCCCAGTTTGTACATACCCTCCTGGCTTAAAAAACCCTTTATCTGCTTAAACTTGTCCTTGGTGTAAACAAATATGTCCTCTTCCGGAAAATAAGCCTTGCCCTCCTCCAGGTATCGTGGATCTGTAAGCAGATAGTCTTTTTCCGGGGTAACCAGAAGACACCCTGCACTTTCATTGCATTGGGGATCATGCAGTTCAAATCCGCTCAGGTAGTAGCGGTTGGCTGGACTGGTAATGAGATGAGCCTGGACACCCTTGTCTTCCAGGCTCTTTTTCAGCTTTTTCCTGCGCACAGCGCGGGTTTCTTGCATAGTATCTCCATGTCATAAGTAATAAATCAATAATAAGCCGGCACCCTGTCCTCTGGCCTCGTCTCATCTTATATCCCAAGGGATCTGAGAAACCCCGGGTTTTCGTCCCATCCAGGCCTGACCTTTACATGTGTTTCCAGGTACACCCTTTTCCCGCTCA
>PWFB01000073.1 GCA_003553695.1 Desulfonatronospira sp.
GCTCATGATACCGGGCGCATTTTTGCAGTATGAGTTCATGATGGGTGCTTGGCGTGGGGCTGTTTATTATCTGGAAATGGGGATGCACCAGGCTGGCCCCCGCCGGAAAAAGGTAGTTGGCATTAAGAGTGATATAGCGCATCTCTGGATCATAACCGTGGCATTTGCGCACGAAGTCCAGGGCCACGGTAAAGCCGTCTGCCAACAGCATGGCAGGAAAATCATTCAGCTTGCGCAGATGCTTGTCCCCCAGCCTGATTACACTGTGATATGCGCCGATGGGAAAAAGGTTGGGAAAAAGTGCAGCCTGGCCGTGTTCCAGTCTGCCCTGGGGCAGAAATTCTTCCGGGTAGGCCGGGGTGTTCTTTTTCCAGTCTTCAGGACATAAAAAGCAGGTCCGGGCGGTTTCTTGGCCTCTTTGTTCCAGGTACTCATAGTCAGTGTCGGGAAACAGGATCTGAGCCTTGCTTTCAAGTCCGGTATTGAGCACGCTCTGATGCCCGGTGAGGGGGTCTGTGCGGACCTCCAGGTCCTGGGTGGTGAGCTGCATGTCCTGGAAGGGATTATGAAAACGCGACTGCTGGTGATGGACTTTGAATTCTATCCCGGCCATACTCTCCTCCTGTCTTGTTCGATTAACTTATTGTAATGTTCCGAGTTTAGGCTGGAACAGAGGTCCGGTCAATACTGTACTGATATTTTTGAAAAATAAAACCAGGCAAGTCCAGCGTTAATTCAAGGTCCGGTTCAGTTCATCCATGTTCTGTTGCAGATGCATGTTGGACTCCTGCAGGCAGGAGGTGAGAATGTATTGCAGTTGGGGGTCGAAGATTCTGTGCAGGCTGTAGTTGGGAAGCAGCCTGAATCCCCTGGACAGCTTGTGTTCACCGCCCATGCCGGGATCGAAAGTCTGTATGCCCTGCTGAATGGCCCAGTTTATGGGTTCATAGTAGCACAGGCTGAAATGCAGGAAAGGCAGGTTGTCCATGCCTCCCCAGTACCTGCCGAAAAGCCTGTCTTTCCTGAACAGGAGCATGGACATGCCCATGGGTTCTTTATGTCCGGGGCCAAATGCAGCCAGTAGCAGGACCTGTTTTTTCAGTTTACGGGTCAGTCCCAGAAAAAATTCCCGGGTCAGGAATTTACAGCTCCAGGGAAAGTATTTCTGGTTGGTGTGCAGGTAGAAACTATACATGCTTTGCAGATGTTCCGGCTGGATATCATCACCAGTGAGAGCCTGAATCTTTATGCCTTGAGCAGCGAGTTTTCCGCGTTCTTTTTTTATGTTTTTGCGCCTGCTGGACTTGAACCCGGCCAGAAAAGCGTCAAAGTCCAGGTAACCATGATTTTCCCAGACAAATCCCGGGTGCAGCCAGGAAGCGAAACTTTTGGCGTTTAAAAGTTTCATCCACGGTTGCTCCACAAAGTGGTAATGTACTCCGGAGAGATTGTGTCTGCGGCAGAAGTTTTCTATCTCTTGCTGCATGAGAGGAACCAGGTAGGCCTGGTCATGTTGGGGATGTACCAGAAACCGGTATGCTTTCAGGGGTGTGAAGGGACTCATGCCCACCAGCTTGGGATAATAGGGGATGTTCAGACGATCTGCCAGGCGGGCAAGCTGCTGATCAAAGACAAACTCGCCCTGGCTGTGGTGCTTGATGTACAGGGGGGCGGCGGCAATCAGCCTGCTGCTGTTGTAGAGCCCTAGATGACATGGCTGCCAGCCGGAAGCGGGGGATACTGATCCGGATCGTTCCAGCAGATACAGCCATTCCCATTCCAGAAAAGGGTTGTCCAGATTCTGGGTTAAAGGGTACCAATGTTCCCTGGGGATGCTTTTGATTGAGTCATGCCATTGGAGATAGTAATTTATGCCGCTGTCTGTTCTGTCCTGCATGAGATGCAGCATAATCCTGAAGGCTTTCTTTGCCAAGCTTGAGGGAGATGAATAGTTACCGATTTTTCTTGATTTCCCGTGTTGATCACAAGTAAGGTTCCCTGGTTTAAAGGATTGGGGGACTTGATTTCTCGCGTAAATATTATTCATAAAGCAACAGGAGTGTTACATGCGCTGGAGCAGATATTTCATGCCCACATTGAAGGAGGAACCGGCCGAAGCCGAGGTGGTGAGCCACAAGCTTATGCTCAGGGCCGGAATGATCCGCAAGCTTACAGCCGGTATCTATACCTATCTCCCGGCAGGATGGCGGTCTCTGCAAAAAATTTCCGAGATCATCCGCAATGAAATGAACCGCTATTACGCCATAGAACTGCTTATGCCTGCGGTGCAGCCCGGGGATCTGTGGAAGGAAACCGGGCGCTGGGAGGCATACGGCAAGGAACTCTTGCGCTTCCGGGACCGCCATGACCGGGATTACTGCATCGGACCAACGCATGAAGAGGTCATCACTGATCTTATTCGCAGGGAAGTGAGTTCCTACCGCCAGCTTCCCCTGAACCTGTACCAGATTCAGACCAAGTTCAGGGACGAGATCCGGCCCAGGTTCGGGCTGATGCGGGGGCGGGAGTTCATAATGAAGGACGCCTATTCCTTTGACCGGGACGAGGCCGGGGCCGCCCAGAGTTATGAATGGATGCACCAGGCGTACGTGAGCATATTCAGGAAGCTGGGGCTGCAGTTCAGGGCAGTGGAAGCAGATACCGGGGCCATCGGGGGCAGCATTTCCCACGAGTTCATGGTTCTGGCGGATACCGGTGAAGACATTATAGCTACCTGTACCCACTGCGATTTTGCGGCCAACCTGGAGAAGGCAGAGGTCACCTGCGCCGGGGAGGACTGTCCTGAATGTTCCCTGCCCCCGGAAAAGGTGCTAACCCCCGGCATGCATACTGTTCCCCAGGTGGCAGAATTTTTGAAAGTGCCGGAAAGAAAGGTGCTCAAGACCCTTTTGTATGTTGCCGACGGCATGGCGGTTGCGGCCCTGGTCCGCGGCGACCGCGAGCTCAACGAAGTCAAGCTGAAAAACCTGCTTGGGGTGCAGGATCTGGAAATGGCCGGCCAGGAGCAGGTGGAAAAGTGGACCGGTGCCGGGATGGGCTTTGCCGGCCCTGTGGGGCTCAAGGTGGATAAAATAGTGGCCGACCTGGAGCTGCGCCTGGAAACGGACTGGATAACCGGGGCCAATGCAGATGATGCCCACCTCAGGCACGTGGACCTGCGGCGTGATGCTCAGATCAATGAGTATAACGACCTGCGCAGCATCACCCGGGAAGATCCCTGCCCCCGGTGCCAGGGCAGTATCCGTATGACCAAGGGCATAGAGGTAGGGCATATATTCAGACTGGGCACCAAGTACAGCCAGGCCATGAATGCTGTCTACCTGGACGAGCATGGCACTGAAAAGCCCATGATCATGGGCTGTTACGGCATTGGAGTCAGCCGGGTTCTGGCGGCCTGCATCGAGCAGAACCATGATGAGAACGGCATTATATTCACCCCGGCTGTTGCGCCTTTCGAGGTGAGCATTATAGCCCTTAATCCCAAGGATGAAATGGTCCGAAAGCACTCCGAGTCCCTGTATCATGAGCTTTGCAGCCTCAACATGGACGTGCTACTGGATGACCGGGACGAGCGTCCGGGGTTCAAGTTCAAGGATTGCGACCTGGTGGGCTCGCCTTTGCAGATAATCGTGGGAGCCAAGGGCATCAAAAACGGGGTGCTGGAGGTCAAGGAGCGCCATTCCGGGCAAAGGCACGAGCTGCCTCTTCAGGACTTCGGGCAGCATTTCCAGGAGGTGCGCCGCAAAGTCAGGGAGCATTTCGGGCTGGAAACAGGGTAGCTGAACCGCATGGCTCACATCTTCAATGTATCCGAACTCACCGCCTCCATCCGGGAAGTGGTGGAGATGCATTTTGCCTTTGTCTGGGTGCGGGGGCAGGTGACCAACCTGAGCCGCCCGGGGTCCGGGCATATTTATTTTACCCTCAAGGATGAGCAGGCTGGTCTGCAGGTGGTCTGGTTCAAAAATGTTCATCCCGCCAGCCGCAAGCAGGGCACTGACCCGGCGGCGACCCTGGAAAACGGCCAGGATATTATCTGCGCGGGACGGATAGGGGTCTATCCCCCCAGAGGCACATACCAGCTTATTGCCGAACTGGTCCAGGAGCAGGGTCTGGGTGATCTGTTTCTGGCCTTTGAGGCTCTCAAGGCCAGGCTGCAGCAGGAAGGGCTTTTTGAAGCTGAACGCAAGATGAAGATCCCCTTCAACCCGGAGCGGGTGGGCATAATTACCGCCCCCACCGGGGCTGCCCTGCAGGACTTCATGCGCGTGGCCGAAGATACTGGGCTGGGTTCGAAAATAATTGTCTATCCCAGTCTGGTTCAGGGGGATAAGGCACCGGCGGATATTGCCCGGGCCATAAACCGGGCCTGCCGCGAGGACAGGGTGCAGGTCCTGGTGCTCATGCGCGGGGGCGGTTCCCTGGAGGACCTGTGGGCCTTCAACAGCGAGGAAGTGGCCCGGGCCATAGCCGGCTCGCATATTCCGGTGATAACCGGGGTGGGACACGAGGTGGACACCACCATTGCCGACCTGGCGGCTGATCTGCGGGCAGCCACTCCCAGCCATGTTCCCCAGCACCTGTGGCCCCGGAGAAAGGATCTGTGGGTTCGCCTGGATGAACAGGAGATGCTGCTGATGCATGCCTACAAGAGATTCTTGAAGACCAGAGAGGAACAGCTGCATAGCCTGTCCCGGGGCCTGGGATGGCTCAGCCCGGTCAGGCAGCTGCAGCGCAGGCAGGAACAGCTTGACTCCATGGAGCAGGCCTTGAAGAGAGAAGGCCGGGATCTTCTGGATGTGAACATGCGCATGGTCCAGGACCTTGAATCCAGGCTCCGGGGCAAATTCAGTCAGGACTACTGGGAAGTCAGGCATCAGCAGCTGGATTACCTGCAACAGACCCTGAAGTCCCGGGCGGTTAATTTTCTGGATGACAGGGAGAATAAAATGTTCTTTGTCGCGGAAAAGCTGGAGTCTCTGGATCCTTACGCACCCATCAGGCGGGGTTACAGCCTGGTAACTGTGGACAGAAGCGGAAAATTCCTGCGCAGCGTAAAGGACGTAAGCCCCGGGGACGACCTGGAGATTACAGTTATTGATGGACAAATAAAGAGCCGGGTGAGAGAAGATTGATGCCGCATAAATTTAAAAGTCCCTTTTTTATGCGGTTAGCTCAGGGATTTGCCTTTGGTAGACCCAGTATGCTTTTTGCAGAAAAAAATCCCAAGAATATTACATTTAACATATGACAGCATTTAATCTAGTTTCTGAATATACCCCCCAGGGAGACCAGGTTGAAGCCATTGAGCAGCTGGTTAAGAACCTGGATCAGGGTCTGGGGCACCAGGTGCTTCTCGGCGTGACCGGATCGGGCAAGACCTTTACCATGGCCAATGTCATCGCCAGAAGCAACCGTCCAGCCCTGGTCATGGCCCCCAACAAGACCCTGGCGGCCCAGCTGTACAACGAATTCCGGCTGCTTTTCCCGGAAAACGCAGTGGAGTATTTTGTCAGCTACTACGACTATTACCAGCCAGAGGCCTATCTGCCCCGCACCGATACATACATTGAAAAGGACTCCTCCATTAACGACGACATAGATAAACTTAGGCACGCCGCTACCCATGCCCTGCTCACCCGCAGGGATGTGCTTATTGTGGCTTCGGTGTCCTGCATATACGGTCTGGGTTCTCCGGAATACTACTCCAAGATGATCATCCCCCTGGAAGAGGGACAGGCTATGGATATGGACGAGCTCATGGCCAGGCTGGTGGAGGTGCAGTACGAGCGCAATGACTATGATTTTCACCGGGGCACATTCCGGGTGCGCGGGGATGTCCTGGAGATCATTCCGGCCTACCGTATGGAGCAGGCCCTGCGCATCGAGTTTTTCGGGGATACCGTGGAATCCCTGTTTGAAACTGATCCTTTGACCGGCGAGATAAAATCCAGGCTCAAGAAAACAGTTATTTATCCGGGCAGTCATTATGTATCCGACCAGGACAATCTGCAGCGGGCCATGCACGACATCCGGGAGGAACTGCGTCACAGGCTGGACTGGTTGCAGGAGCAGAACATGCTGGTGGAGGCCCAGAGGCTGGAGCAGAGGACCCAGCTGGACCTGGAGATGATCCAGGAAATGGGCTACTGCAACGGTATTGAAAACTATTCCAGGCATCTGGACGGACGCAGACAGGGGCAGCCCCCGGCCTGCCTGCTGGATTATTTTCCGGATGATTACCTTCTGTTCATTGACGAATCCCACATAACCATTCCCCAGATCGGAGGAATGTACAACGGAGATCTGTCCAGGAAAAAGACCCTGGTGGACTATGGTTTCAGGCTGCCTTCGGCCCTGGACAACCGGCCTCTTTGTTTTGAAGAATTCCAGGAGAGGATGGGGCAGACAGTTTACGTCTCAGCAACCCCAAGTCCCTGGGAAATGGATAAATCCCAGGGCGTTCTTGTGGAGCAGATTATACGGCCCACCGGTCTGGTGGACCCCGAAATCGAGGTGCGTCCAACCCATGGCCAGATGGATGATCTCCTGAATGAATGCCTCTTGCGGCAGGAAAACGATCAGAGGGTGCTGGTGACCACCCTGACTAAACGCATGGCCGAGGACCTTACAGACTATCTGCAGGAACGCGGAGTGAAAAGCAAGTACCTGCATTCGGACATAGACACCCTGGAGCGGGTGGCCATTATCCAGGCCCTCAGGGCAGGGGAGTTTTACGTGCTGGTGGGGATTAACCTGCTGCGCGAAGGCCTGGACATCCCGGAAGTCTCCCTGGTGTCCATCCTGGATGCGGATAAGGAAGGCTTTCTGCGTTCCACCAGGTCTTTGATCCAGACCTTCGGGCGGGCCGCGCGCAACGTGGAGGCCAGGGTGATCATGTATGCGGACAGAGTCACGGATTCCATGCAGCGGGCCATGGATGAGACCCAACGCAGGCGGAGCAGACAGAAAAAGTTCAACCTGGAGCACGGCATAGTTCCGGCCAGCATTGTCAAGTCCGGTCCCAACACCCTGTACGAGATGCACAATCAGCCTGAGCCTGAAAAGTTGGGCCTGGCAGCGGAGGAGATTGCTCAATATGGTTCTGATCCGCAAAAGCTGGAGAAGGAAATAAAGAGCCTGGAGCGAAAAATGCGCAAGCTGGCTCAGGACCTGGAGTTCGAGGAGGCTGCCAGGGTAAGGGACCGTATTCAGGATCTTAAAAATGCTTTGATGGTTTAATTCATGCCACAAAAAAAACCGAGCATCGGCCTGCTGGGAGGCAGCTTCAATCCTGTGCACATCGGGCATCTGCGTCTATGCCTGGAGGTGCTGGAGCAGGCCGGCCTGGACCGGGTGGATCTGGTGCCGGCGTATATGCCGCCGCACAAGGATCAGGCCGGTATACTTCCCTTTGACTTGAGGCTGCGCATGCTGCAGGAAAGCATAGAAGGTATTTCCGGACTGGAAGTAAATCCCCTGGAGCAGGACAGGCCGGGTCCTTCCTACACCCTGGATACCCTCAAGGCTTATGTGCAGGAATACCCAGGATATGAGCTCAATTTTATCCTGGGGGATATGGATCTGTTTACCTTGCCCCAGTGGCATCGTGGAGAGGAAATAGCCCGGCTTAGCAATCTGCTGGTTATAGGCAGGCAGGGCGGGCACTCCCAGGTGGGCGATTTTGTATCCAGATTCTGGAAAGTCGAGCAGGAGAGTGAGAAATGCTGGGAACTGGAAACCGGCAGGCGGATCAGTTTTTACAGCGTTCCCAGGCTGGAGATCAGTTCATCCATGATCCGCTCCAGATGGCTGGCTGGAAAAAGTATAGACTGGCTGGTGCCAGCTGAAGCTGAAAGTATTCTGGCAAACTGCTCCCATGAGGTGAGCAGCATATGGGAGCAGGAATCCCATTCAGATCAAAAGAGTTGCAAACCGGCATCCTGCCGGTAGACTACACGCCTCAGGAACCGTTATGGCCAATGGTTACATTTTCGCCCTGGACAATAACCGGAACCCTGCGCTTGCCTCCTGACATTTCCAGCATTGTCTGCAGTTCCTCCGGTTTTTCCACAACATCCACATAATCGTGATCTTTATAAGCCTCCCGGGCCTTATTGGTATAGGGTCAGGTGCTTTTGCCGTAAATAACTGTTCTGGGCATGGGGATGTTCCTTTTTCAAGCTCCCGGGCAGGGAGGGAGTCCTGCCCGGGAGCTTGAAGGTTCAGCTTTTGTCCTGTTCCCGACTGCTCTCATCTCCGGCCACTATGGCTGGTCCGGAAGAAGCCGGGGATCTTCTGGAAGCATCCTCTTCCTGCAAGGGGTTTTCAGAAAAGGATTCCATTGCCGGCTCTGTGCTGGATATTTTGAGCTCGTCGACCTGCCCGGTCACCTCCATGTCTTCGCTCCAACTGATCTCCAGCTCGATTTTTTCCTTTTTTTCTTTCCCTCCGGCCTTGAGTTCCAGTTTGAGGTTTTCCCCCGGGGCCAGGCAGAGAGACTGGTCTGCAGACTGGACGTTGAGCCGTCCTTCCTTGAGTGCGTGCATAAGACTCTCCAGGTGCTCAATGACCTGGTCCTTTCCCAGGACAGCCTTGTATTTCAGTTCATTCTTGCTCATATCCATCCTCCGTTTGTTTATTGATGATGTCCTCTCGATTGTTTCAGACCATGGAAAGAAGCTTCTCAAGGAGATAATCCGCGTTGAGAAATGGAGGGTTTTCAGGATCCACCAGTTGTGCTTCTATCACCTTTACCCCCAGGCCCTCAATACCGGATACGTCCACACCCCCCTTATACAACCCATGATCCTTGTCCAGCAAGACAAAATTAAGCAGTTGACTGTCCTGATGTTTATTGCCGCCGCTCTGGTGCAGGTAGTAAAGAAGAGTTTCCACTCTCTGTTTGAGAGAGGTGCCTGTTTCTTCCGGATCGTGTCCGGTATTGGGAATGTAGACCTTGGGGCAGTCATTTTGGGCAATGGCAGTTCCAGCACCCCTGGGAAGCAGGTTGGCCACGAGGCTGGAATAAAAGCTTCCCATGGGATAACAGATGATTTCCGCATCCTGTATCAGCCGCATGACTTTTTCCTTTAGACGCGGGTATAATGGTGACGGGTCTTTCAGACTGCTGCTCAGGAATATCTTCTGTACAGGAGATTCTATGGCCGGGGTTTCCTTGCCGGTAAGCTGGTGCTGCCCAAGCATGATCTGTCCATTTTCCAGTCTGGATACCAGGTGCAGATACTTGTTCATTATCGGCCTGACCATACCCCGTACTTCAGCCAGCTTGGAAAAAAGAAAGATTACCGGATCTATATGGCGGTTGTGACTGAAATAGCCGGCAGCCAGGATGAGGTTGCCCATGCTGGCCCCTCTTAAATCAAAATCCTCGGGCATTTTCCTGGCAAAAGCAGTAATGTAACTGCAGACTATTTTGCGCATGGGATCGTGAATGCTGTGCACCAGGGGATGATGACCGTCAGCCATGCGCGTCAGGATTGATTTAAGCTTTTCCTGGTCTTCATTCCTGGGCAGACGGTAGGCAAACAGATTGTATATTTCAGGGTTGCCCTTGACGCTCTGGTCCGCCAGGGCCATGAGACGGCTGCGCATATCACCCACTGCCGGCATTTGGAATGCGTTGCGCAGCTTGGCCGAGCTTCCTCCGGAATCAAAGGGAGTCACCAGATGGATGGAATTGTGGGTGTAGCGGACCAAAGCCCGGCTGAGAGGGTTGAGCGCAGTGCCGCCGCTGAAAAAAAGTATTCTGGGGCCGAATTCCGGCACCTTGATATATCTGGTCAGCTTGACCGGATCGGGTATGGTGACGGAGCGGGTAATGCGGATTTTCTGCTGGTGTGAAATCATTTATGTCCGTCAGGACCGGTATTGCAGATTGTTCAGAATATAATCGGCATACATATCGGCGGCGTCAATACCCCAGGCCTGGTAAAGCCCCTTGAACCCTCCAAATGCCGAGACCTCGAACACCATTGCCCCCTGATCAGTCTCCACCACGTCCACGCAGGTGAAGTCGAGGTTGAACAGGTCCTGGGCCCTGTGGGCCAGGCTGATGATTTCCGGGTCCGGCTCGCACCGCTCGTATCTCCCCCCGCTGGAGGTGCAGGTGTTCCAGGAGTCGCCCTTGCGCCGGGCATAAGTGCCGATATATTCACCCCCCAGGAAGGCCAGGCCGAGATCCTTGCCGGGGATGGAAACCATCTTCTGGATATACATTGTTCTGTTGCCCGCAGCCTGAAACTCGGAGATGGCTGAGCGGCATTGATCCCCTTCCTCCACAACCAGCATGCCCCGGGCCTTGGAAGAAAAAAGAGGTTTGAACACCGCCTTTCTGAATCTGCGCACTGTATCGCAGGCCAGGTCAATGTCCTCGGTAACCACTGTCGGCGGCATGGGAATGCTGCCTATCTGCAGATTCACAGTACAGCTCAGTCTGTTTACGGCCTGCATGATCATTTCCGGCCTGGAGAAGACCGGTATTTGCAAGCTGCAGAAGAAGCGAAGTATCTCCAGTCTGTTGTACATATCAGGGGAGTATACAGGGCCGATTTTTTTGATGGCCAGCCCGTCCAGGGTGGCCAGGTCCAGTCCTTGGTAAAACAGGGTCTTGTGGTTTATATCAAAAATCACCGAGGATATGTCCACAACACAGCGAAAACCGGTTTTCTTTTCCAGGGCATCAGCCAGTTTTTCAGTGGACCAGCTGCCGGGGTTGCCTATCACAGCTATTTTTCTGTCTTTTTTTGAAGCATTCATGGTCTTGGAGTGAGTTTTTCGAGCCTATTGTTGCATGTTTCTTCGCAATTGCCTGGCACATCAGAAGCTGGAGTATTTAAACACATCCGGAGGCATGGCAAACTCCCTCCAGGGATTTCCCCTGTGGGCAATGATTTTTTCAGCCAGATACAGGGCCCGCTGGTACATGCCAAGAGCGAATTCCTGGTTGAGCTCAAAACGGGTGGAAGTAAAAAAGGAGCGGATAAGACCCATGGCCAGCCTGGCATCAAATGTTTCATCTGCATTTTCCGCTGCAAACCGCCGGGAGAAATTAAAAAAATCCTGGTTCAGCCGGTTGGTGAGTCTGCGCACCCCGGCATCAAAAACCGGTTTGCGGTAGTTGGATACCAGGAATACAGAGACATCCTGGACATAATCTCCATAGCAGGACCTGTGCAGGTCGATAAAGTAAATCTGTTGTTCTTTCTGGTTGTAGATTATGTTGTTGGTATTGAAATCGCCGTGGATAAATATGCAGAATGGTGCCTTGAGCTCGGACTCCACCTCCCTCAGAATCCTGATGACCTCCTCCAGGGACGGGGTCATGAGGGACCCGATACTGGCCTGGGAAAAATTGAATTCCGGGTGAATCATGAGCACGTCGTCGATGCGCTGAGCAAGCTGATTCATAAATCCTGAATTCACCTGCTTGTTCTTGAGGGTGTCCTTCCAGATGAATGACAGGGTTTCCTTGAGAATAAACAAGGCATTTTCCAGGGTATCCCTGTCCTGGGACAGAACAGCTTCCTGCAGGGAGCACCCGGGGAGAAACTCCAGCAGCATGGAGGCACTGTTTCTGCTCTGGGTATAACTGAATACTTTGGGTACCAGGCTGGGAAAGATCCTTTTCCAGGTCTCGATGTTTTCCTTTTCCCTGGAGATCTTTCCGGCCTTGCCTTCCTTGAAAAGGACTGCCTGAGTCCCCTCCCGGGATGAATCCATGACTTTTCCAATGCGGCATCCCGATCTGGACTCCCAGATGGATTCGAAGCCTACATCTTTTATGGAAATATCGTTGTTTATAGAATCCAGGTTTTCCACCAGGGCCTGGTACTGGTGGATCTTGAGTTTTTCGCCGAACACGGAGAAGATAATGGCTTCCCCGATATTGAGCATGGCATCTCCCATTCTTTCCAGATAGCGAAAGATAAACAGGCAGGTGATGATGTTCTGCTTGTTTTCCGCGGAGTCCAGTTCCTCGATGATCTGATCGAAGACGCGCTTGAAAAGCTTGTCAATAACGAATTCGGTTCTACAGATGTTCAGGGCGTGGTTCAGGTCCCTGGTAAAGAGTCCCTGGACCACTATGTCCAGTGAACTGCTCAGGTGCTGGAAAAAGGACTGGTAGTTGTAGTTGTGCAGGTATTCAATGCTGGAAAGATAGTTTAACTGATCAACAACATAAACGGAAAAGTCGCTTATTTTTTCCAGGTTATTGCTGATTATATTGGTGGCCCGGATGAAGTCCACCTGTTTTTTTGTCAGGTTTTCCTCTCCGTGTATCCTGGAAAAACATAGATTTTCAATGATGGCTTTGTAGTTGTCTATGCGGTCGTCCCTGGACTTGACCTTGTCCACAAGGTCCGGCTTGGGGTCCTGGATGATTTTCTGGGTGTCATCAAGCTGCCTGTTGACTTCCAGGACCATAAAATGGATTTTTTCTTCCAGGTCGCTGAAATAAGGCATTTAGCCGTCCCTTGAGTCATTTTCCATTTTATCGTTCCAGGATTCATCAAAGTCGGTGAGGTTGTCATCATCTGCCCACCTGAAGCGCAGGTTCAGCTTTATTTCTCCATCCTTCCTTTTGCCCTTGATGGTGAATTTGATAAGCCCGGAGGGCACAATATCCAGTGTCTGTTCATTGCTGGACAGGTTGATTCTTCCCTGCTGAAAACCCTCTTTCAGGGCATCCAGATATTTGCAGATGGTCTCCCTGTCCTGGAGGGACTCCAGAAAGAATTTTTTTTCTTCACTCATTATCCATCCAGCCTGGCCTGATATTCGTTCATGACTTTCTGCCGGTCAAAATTGCCAATTATCAATGATTTTCTAATGGTTAGATCGTCCCATGCCGGCTGAACTCCGATTTCCCGGTAGTACTTGGCGGCCTCGATTTTGGTGGGATCCTTGATCTTTTCCCCCATGTGTGCGTCATCGCCCATAAAAACCAGAAGAGGTCTCTGAGATCTGCTTCTGGACTTGTTCTGACGGTTGATGACGTTGACCAGGAACTCTGTATATTCCCTGGATTGAGGATTCCAGACCTCGTACCCGTCAATGTCGTACTCACAAAGCAGTATAGGCCAGAACTGTTCAGGGTGGGGTACAACTATCCCGCATCCCAGGCTCCTGGCCTCTTCGATGACTTCCGATGTGCGGTAAAAATACTCCAGGCTGAAATTGGTCTTGACGATTTTCTTTACGGCTTTGATAAACACCTGAACCCTGTTGATGAACTGATCGGGGTAAAGGTGTCTCTGGCCGTCCACAAAGTCCCGCAGCAGCTTGTTTTTTAAAAAATCCCTGGATATGGATTTCTCATGTTCCTGAATCAAGCGGTATAGTTTGTAAGTCTGGACCCTGGCAAAATGGATCACTTCTTCCCCGACCCCGGTACCTTCTGCGGCCAGCTGCAGATAATCCTCCCACTTGGGGTTCATGAAAGTCTCCAGAAGTTCAAAAAGCTGGCTGGAGCGGTATTCATAGGTGTGGTTGAGCATTGATCTCAGAACGCCAGCCCTGTCAGGTTCTTCAAGCCTGCAGTGCAGCAGGAGCTGCACCTTGCGCTGAAAACCCCTGGAATAGCAGTCTATTTCCGCACCATGGTATTTATCGTCGTAAGTCAGAAGCTCGTTGTGCTGGGTGGGGATGATGAGTTCCTTTTCCTTGTTGGGGAAGGTGTTCTCAATCCTTTTTTTGATGAGTTCCATGGGGATGTATTCCGGGTGCCAGTGTACAGCCAGAACAGACTTCTGATGGGGATGCTCTCTGACGGGGGTGATAATCTTCTGCATTTCTTCCGGGGTTATCTGGACACAGACTATCTCGGCCAGAATTCTCTGGTCCATTTCAGTGAGGTCCGGCGTTGCAGTCCCTGGATCATGCCTGGGATCATCCGCCTCGTAATGTAACTGTTCCATATCGGTTTTCATGGGCTGTCTACTTGTATTGCTTGTGGCAGTCTTTCTGCAGCTGGTTCACTTCCTGAGCCTTGTGCATTAAATCCAGGGCATCATTTCGCTGGAAGGCCTCCTGCATCTTGAGCACCCTGTCCATGTATTCCTGGTAATAATCGTCTCCATATCCTGGAAATTCCACCATTGCCTTGGAATCGATTATAAAGGAGTCAATTTCCTTCTGCGTGGGCAGCTGGTAATTGGCTGCGTTTCGAAGGATGACGGCAAATGTTTTTTTCATCCTTTTCTTCAGGGTCTTGTAGCCGGTCTTGCTCCTGGAAGGGGTTGCGGGAGGGGTCTGTAAGGTCTCTGCAGCATTTTCATCAGCTTTCGATTCTTCTTGAACGCTGCTGTTCATAATGCACCGGAAAGCGGTCCTGACCCTGTTCTTAAGTTCTGAACGCTTAAGCTTTGCCCCGGCCTTGAGTTTTTTCAGAGCATTTTTACTGTCCTTCTTTTTTTTAGGCAGGCTCTTTGCTACTTTTCCGGGTCTGATTTGCTCCACACTAACTTTTAGGGTCAGATCATCACCGCTGGGATAAAACGAGCATTTCAGTTTACGCATGCTTTCCCAGGCGATTTTTTCACCCTGCAGCACTACCTCCCTGTTTTCCAGGGCTGCAGACAGTTCTGTCAGGAAATGCGAAGCCTCCTGCCGGCTAAGGTTACGAGAAAATTTTTTTCCTTTGCTCATGCTCCTCCCTAACAATGATTATTAAAAATCAACCTGCACTTATTTACTGCATAATTCAGAGAAAGCACAAGGGTCAAACTGTTTTCAGGCTGCTGGGAAAGGAGAGCACAAATTCTTTAATTTCATCTCTGACCCGGCGGTAGTGTTCCAGTGCCTGTTGCCGTGAGGTGGCATCCCGGGCCAGGTAGGGCGGATCGTCAAACCCCCTGTGTATTTTCAAAGCATCCGAGAAAAAAACCGGGCAGCCTTCCCGGGCATGATCACAAAGGGTAACCACATAATTAAACTTCACATCAGGCAGTTCTTCAATGAGCTTGGAATACTGCCCTGACAGGTCTATTCCGGCTTCATTCATAACTTCTGCAGCCAGGGGGTCTACCGAACTTTTTTTCACCCCAGCCGAAAAGGCCTGGAAGGTCTCACCCTGCAGGGCATTGGTCCACCCTTCGGCCATCTGGCTGCGGCACGAGTTGCCGGTACACAGAAAAAGAAAGTTCTTTTTTTCAGACATCTCATAGCTCCTTCAAGTTTCAGAGCAAAAGAACATTCAGGGGTGACAAATCTGTGTCGTTTTTGTGTATTTTTTGAGCGTTGCTGGTCAACATTGCAAGGTCTGCCTTATCGCACACAAATGATGTTCTGGTCCAGCTCTGAGCGGACCACAAGGACCGAGCATTCTGCATAGCGCACCACCCTGGAGGTGTTGGAGCCTATAAAGTATTCAGTCAGGGTGGTGCGGTGAGCCGGGATGACTATCAGGTCGGCATTGGTTTGCCTGGCAGTTTTCAGAATGCGGCGGTAAACAGTTCCCTGAGCCACTATGTGCTGGATATCCAGGTCCTGGGGCAAATGCCTGGTAACCTGGTCATGAAGAAGATTTTCAGCCTCGCGGATGATCTGGCTGCTCACGTCCTGGGGAAAATAGTTGCCAACTACGGGCATGCCCAGGTCCGGAACCACTGTGAGGACATACAGGCGGGCATTGTAAAACCTGCAGAGTTCTACGGCATTCTGCAGGGCATAGTTGCGCAGACGTTCATCTTCTTCCTGCAGGTCCACCGGGACAAGAATGCGCTGGTACATGAGTTATTCTCCTTTTTCCTGGGTCCTGGAGGCCATGAATTTCTGAAATCTCCGGACCTTGATTTTCTGGAATATATATACGGCGAAAAACATGCATACCCCCAGGATCTGCATTCCCAGGCGGTCAAAGGGCAGGTAGACCTCA
>PWFB01000191.1 GCA_003553695.1 Desulfonatronospira sp.
CAGGCATTCCGGTGAGGATGAAATCCAGAATACGCAGTGCAAGGTTTAGCTGGGGGTAGCTGGTTTCCGGCAGAAGCCAGTTTATAGTCAGATAGCACCTGGGATCCCTTTCGTCTGAGGCGCTGTAGCTTTTCTCCACCCTTTTCTGCAGCGTGGTCAAGGGCTGGATATTGACCTGCGAATTTACTTCCAGAGGTGTAAACTGATCCAGGAACTCCCCCACGCGGTCCAGGCGTTCCTGTTCAGGGTCGTCGCCGTAGAAGAAAATCCAGGAATTGGAAGGGTGGTAATATCTTTTGTGAAACTGCACAAAATCTTCGTAGGTCAGGTTTAAAATCTCCTCGGGGACTCCTCCTGAATCCAGGCCGTAAGTGCCTTCCGGGTACAAAGACTGCTGGGAATACTCGGCGAGCAGGCTTTCCGGAGAAGAGTAGGCTCCTTTCATTTCATTGTAGACCACTCCCTTGAACTTGAGGGGTGCCTCCAGAGATGGCAGTTCATAGTGCCACCCTTCCTGGGCAAAGACCTCTGGGGAAATGTTGGGGAAAAATACAGCGTCCAGGTATACGTCCATAAGATTGTACAGATCCTGCCGGTTCTGGCTGGCCACCGGGTAGCTGGTCTTGTCCGGGAAGGTGACGGCGTTTAAAAAGGTTTGCACCGAACTTTTCAAGAGCTCCACAAAGGGCTCCTTGACCCTGTATCTGCGGGAACCGCAAAGCACTGAATGCTCCAGGATGTGCGCTACCCCGGTGTTGTCCCTGGGCGGGGTGCGAAAGGTGATGCCGAATACCTTGTTTTCATCCTTGTTGGTCATGGATAGAATTCTGGCCCCGGTTTTCTGGTGTTCAAAAAGGCGGGCCAGGGAGTTTATTTCCGGGATATGCCTTTCTTCCACAAGGCGGAATCTACTGGCTTGCTGCACTTTTTTCCTCCGTTACGAGATGTTTTCTCCAAGTAGTGATTAAAGTCTATCAGCATAGTTGGAATCATAGATAAACTCAACCCTGGACCAATTCCCTGCCTGGTGGGAAAATCTGGAAAAGCCCGGGTGGTTACAATAGCGTGGGATGGACAAGCACACTTATTTGGGCTAAATTTTGTTCAGTTTGTACGGCCTGTTTCAACCGGACTGGTTGTCTCTGGCTTATTCTGTTTAGATTTGTCCCCCCTGGTTTTTTCTTTTACCAGGGTGGAACAGAGGGTCTCCGGAAAACCTTAACCACTTGAAGTTAGATGGACATTATCTCCTCCTGTTCCCAGGTTCAACAGACCTGTATGCAGGCCAGGCATTCCGGCAGGACCCTGGCCCTGGTGCCCACCATGGGTTTTTTTCATCAGGGGCATCTAAGCCTCATGCGCTGGGCCAGGGAATACTGCGACCTGCTGGTGGTTTCTCTTTTCGTCAATCCGGCTCAGTTTGGCCCCGGAGAGGACTATCAGCGTTATCCCCGGAATCTGGACGGGGATATTAATGCAGCCGTAGAGGAAGGAGTGGATATACTTTTTACCCCGGGCCAGGAAAGTCTTTATCCCGAAGATTATGCCACCTGGGTGGAAGTGGCAGGACTGTCAGGAAAGCTCTGCGGCAGGTCCAGACCTGAGCATTTCCGGGGTGTAGCCACGGTGGTCTGCAAGCTTTTCAACCTTACCTGTCCGCACAAGGCTGTTTTCGGGCAGAAAGACTGGCAGCAGCTGACAGTTATCCGCAAGATGGCCAGGGATCTGAACATCCCCGTTGAAGTGGTGGGCAGGCCCATTGTGCGCGAAGAGGACGGGCTGGCCATGAGTTCGCGCAATGCTTATCTTGACCGGGAACAAAGAAAAGCCGCCCCCAGGGTTTACCAGGGCCTGTTATATGCCCGGGAAAGGTTTCAGTCGGGCCTTACAGACCGAAGTCAGCTGGAAAGGGAGCTTGAAAGATATTACCAGAATAATCTTCCTCAGGGAGAAATCGATTACGTGGAGATAGTGGACTGCGATACTCTGGACAAACCGGACACATTAAATCCCGGGGCACTGGCGGCAGTGGCCCTGAAGCTTGGCCGGGCCCGGCTCATTGACAATATTTTGCTTGGTTAATACTGGGGAATACGCAACTATGATGTGACTGCAAAAAGTCATTTTTGCAGTCACAGACGTCAGAGATCAGACGTCAGAGGTCAGTAAAAACAAAGAGTTATGTAGATTGTTGGTTCCTGAATTATTCATTTTCCGACTTTTTGCAGTCGCATCAACTATTGATCATAATAATCATGTACTCCAGTGGCACGGGGATTCCACCGCAGGAAATGAATAGTAAGAGAATACGTAACTGTTCACCAAAAATGATATGAGCTCCAGTGGTCCGGAGATTCGGCAAACAGGACGTCGCTCAGACAGTTAACGCCCTGTTTGCCGAACCCCGGGACCCTGGATTTTCGACCGCAGGTGCTGATTAGTTGTGAGAATACAACCAAAAAATGTCCGGCAACAGCCCCCTCCTCAACCTTTAACCAGTTGCAGACAGCAAACGATCATTTCATTATGCCGTTACGTACTTTTTTACAGGCCAAGATACACAGAGCCACACTGACCGGGGCCTGCCTGGACTATGAAGGGAGTATATCAGTCTGTCCCGAATTGTTGAAGGTTTCGGGGATCATGCCTTTTGAGCAGGTGGATGTTTATAATCTGGATAACGGGAACCGTCTGACCACTTATGCAATACACGGAGAGCCGGGAGAGATCAGGCTTAACGGTGCCGCGGCCCACAAGGGCAGCCCCGGACAGAAAGTGATCATTGCAGCCTACTGCCAGTTAACCAACCAGGAGCAGCAGGAACATGTTCCCAGCGTGGTTCTGGTGGACGAGGCCAATAAGGCAAAGGGGCAGTGAGATGGACGATCGCCGGGAACAAATGTCCCTTTTCGGCCGGGTGCGCAAGTTTTTAAAGGTGAATATCCTGGCCGGCATCCTGTTTCTGGCCCCGATAGTGGCCACCTTTTTCATTTTAAAGGTTACCATTGAATGGATTGACCGTATCCTGCTCATCATTCCCCCCTCCTACCGCCCGGAGAATTTCATGCCCTTCCCGGTCCCGGGTCTGGGCCTGATCCTGCTACTGGTGGTGCTGATCCTTTCCGGGATGTTTGTCCGCAATTATCTGGGAAAAAAGCTGGTGTACCTATGGGAAAAAATTGTTGAACGTATTCCCATAGTCAACAAGATCTATACATCGGTCAAGCAGCTTCTGGATACCATAGCCAGGAGTACGGCCAGGGACTTCAAGCGGGTGGTGCTTATTGAATATCCCAAGGAAGGAGTGTACGCCATGGCCTATGTTACCGGTGTGGCTGTGGGCGAACTGCAGGAAAAGACCAGGAGAAAAATGGTCAACGTCTACGTGCCCACAACTCCCAACCCTACATCCGGATTTTATCTCATGGTGCCCGAAGATGAAACCATCCCTCTGGACATGAGCGTGGAGGATTCCTTCAAGCTGCTTATGTCCGGGGGGATACTCACCCCGCATAAGAAAGGCGAAAGGGGATAGGCATGTTCTTATCCAATAAAAACTATGTGTTCACCTCCGAATCCGCTACAGAGGGCCATCCGGACAAGGTGGCGGATCAGATTTCAGATGCGGTGCTGGACGCTATACTGGCCCAGGACAAACATGCCCGGGTGGCCTGTGAAACCCTGGTTACCACGGGACTGGCCTTTATTGCCGGTGAAATCACCACCAGCGGGTATGCTGATCTGCCGGACATTGTCAGGCAGACCCTGCGTAAAATCGGCTACAGCAGTTCAGAAATGGGTTTTGACTGGGAGACGTGCTCGGTTCTTTCCTCCATAGACAAACAGTCTCCGGACATTGCCAGGGGGATTGACCGCAAATCCCGGGAGGACCAGGGAGCAGGGGACCAGGGCATGATGTTCGGCTATGCCGTGCGGGAAAGTCCACTGTTTATGCCGGCACCCATATATTATGCCCACAAGCTGTCCAGGCGGCTGGCTTACGTGCGCAAGAGGGGGATACTGGATTTCCTGCGTCCCGACGGCAAGACCGAGGTCAGCGTGGAGTACCTCAACGGCAAGCCGGCAAGGATTGATTACGTGGTCATTGCCTCCCAGCACAACGAGGATACTTCTTACGAAGATCTGGCGGAGGCCGTGCGGGCAGAAGTGGTCTTCCATACCCTGCCTCCCGAGATGCTGGACAAAGACACGCGCATCTTTATAAATACCACCTCCAGGTTCGTGCTGGGCGGTCCCATTGCAGACTGCGGGCTCACAGGGCGAAAGATCATCCAGGATACCTACGGCGGCATGGGAAATCATGGCGGCGGGGCCTTTTCCGGAAAAGATCCTTCCAAAGTGGATCGAAGTGCAGGCTACATGGCCAGATACATTGCCAAAAATATCGTTGCAGCTGAAATAGCTGAGCGTTGCGAGGTGCAGATCGCTTACGCCATAGGCGTGGCCGAGCCTGTGTCCATCATGGCTACATCCTGGGGGACCGGACAGGTCCCGGACCATGTTTTGACTCAGGCGGTGCGGGAGGTTTTTGATCTGCGGCCCTACCACATTATTAAACGCCTGAACCTGCTGCGGCCCATTTATAGCCAAACAGCCTGTTACGGTCATGTCGGCCGGGATCACCCTGATTTTACCTGGGAGATGACCGATGCTGTTGAAGACCTGAGAACGGCCTGTAAAGTCTGACTGATTTGTTTGGGTCATGGGTTGTGATAAGTGAGGGGAAGAAGGAGGCAGGTGAAGAAAGTAGGTATGGAAAGTCCCGGGAGTGCTGGACTGAGGCCTTGCTGGTGTATTAACTTGAATATGGATTTGGACACAGGTGAAACTTTGAATTCAAGGAGGTTTTAAGTGCGGGGCAGCATCAGGATTGCCGTGGTGGGTGTGGGAAATTGCGCCAGCTCGTTGATTCAGGGAATATATTATTATAAGAACCAGAAGCCTGCTGAGGCTGTGGGGTTGATGCACTGGGAAATCGGCGGATACAGCCCCGGTGATATAGATGTCGTCGCCGCCCTGGATATTGACAGGCGCAAGGTGGGCAAAGATCTGTCCCGGGCTGTATTTGCAGAGCCCAACTGTACAACAGTATTCGAGCCGGATATTCCCGAGATGGGAGTCAAGGTGCGAATGGGCAGGGTGCTGGACGGTTTTTCCGAGCATCTCCATGGTTATCCGGAAGGGCGGACTTTTGTGCTCAGCCATGAGCCGGAGTCGGACAGGGAACAGGTGGTGGAGATTTTAAAGTCCAGCAAGGCAGAGATTCTGCTCAATTATCTCCCGGTGGGCTCGGAGGAGGCTGCCAGGTTTTATGCCCAGTGCGCCATGGACGCCGGAACAGCTTTTATCAACAACATGCCGGTGTTTATTGCCAGCGACTCTGCCTGGGCGGAAAAGTTTGCGTCCAGGGGCCTGCCTGTCATAGGAGATGATATAAAGGCCCAGCTGGGAGCTACTATTGTGCACCGCACCCTGGGACACCTCTTCAGTCAGAGAGGGGTCAAGCTGGAACGGACATACCAGCTTAATACCGGCGGCAATACCGATTTTCTGAACATGCTCAACAAAAGCAGGCTCTCCTCAAAAAAAGAATCCAAGACAGAGTCTGTGCAATCCGTGCTGGCTCACCGTCTGGACCCGGACAATATCCATGTCGGACCCAGCGACTACATAACCTGGCAAAAGGACAACAAGGTCTGTTTCCTGCGCATGGAAGGCAGGCTGTTCGGTGATGTACCCATGAACCTGGAGCTTCGCCTCAGCGTGGAGGATTCGCCGAACTCCGCCGGAGTGGCTATTGACGCCATCCGGTGCTGCAAGCTGGCCCTGGAAAGGGGACAGGGCGGCCCTCTCCTGGGCCCTTCAGCCTACCTGATGAAGCACCCTCCGCGTCAGTTCAATGATGATATGGCCTGCCAGCTTACTGAGGATTTCATCCTTAAGGGGGAGAATGAGCCATAAAAGCAGGTTGAATCCTCTGCACTGATTTAAAATATCCAGATAAAAAAGGGCTGAAATGCCCTTTTTTGCATTTCTGCCAGTATTTTTCCTGTTTTAAGAGATGTTTTGCGTTATTTTTCGTTAACCTGTCTTGACACCCTGGTTTTCTTGTTTATTTAACTCATAAAAACAGGAAACAATGAAACGGAGGTGATGAGATATGGTCATTGATCTGAGCAGCTTTTACAATGTACCGCGACAGATGGACAGGTTTTTTGATGAGATCTGGAAACCATCCATGATCAGTCAGAGGAGAAATGCTTATCCACCTGTAAATATCAGTGAAGATGTAAGCAATATTTATGTGCATCTTGAAATGCCTGGAGTGCAGATAGAAGATGTTGATATTACATTAAGTGACGGAAGTCTGGTTATTAAGGGCAACAGAAAGCACGACACAGGCAATTACTACAGACAGGAACGTCCAGCAGGTCTTTTTCAAAGAGTGATAAATCTGAATGTTCCAGTTGATGCAGAAAAGGTAAAGGCCAAAATGAAAGATGGGATTCTGGACATAGTGGTGCCCAAAGCTGAAGAAGCCAAGCCCAAAAAGGTCAGCATTGAGGCTGAATAACAGGGAGGTGATGAACATGACCAGTGAAGTGCAGAAAAGAGAAGCTCAAAACATGCCGCGTTTTTCACCCAGTACGGATATAATTGAAAAAGAGGACGGTTTTCATATCTATATGGATATGCCTGGTGTGACCAGGGAAAAGTTGAGCATTGATCTTCAGGATTCGGATCTGGAAATATCCGCGCGCCCCGAGTTTCCCAAGATTGAGAATGCCAGCAACATACATATGGAATTCGGTGATTGTGAGTATCAAAGGAGTTTCACCATCTCCGACGTGGTAGACCGCAACAATATCAAGGCTACAATGAAAAACGGCGTGCTGGAACTCTATCTGCCCAAAGCGGAAAAAGCCAAGCCGCGCAAGATTCAGATTGAATCCGGTTAAGGCTTGAGTATTAAAGGAGGTGATGGAAATGATGGAACGTTTTCTGCCAACAAGAAGAACCACCGCGCCTGCTAGAAGAACAGCCATGAGAACGCCCATGGATATGTTCGAAATGTTTGAAGATATGTGGAAGGACCCTTTTCGGGGGCTTGAGGAGATGGATCAGCAGTTTACCCCTGCAGTTGAGGTCAGCGAAAAAGAAAATGAAATAGTGGTGCGGGCTGAAGTGCCCGGCATCAAGCCGGACGATATGGATATAAGAGTGGAAAACAACCACCTGATCCTGAGCGGTGAGAAAAAGCACGAGCATAAAGACGAGAAGGAAAACCAGGTGCACAGGGAGTTTTCCTACGGTCGCTTCTACCGCACCATTCCCCTCAGGGGAGAGGTTGATCCCGGCAATGTCAGGGCCAAGTACAAGGACGGCGTGCTGACAATTAATGTGCCCTTGAATCCCGAAAGCACCAGAGCCAAAAAGATAGCCATAGAAAGCTAAGGGTGCGGCAGAGGAGCGGGCTGAAAGGCCCGCCCCGACTGAGCTCACAAAAAAAGGTCGCCTGGCTTGATGACCAGGCGACCTTTTTTTGTGGCCAAAAATAATTTTACTTTTTAAACAGGGAACCGAGGTCGGTCATATTCTGACCTCCGCCGGCCATGTTGCCCAGGTTCTTGAGGTCGTTGGCTCCGGAGATGGTCAGGTTGCTGGATGCCTCCATATACTTGTTCTTGAGCTCTTCCGGGATCTTTTTGTAATAGTACATAATGTGCCTGCCTTCGATTTCCCCGGTTACCTCATTTTCTAAAGGATAGCCGAAGGGAAGCAGCATCATCTGCACTCCGCCCTGCTGGGTGGGTATCATCTGCAGCATTGCCGGGTCCGTAATCTTGTTTTCCTGGGCGTTCCACTTGCCCAGAACCATGTCCCCGTTGACCAGCTTGACCAGTTGAATATCGTAAGACATAACTTTACTCCTTTATAGTGATTGCTGTTTTGCTTCTAAAAATGATTGAATTTAATTGCTTGGTTGTATACTGTCAAGGGTGAACAAGCCTGGACATTACAGCATGCCCGGGCAACAGACAGACCTGAACAAAGTCGGTATGTTGGGAGAATGCCATGAATGCTCTGGATATATTTTTTGTTGTCGTGCTTGGCTTTTTTTTGTTCCGGGGGATTTACAGGGGGCTGGTTCTGGAGATTGCCTCTATCGGAGGGCTTGTTGCAGGCTTTCTGGCTGCCAACCGGTTTTATATGGATGTTTATCCCTGGGTAAACGAGATTATCAACAGTGAGACGTGGTCCCAGATAATAAGCTATCTGAGCATATTTCTGGCAAGCATGGCTGCAGTGGCCCTGCTGGCATTTTTTCTAAGAAGCCTGCTGCGGATGATTATGCTCGGCTGGCTTGACCGCCTGGGTGGAGGGCTGCTGGGTTTTATCAAGGCCGGACTTATCTGCAGCATCTCCCTGTTGCTTTTGACTGTATTTCTGCCGGCTGAACACGACCTGGTAGCCGATTCTCAGATTGCGCCATATTTTTTTGAATTAACCGAAAGCCTGGCCGGGTATCTGCCCGAAGACCTGAAAGAGACTTTTTCGGACAAGGCCGGAAAGGCGGCAGAAATGTGGGAACACGGATGGCAGGAACTATTTAACCAAGAGGCTGAAGAAAATTGAGTGCAAGAAGTGCTGTGGACGACCTGCAGGAGGTGATAGAAACACTTCTGGGTCCCCAGGGTTGCCCCTGGGATCGGGAACAGACCCCCAAAAGCCTTTGTGACTACCTGGTGGAGGAAACTTTTGAGCTTGTAGAGGCCATACGCTGCGACAAACCCCAGGATGTGAGCGAAGAACTGGGGGATGTCATGTTTCTGCTGGCCTTCATCAGTCGTTCGTACGGGGGAGGCGCACTTTTGCAGCAGGCCATGCGCGAAGGGACCCAAAAAATGATTCGCAGGCATCCGCATGTTTTTGATGCAAAAGAGATTAATTCCCGCCAGGAACTTACGCAGAACTGGGAAGAAATAAAAAAGACCGAAAAAAATCACGCCCGCGGCTATGTCCTGGATTCAGTTCCCAAGAGCCTGCCTCCGCTTCTTATGGCTTACCGCATAAATTCCAAGGCTGCCAGAATGGGCTTTACCTGGGCCAGGGACGAAGACCTGGAAGACAAACTGGTCGAAGAGTGGCAGGAGTGGCTAGAGGCCCTGGAAAGCAGGGACCGGGAAAAGATGCAGGAGGAATTCGGGGATTACCTGTTTACCCTGGTGGAGTATGGCCGCCGCCATAAAATAAAAGCCAACTCTGCCCTGGCGGAAACCAATGCCAAGTTTGCCAGCCGCATGCAGGTCATGGAAGACATGGCCAGGGAAAAAGGATGGGATATTTCCAGCCTGGATATGGAGCATCTTGAAGAGTTGTGGCAGAAAGCCAAGGGGTGAGGGGGCATGGGGCATTGGGGTTTATTCCTTTAGTGACTTACTCCTGAAACCTTGTCATAAAAAACAAAAAAAGTTTGTGCTATGGTGCTGGAATATACCACTTTTGTCGGTGTCGGTATCGGAATCGGTATCGAAAATACCGGGCAGCTTTTTACATGACTTTGCCTACCGGATTTGATTCCGACTTCGACCCCGATACCGATCCCGACCATGATGATAAGCGTAAGCATAGACAGTTAAATGGCCAGAGGTAACTTTTTCGCTTGGGTTGCGGGCATGGCCAGCATTAGCGACTTTAGCGACGTCCCCTGACCTCTCCGCTAAAGCCGATTAAGTCTCTGACCTCTGACTTCTGACCTCTTTGTCTGCAAAAATGGCCTCCATCCGGTCCAGGATCTCTTCCGGGGTGAGGCTGCCGGTGTCAATGGACACGGCATCGGAAGCCGGCACCAGAGGGGCGATGGCCCTCTGGCTGTCCTGGGAGTCGCGCCGGCGCATCTGTTCCAGGATACGCTTTTCATCAGCGTCCTGGCCCAGTTCCTGGAGTTGTCTGCACCTTCTTGCCGCCCGGATCACCGGATCAGCCTGCAAAAAAAACTTGTAAGGGGCACCTGGAAAAACCACTGTGCCCATATCCCTGCCTTCGGCCACCAGAGAGATCTCCCGGCCAATTTTCTGCTGGGACTTTTTCATGTATTCCCGCACCAACCCAAGGGCGGCGATGCTGGAGGCCAGAAGTCCCACCTCCTCGGTGCGCACCTGGTCTCCAATTACCCTGTCTTCCAGAAGAAGACAGCTCTCCGGCCCTGCTCCCTTGAGAGTAAAGCGCATGGAAGCAAGCCTTGAGGCCAGTTCATCCTCCTGCATTTCCGCACCCGAAGGTCCAAGCATCCAGGCTGCAGCTCGGTACATGGCCCCGGTATCCAGGTAGGCGATCTGCAGCCTGCGGGCCAGGCCCTTGGCCAGGGTGGTCTTGCCCACGCCTGCCGGGCCGTCTATGGTGATAATCACCGGTGCAGTGCTCAACCCATTACCTCCTGCATATATTTTATAAAGATCTCGTTTTCCTCTGCGGTGCCGATGCTGACCCGCAAAAGGTGCGCAAAGCCGTAGCTGTCCAGGGGGCGGATGATGATTCCGCGTTTTAAAAGCTCCTGGAAAATATGGCCTGCATTCACCGGAGGATAAAACATGATGAAGTTGGCCTGGGAAGAATAGACCTTACAACCCAGGTTTTTGAGTTCGCTGGAGAGAAATTCCCGGCCCCGGGTAATAACCGCAAGGGATTGCCGGGTGAACTCACTGTCTTTCAGGGCGGCCTGCCCGGCTTTTTCCGCCAGGATATTTACGCTGAAGGGCAGTCTGATGCGGCGCATATAATCCGCCAGGGTCACGGGGAGGATGGCATAGCCGAGCCTCAGTCCGGCCAGGGCATACATCTTGGAAAAGGTGCGCAGCACCACCAGATTGGAATCGGGCCTGAAAAATGAGAGCATGGAGTAATGATCCAGGGGATCAGCAAAATCGATATAAGCCTCGTCCACCACCAGGCAGCATCCTTGAGGCAGCTTTGATGCGAACCGGTGCAGCTCGGATGCGGGGGCTGCATACCCGGAAGGGTTGTCCGGATTGGTCAGAAAAACCACCCTGGTCTTATCATCCACCAGGTTTAGAAGTTCTTTAAAGGCAAAGCTGAAATCCGGATTTAATTCTGCCTGGCGGAATTCCACTCCGCTCAACCGGGCCTGCAGCCTGTAAATACTGAAACAGGGATTAAAGGCCACTATATTGTCCCGGCCCGGAACCGACAGCATGCGGATCAAAAGATCTATGAGTTCATCTGATCCATTGCCGCAGACTATGCAGGCAGGGTCCAGTCCCAGGTGACGGGCAACCGCCAGGCAGAGCTCCGGGTTGTTGGCCCCGGGGTAGCGAAAGGCCAGGCCGGAGCTGCTGGATATGGTTTCCTGCACCAGCGGGGAGACCCCCAGGGGGTTCTCATTGCTGGCCATCTTGATGACCCGGCTCAGCCCGTATTTCTTCTTTATCTCATCAATACCCAGACCAGGGGAATAGGGTTTGAAGGATTTTACCTCGTTCCGGATGAGTCGGCTTAATTGTTCTGACATGGGTTCTGCCACGGATGGTTTATACTGTATGTTCTCATTGCCTGGTTTATTGCAGTGGATTAAAGATAATCAGCTGCGGCAGGCGGCTTTTATACGTTTTTCCAGGTCCTGTTCGCAAGAGGAGAGCTGCAGAAAAGTTCCCCGGGGCAGGTCACTGCCTTCCGGGCCGAACAGGTTGGCCCAGACCGGGACCACTTTCAGGGAGCCCCAGTGCGATCCTTCCACCACCAGTTCAATTTTCATTTCCCGGCCGATGGGAAACTTACGTTCTCCTGGTATGAAGAACCCCTTCTGT
Organism: Desulfonatronospira sp.; assembly: GCA_003553695.1. Classification (GTDB taxonomy): domain Bacteria; phylum Desulfobacterota; class Desulfovibrionia; order Desulfovibrionales; family Desulfonatronovibrionaceae; genus Desulfonatronospira. The sequence continues at coordinate 11,847 of PWFB01000191.1, forward strand.
CCCAGAAAGCTTTCCTGCCAGATGCTGCGCAGGTCTTTGCATGATGGGAGTTTCAGTTCCATTACATTCTACTCTACTGGATCTTGGGGCGGATGAATATGAGCAGTTCGTCCTTGCCTTCCTCTATGAACTCGCTGGAAAACAGGCTTCCCAGCAAAGGGATGTTGGACAGGCCGGGCACACGGTGAAAACGCTCGCTTTCCAGGAGTTTCTTTATACCCCCTATGACTATGGTCTCTCCGTCATCCACCAGTAAAGTGGTCCTGGTGAGTTTGGTGTCGATTCCGTCCTCAGCAGGGGTATCATCCCTGACCTCCAGGTTCAGGATGAGGTTGTTTTCCGGAGTGATCTGAGGCTGGACAACAAGTCTTAGGACTGCGTCCTCATACTCTGTCCGGGTGCCGCGTTCATCTTCAACCTGTCTGCGGATGCGCGTGCCCTGCTCGATCTCGGCCTTCTGGTTGTTCAGGGTCATTACCTGTGGTGCGGAAATGGTGCTGGCCTTGTTTTCCACTTCCCCCAGGCGCAGTTGTGCATCCAGCCTGAACATGCTCCCGGCGAATCTTTCCAGGCCACCGCCCAGGGCCATGAGGTTGTCCAGCTGTCCGGGCAGGTTCATGCTCTGCATTTCCACAGTTCCTTGCAGGGCTCCGCTTATGGGTGCAGCGTAGTCAAAGTGCCAGTCAATGCCCAGTTCGCGGCGAAAACTCTCAGTTGCGTATACCACCCTGGCTTCAATAAGCACCTGGCGTTCGGGGCGATCCAGATTCTGGATCAACTCAGCGATTTCTTCAAGCTGGGTGGGAGTATCGCGAACGATCAGGGTGTTGGTACGTTCGTCCTGGGTCACTCTTCCCCTTTTGGACAGAAAGTCCTTTATTTTGGGCTGGAGTTCCCCGGCTCTGGCGTAATTGATCTGAATAAACCTCTGTTGCAAGGGTTCAAGCTTGCGCAGGCTTTCCTGTTCTTCCAGGTGGGCTTCCCTGGAGCGGCGTCGTCTTTCTTTTTCAGCTTCCAGCCTGTCCGCGGTGGTCACCCGGATAATATTGCCCATGCGAACCATGCCCAGGTCCTTCTGGGCCAGGACAAGATCCAGAGCCTGATCCCAGGGGACCTCCCGCAGGCGCAGGGAAATCTTGCCCTGCACCTCCTCGTCCAGGATAAGATTGTATTCGGTGTAGTGGGTGATAAGACGCAGGACATGTTCCACTTGAGCGTTTTGCAGGTCTATAAACACCGGCTCTCCGGTGTATGCTTCCCGCATACCTGGAAAAAGAGAGTCCTGCCGGAGCTGTCCTTCTTCCTGCTCCAGATTGGTCAGCCCGGACCCGGCTGGTGGAGCCCCGGCAGCCTCACTGCTCGCGGCAAGCTGAAAAAGAAGTTTATCTTCAGACTGATGGACGTTAAGCTCAGGCTCACTGGTCCAGACCCATGTGATCAAGGCACCCTCATCTGTGTTTCTTAGAAGAAGGGATTTTAGAGGGGTGTCCATTTCATCCAGGCGGTACAGGCGGACCAGTCTTTCCAGGGCGTTACTTTCCGGCAGAAGGATATGCATACGGCCCAGTTCCCTGCCGGTAACAGCATAATCGAAAGGCCCCTGCCCTTGAAGCTGCACATTCAGGGTCTTGTTCTGGTCCACCCAGAAATCTATTTCCTGGACAGTACGCCTTGCATCCAGGCCCTCTGGAAACTTTTCCGCCAGGGCACTATGAGAAATCAGCAGGCCAAAGCCGGCTATGGTAAGCATAAGCATAGTTGCTGTCAAAAACAGGTTTTTGCTGATCATGTCAATCACTTTCTCCGCCGGGTCGGAGCTTCAGGGAGCTAAGGGTTTCCTGGATTCCGTATACTCCCTGAATATATTCCCTGACCACTACTCTGTCAGGGTGTATTTCCACAACCTCTCCCTGGTTGGGTCCAATTCTGGTGCCCTTGTGCAGCATGACGCCCTTTCCATCGGGCAGTTCCACCATGGCCATTACTTCCTGCTCCGGGGACTTGATGGTGCCCACAAGCCTCAACTGCCCCAGCTCAACCCGTTCCAGGGGGGTAAGAGGCCTTAGACGTTCCATGGCTGGAAGGGTATCCGGCGGTTCTTCGGGCATGACAAAAGGAACAAAAGGATCTTGAAGCCCTTCCGGGCTGTATTGCGGAGCTTCCACCTGCATCCAGTCCGGTTCAGGCGGACTCTGTTCATCTGCTTGTGTTGGAGTGGTATGGCCCATAGTAAGGATAATTGCCATGCAGCCAGCTGTTTTTAAACCCCAACCTTTATTTACCGGCATGGCTTAATCCTCCTCCCGGGCTGCCTCTTCCTCGGCGGTAAGGGCCCGGTAGACCCGCTGCCTGGATTCTGCTGTAAGCATCCTGTCCCTGGCAAACTGCTGCTTTTCCACAGGACGCAGGCGCAGGCTATCCAGGCTTACCAGCCTGTCCAGTCCGGCCAGGGCGTCAAAATAGCTCACCAGGTCGTGAAAGCGTCCCTGCAGGCGCAGTTGGACACTCCGGCTGGCGAAATGATCATGCATCTCCTCGCTGCCGGGCTGGAAAAGGAGAAAGCGCACCCCCTTTTCATTGCCAAGGCGCTCAAATGAAGCAAGCAGCCTTTCCAGGGCATGAGCATCAGCGGGAAGCAGGGTCTGGGCCATCTCCAGCTCCTGCTGCATTCTCCCGGCCTCCTTTTCTTTTTTGGCCAAGCCCTGCACCTGTCCGGAATAGAGCTTAATTTCCATTTCCAGGGCTTCAATCTCGGATTCAAGGTGCCTGGCCTCTTGCAGGCAGGGATTAATAAAAAACTGCCATGAGCCTCCCCCGACAATAATCACCAGCAGGACCAGGATAAGTATTTTGCGTCCTGTGCTGAGGGTTTCCACCCCGGCAATGATCTGCTCCCTGCTCAGTTTCATGGCCTACTCTTAGCTGCTGTCCTGCAGGGTCAATTCCCCAGGCACAGGCTCTCCTGCCTGAATCCGGAAGTCGAATTCCACCAGGTCCAGATCCTGGATCTGCCTGCGGGAAGTTCTCCTGGTGTTGACACTATGCACATAGGGTGACTGGCGAAGATCGTCCACATAACGGGCAAAAACCTGGTTGTCCAGAACTACTCCCCGGATCTCCAGAGTGCCGTCCGGATCCAGGTCCATGGATTCAAACCAGATTCTCTGGTCGGGCAGGTTGCTTACCAGGGTTTCAATGTAGCGAACCGGCAGGGGTTGTATGGTGCGTATATCCTTGATGGCCCGGATATTGGACTGCATCTGCTGCATCTTGTCCTTGATTTCGTTATTGTGCCTTACCTGCTGAAGAAGTTCGTGTCTTTGTTCCTCCAGGCGGGCAACACTTTTTTCAAGGCTGGAGACCCGGTTGCCGGACCACATGATCAAAACCGCGCACACCAGGCTTATACAAAGGACCAGGCCCAGACCCAGGATGATCTGTTTTTCCGCAGGCTTTAACCTGGCCCTTTTGGAATGCGGCAACAGGTTGATCTTGATCATGGACTAGATAAATCCTCTCAGGGCAAGGCCAGTGGGCACGCAGAACTGTGGCTTGACCGACTCCAGGTACTTGAGGTCAAAATCATTGGAGCTGATTTCCACATTTTTCCACGGGTCCAAATGCCTGGTTTCCAGCTGCAGCTCCTCCGCCAGGGTGCTGCCAACACCCTTAAACAAACTGCCTCCGCCGGATAAAAGGAGCATGGCTGCCTGTTTAACCGCCGGCATGGAAGTCTGGTAAAAACTCACCAGCCTTTTGATCTCCGAGGCCCAGGTGCGCAGGATCCTGCTGCATTCGCTGATGATGAGGCTTTTATCCTGGCTGCTTAAAAAATCGGGTCCCTGAAGCTTCAGGGCTTCAGCCCGGGAAGGATCCAATTCCAGGGCGGAAGCAATGACATCGGTCAACTGCTTGCCACCAAAGGACATTTCCCGGAAGAACAGGGGCTGGTTTTTCCAGAATACAGCAAAGATACTGTGCTGTCCTCCTATATCCAGCAGATATGCAGGCTGAGCCGTCAATTCCGGATAATTGAATTCAAAACAGTTGCTCAGGGCAAA
>PWFB01000150.1 GCA_003553695.1 Desulfonatronospira sp.
CACTTACTTTCTGGCAAATTTTGATTTAAAAATTGATCAGACATAGAAAAAGTAAGTGCGGGACCCAGTTTGCCGAACCCCCGGCCCCTGGCTTTTCGCCCACAGGTGCTGAATAGTTACCCTGTAATAAATATTTTTGATGACACGCAATAAGTAAGCTGCCAGGCTGAAATGCAGATGGCAGCACAGCGGGTCTAACTGCCCCGCAGAGGGGTTATGGTTCGCTGTAATAGGCCCTGGAACTGTCTTTTTCAGCCACCATGACCCAGTCCAGTGTTACGCCCCTGTTCATGAGACGGGCCTTTAGCCCCTGGAAAACGAAGCAGGCCAGATTTTCCGATGAAGGGTTGGACACTTTGAAGTGGGGCAGGTCGTTGAGATGTTTGTGGTCAAGTTCTTCCAGCACTGCCTGCAGGCTGTTTTTAAGTTCCTTGAAATCCATGAGCATACCTGTATCCGGGTCAATCTTTTTTCCGCACACCTGGACCTGCACCTGAAAATTGTGCCCGTGCAGGCTTTCGCACTTTCCCCCGTAATTTCTCAGCTGATGCGATGAACTGAAATCCGATCTCACCCGGAGGCAATACTTTGGTTCGGCCATGTCCGCTCCTTTATATCTTCAAAGAAAAGTTTACAGCACATTTCCCGGCTTGAGTATTGATTTTTGCTTTTGCTGTCAATTTTGGAGGATGTCCAGGGTTTGTGGGTGGATTGCTGGAAAGCCTTTTGGGTGGATTTCAGGTATGAATTACAATAAAAGTCGGCCATGACCATTCCCGAAGATTTTGATCTTAAAAATTATGACTATGATCTGGATCCGGCCAGGATAGCATCCAGGCCGGCTCCGGGCAGAGGTGAATCCAGGCTTCTGGTGCTGGACAGGCAGGGCGGTGATATTCAGGAGGCCAGGTTTGAGAACATTGACCAATACCTGGAGCCGGGGTCGCTTCTGGTGGTTAACAATTCAAAGGTGCTGCCGGCAAGGCTCATGGGCCGAAAGGAAAGTTCCGGGGCGGTGGAGTTTTTACTTCTGACACCCCTGCCTCTTATAAGCCCAGCCAGGGAGAACGGGGAAAAAAAGGCCCGGGTTGAGTGCCTTGTACGGGCTTCCAGACGCCCCAGGCCCGGCGACTGGATTTATTTCGCGGAAAATGTGCGCTTCAGGCTCACTAAGGAGCTGGCCCAGGGCAGGGCCATGGGTGATCTTTTCTGGACAGGAGACCTTGGGGATTATTTTGTGCGCTTCGGCCATGTTCCCCTTCCTCCCTACATCAAGAGGCAGGATGAGCCTCAGGACGTCCAGCGCTACCAGACGGTCTACGCCGACCCGGATAAGCAGGGATCGGTGGCGGCACCTACTGCAGGCATGCATTTTACGCCGCAGCTCCGCCAGAGGCTTGAGGACATGGGTTGCATGTGGGCGGAGGTCTGTCTTTACGTGGGATATGGTACTTTCAGCCCGGTGAAGTCAAAGGATATCAGGCAGCATGTGATGCATCCCGAGTACATCGAGGTGGGATTGCAGGCTGCCCGAAGCATCCGGTCGGCCCAGGTTGAGGGGCGCAAGGTGGTGGCGGTGGGAACCACCACGGTGCGCACCCTGGAAAGCGTCTGCAGGATGAGGGGCCGGGTAGAGCCCTTTACAGGCTGGACTGATCTTTATATCTATCCGGGGTTCAGGTTTGAAGCTGTGGATCAGCTCATCACCAACTTTCATTTGCCCAAATCATCCCTTTTGATTATGGTGTCCGCCTTTACAGGCAGGCAAAAAATTTTCTACAGCTACAAATACGCCAGGGATGAGGGTTTTCGTTTTTTTTCCTACGGCGATGCCATGTTTATTAAATAAGTTTGATTGATCCGGGGAGGATAGATGTCCAGGGTGATAATTCGCGAGGAAAGGTGCAAGGGGTGCCTTCTATGTACCCTTGTGTGTCCGGTGGACATGCTGGAGCAGGCGGACAGACCCAACAGGCAGGGCTACAAGGTGATCAGGGTGAAGAACCAGGATATGAGTGTGTGCAAGGGATGCGGCTTCTGCGCCGAGATCTGTCCCGACGAGGTATTTGTGGTGTACCGCAGTAAAAAGGACAGGAACGACGCAAAAAACCTGGAGCAAGAGCATGTCTAGGATTTTTATCAAAGGAAACGAGGCTATCGCCAGAGGGGCTGTGGACGCCGGCTGCAGGTGCTACTTCGGTTATCCCATCACTCCGCAGAACGACATACCCGAGTATTTGTCCAGGGTTCTCCCCGCAACAGGAGGGGAGTTCATCCAGGCCGAAAGTGAGATCGCCGCAGCCAACATGCTTCTGGGGGCTGGTGCCTGCGGGGTGAGAGCCATGACTTCATCCTCAAGCCCAGGAATATCACTGAAGCAGGAGGCCATATCCTATATGGCCGGCAGCGACCTGCCGGGGGTCATCGTCAATATCAGCCGGGGCGGTCCGGGTCTTGGGGATATAGGCCCTTCCCAGGGAGATTATTTCCAGGCGGTCAAGGGCGGCGGCCACGGGGACTACCGCCAGATCGTGCTGGCCCCGGGCAGTGTGCAGGAGGCTTACGACCTGACTTTTCAGGCTTTTGACCTGGCTTTTGAGTACCGCAACCCGGTAATGATCCTGGGGGACGCCATCCTGGGGCAGATGATGGAGCCCATTGATACCAGGGCACCATCGGGTCCGGATCCGCTGGAGACGGCTTCCTGGAGGCTGGAAGGCTTCGGGGAGCGCAGCCCCCGTATCATCCGTTCCCTGCGCCTGGCCGAGGGTACTCTGGGCAGGCACAACCAGGACCTGCAGGAAAAGTATCTAAAGGCCCGCAAAGAATGTCGGCACGAAGAGTTTTTGACCTCTGACGCCCGGCTTGTGTTGGTGGCTTTCGGTTCCATAGGGCGCATCGTCAAGTCTACAGTGCGTAAGCTGCGCAAGGAGGGCCATATGGTGGGTCTCCTGCGCCCCATAACCCTGTTTCCTTTTCCTGCGCCTGCCCTGCAGGAACTGGCCCGCCAGGGCAAACGCTTTATGACCATCGAACACAACATGGGCCAGATGGTGGAGGATGTGCGCCTGTCCATCTGCGGACTGGCTGAAAGTGGTTTTTATGGACACCTGCCTGGCAATCTGCCTACCCCTGAGGATTTCGAGGAACCCATACTTAAGGAACTTACAGGGTAAAGGTGCGGGGTTGCCGGTTCATTAAAAACCGACAGCTGATATTTTTTTGCCCGCAAAGACGAACCTGGCTTAAGATATTCAAGGAGCAACAACATGCAGGAAGTACTGGCCTACAAATCGCCGGATATTCTGGCGGATGTGCCCACGCATTTCTGTCCAGGCTGCCACCACGGCATTGTACACAAGATGCTGGCCTCTGGACTGGAAGAGGCCGGGCTGGCTCAGAAAAGCATATGCGTGGCCGCAATTGGCTGCGGAGCCTTTATCTACAACTACGTACTGGTGGATACCCTGGAAGCTCCCCATGGAAGGGCTCCGGCAGTGGCCACCGGGGTCAAGAGAAGCTCCCCGGACAGTTTGGTGCTGGTTTACCAGGGTGACGGGGACCTGGCCTCCATCGGCCTGGCCGAGATCATGCACGCCGCCAACCGGGGGGAAAAGATCACCGTGGTTTACGTGAACAATACCGTCTACGG